>JAWQFQ010000009.1:0-89303 GCA_035967975.1 Scytonema sp. PMC 1070.18
GGGCTTAGAAGCATAATTTGTCCTTTTGGCGATTGGAAGCATATAGCGTCTTTTGCGGACAAGTAATCGTTCCAGTGACAGGAATTTTCTACTTTCGTTCCTGAGTGGAAGCACATCGTGGCAGTAACTGCCATCATCTGCTTCAAGTTACAAATACAGTTACGGCGAGCTTTGAACTTCTTCGGAAGTTGAACTAATGGAAACTATAGCCCTGTGCTCCAGGAGTAATCAAAAGAGTCGAGGCTTTGAACTTCTTCGGAAGTTGAACTAATGGAAACCATTAAAAGTCGGCGGGTAAAACCGAAGACAAAAACTCATCTTTGAACTTCTTCGGAAGTTGAACTAATGGAAACACAAATTCTCAAATCCTTCGTTTTTAGAAGTTGAATTATAGGACTCCTATTTAATTTTTATAAAGGTGGATACCAAGAGAAAGAACTGATTTCCTATTGTCTGTTGCCTATTCCCTATTGCCCATTACCTATTGCCCATTACCTATTGCCCATTGCCTATTGCCCATTACCTATTGCCCATTACCTATTACCTATTGCCCATTGCCTATTGCCCATTACCTATTGCCCATTGCCTATTGCCCATTGCCTATTGCCCATTACCTCTTTATCTACTTCCCCAAATGTTTTATTTGGTTTGCTACGACATCGTTAGCGATACCCGTCGCAATAAGGTGTCAAAACTCCTAGAAACCTATGGATTGAGGGTACAAAAGTCGGTTTTTGAGTGCGTGTTGGACGAGAACCAGTACCAAATACTATCTAAATATCTTGTCCGACTGGTCAATAAAAACGAAGACCAAATCCGTTTTTACCCCATGTCTGCACATAATCGTTGCAAGGTTGCAGTGTTAGGAACACAACCGCAATTTACTGTAGATGATGCAGCGTTTATTGTCTGAATAAGGTTAAGCCCTAAATTAAAATTTGGGCTGAAAACTCAACCCCGTTAAAACGGTTTAAAAACCATATAAAGTCAGATAAATCTGACTTGAGCTATAAGCTGCGAAATTTATTTCTTAGCTCAAAACCTACGCAGTATTGCTTTCACTTTTAACTTAAACCAATGACTATTTGGAAACAAGCGCGATCGCCACCGCTTTGGGAAAAATTATCCGCTTCGTTAAAAGGCAATAGGCAATAAGGAAATCCCCATAATTAAAATCAGGGGATTTAAATAAGGACGCCTTGCTGAATAGTACGGGAGCATCTGTCAACAAATTTTTTTATGTATGCATTGCGTTAATGAGAGCTTTATACTCCCCACCTTGAGCCTGAAACCACTTCAACACATCAGGCTCAATTTGAACCAACTGCTGCGCTTGAGTTGCAGGAATCCGTAAAGTTGCCTTCTCAAAAAACTCCTCTGTTAACGGAGGAATATCAGAGTAATAGTTTTTTGTAATCTGCATTAGGCAACTTGTAACGGCTTTGTTGGCAGTATTCTGGGTTCTGGGAGTGGTTTATTCTCTTCAGTCAGCATCTCAACAAAAGCTTCTATCACTTCTCGACCATTTTTGGCCGCTTCCTCATAAGTTCTACCATGAGTATGAAACTGCTGCCAGGGAAACTCAGGCAAGTGTACCAAAAAAAGTTGATCCTCCTGTGACCATTGAATTACCATGCTGTAGTGATAGCTCATGCTTGTGATTCCTCATTTTCCTCATTGTTTGTTTTTTCCATCTCTTCCAGCTTTTTCAGCACTCGGAGAATATTTCTTTCTAAATATAACGGAGCCTGTTGAGTTTTGCGATCGCCTCCGTTAATTATCCATCCAAATTACACGTCTATTTCTTTTTCTGTTTAGGTTTAGTCCACCACCAAGCTGCTAAACCAAGGATGAGGGTGGCTAAAACACTCCAAAATAACGATAAAAATAGAGGATGGAATGAATATTTCTAATTTATTGGTACGAAGGGTTTGTCGATGTGTTGAGTGACGACACCAGATACTATTGCACCACCACCAAAGGCTGTACCTAATACTTGAAAGGTTCGTTCTAAGGAGCGATCGCGTTTGATTCCTGGAACTAACGAACCCGATACCATCCAAGTTTTGCCGATACTACCACTTTTTGTTGCTGCTTGTTGTTGGAGGTTTTTAAAAACATCTATTGGCTGAGGATTGGTTTTGTCGTCAATGGAACAATCAAAAATCAGCCCATAGGTATCGTATAAACGAATTGGATAATAGTAGCCTTCTAATTGATAGCGATCGCTAGTATCCGTAAAGTAATAATGATTATTTTGAATGTTAAATTGTTGCTTGGTTGATTGTTCGATTAATTCTTCAAGTAATTTAATATATTCGGGGTTTTCTCCTTTTTCCTCTGCATCTAAGTCTACCTTAATTTCCTTTTGGGCAAAAGTGTTCGATATCCCCATATCCTGTAGTTGTCACTTTACTTTCACAGTAAGCACATTTACCATAAAACATTTGCTCTAATAAGTCTTTAATTTCTTTGTGTCTATACTTATTCGTTGCATTTTCAACATTCTTTACAGCCTTAGCTATTTCTTCTTTTGTGGCAGAAGGATTAGCCTTTACAGCCTGTAAATCAGCGATAGCTGTCTGTAACTTGGCTAACCATTTTGCACTATTTCTTTTTAAAACCGCTGGTGGTTGTTGAGGTCGAGATACGGGTATCAAGGCAAATTTGCCTCCAAAAAAGCTCTAGTGCGAGCTTCTAAACTACCCGGTTCGGGAGGACCTCCAATGGGTTGTGCTTCTTTCATAAATCGTCTTAAGTGCTCGTACTCCCTACGTTCTTGCTCCATAAGATTGTCTATTTTATTTCTAAGTTCGTAATAACGATTTATTTTTTCTTGCGTTTCTGGTGAATAAGTGGATTCTAAACCAAAAGCAGGGCTTCTCAGAATATCATCAGAATCTTTTGCTGATATATCTTGAACTTGTTTAATCTCAATTTCACCGTCTACCAATTCTAAACGCAAAGTTAGGGCATCATCTCCTCCTCCGGATGCTACTAAGGGGCTATGGGTAGCAACAATAAACTGGAGCCGAGGAAAAACCTGTCGCAGCCAACCAGCAATTTGTCGTTGCCATGATGGATGTAGGTGAATATCTAACTCATCTATCAAAACAACACCAGATGCCTGGGTTGGATCTTCCAAATCCGGAAAAGCTTGAAGCAATCGCCAGATTAAATCTCCTGCTAAGGCTATGATGCTACGAAAACCATCAGACAAATTAATAGTTGGAACCTTTTGACCATTTACTGTGAATTGAATCATTCCATCAGCAGTAACTTCAGCAATTTGAGCATCTCCAGGAAGAAGACTTTCAATAACTTTTTCCCCTACTTCTCGCATTTGTCGCGCTTTAGTATCACCCGGATTTTTAGCAATACGAAATTCCAAATAAACCATCCATCTTTCAAAAGAACTTAAAGCGCTATCTTCATCAAATTGAGTGATGAAATTGCTAGAACGTTTTACTGGTTCTAAACTAGGTATCAATACTTGGCTAACTCGTGTCAACCGACGAAAAGCTCCATAACCGACAGAAAACCACCCTTTACTGTCTGAAGCAAAAGCATTTGTTCTTAGCCAACTCAGAATTTTTGAAGGTTCTTCAATCAGTGCAGGTTCAGTGTAGATTTCTTTTTCCTTTCCTACTTGGACAGGTATTCCACCAGTTACAAAGTAACAATAGGCAAATGTATGCCTCCTTTTTTCTTCCCCAAAACTACCTGCATCAGTTTCTTCTTTATGTATAACAGCACTTAATTTCCCCGGAGTAGACGGGTCGCGAACCCAACCAGTAGGACGTGGGAGAAGTTCTTTTGCTGCTTCAGGTCCTGCTAAAAGCAGTGCAAGTGCTTGTAGCAATGTACTTTTTCCAACTCCGTTCTCACCAAGTAAAGTTACCCAGGAATAAGGTTTTGCTCTCTGACCTGTGCCTTGCTGATGAGTAAAGAATATTTTTTGTTCTCGAAAGCACTTAATGTTCGAGAGAGTAATGCTTTCCACCCACATTGTTTCTGTCCTGTAATCCTATCTATAGCAATCCTATTTGATTTGTGAGAATTGCGAGACAAGATAAACACAATTTCCCATGAGGTACCGAATTTGTTAGCGCTATCATGGGAATAAGTCAAGGTCAATAGCTAATGACAGCGCCCACTAACTATATATTAGGAGGCAATTATGTCTCAAACACCCTTAAAAATGACAGTTGAGGAGTATCTAACCTACAATGATGGCACAGATAAGCTTTACGAACTTGATTCAGGGGTGTTGGTAGAAATGCCTCCTGGTACTGGTAATCACGAAGCAATTATCACCTTCGTATTATTTAAGTTTATTTTGGAAAAACAACGACTGGGACTAACATTAGAACCGCGTTCCAATGGTGTCGAAGTTATAATCGACACACAAATTAGGCGTCCTGATGTATTGGTCATGACTCAACAACAAGCTGCTTCCATTGAAAAGAAATCAGCGATTCTTAGAACTGCACCACCACTCATTGTTGAAGTCGTATCTCCCGAATCTATAGACCGCGACTATAATATCAAAACCTTAGAGTACGCTGCCTTTGGTGTTAATGAATATTGGATTGTTGACCCGTTGGAAAATAAAGTCACAGTTTGCTTGTTAGCTGGTTCAGTTTATAATCAAAAAACATTTACTGGTTATCAATTGATTTTATCGCAAAATTTTCCACAAATCAACTTGACTGCTCAGCAACTACTGATGCCGAAGCTTTAATACACCTAAGTTCGACTTCACGAAGGCATAAAACCAGGGGGTGGGGGTGATTGGGCGATCGCATTAATTTGTAAAATACGTAAGTCCTAATCGCATTCCCAATGAATGTAAAGAAATATTTCTGTTTCTTAGAAGAGGATTAAGCAGCTATACTATATTGTTCCGTCTGACAATACAACTATTCTTAAATAAGAATCCTATCCCTATCAATATAAAGATAAACTCAAACTAAATCCAGGCAAGAGATTTTCACCAGATAATTCCGTCGGCAGATTTCGCACTTCTACACCAACCCCTGTACGATAAATTTCTACTTGCTGCTGCTGGGGATTAATCAACCATCCCAATTGTACTCCTGCATCTATATATTCCCGCATTTTGTCACGCAGCAGTTCCAAATCATCTGTAGCTGACCTTAATTCCACAACAAAATCCGGTGCAATGGGGGGAAACTTGCGTCTTTGTTCTGGGGTGAGTGCTTCCCAACGTTTCTTTTCAATCCAAGCCGCATCCGGAGAACGATTTGCACCATTGGGTAACTTAAATACAGTAGAGGAACTGAAGGTATAACCAAGACCAGTTTGCCGATTCCAAACTCCCAAATCGATAATTAAATCAGCTTCTCGATTACCACTCTCCCCTCCAACAGGTGGCATAATAATCAACTCTCCCCTGGGTGTTCGTTCAAACTGTAACTCACGATTATTTTGACATAACTCATAGAACTGTTCGTCAGTCAAATGAACGGTGTCTAAATTTAATGTCAAAGTCGTCATAACCCTACACCTAGCGGGGATATCAATTTATCATTATATCATCTTGAAGGACATCTGCTCTTAAATATGCCCACTAACTTACATAGCAATTTCCAACAAGCGTGAGGTACACCGAAGAAAGAATTAACCGCAGATGAACACAGATGGACGCAGATAAATTTGTACCTCAGTAGACTAGGAAACGCTATATTAGGAGGCAATTATGTCTCAAACACCTTGTAGCAAGATTGCCTTTCTGAACTAAATAATTTATTTCGCACGATTCCTTGGTTGATCCCCCCTAGCCCCCCTTAAAAAGGGGGGGAAATCTCTAACGGTCCCCCTTTTTAAGGGGGATAATGGTGGATGTAAAATGTGCATGCTACTGACGAGAAGACTTTTAAAACATCCTCTAAGCTTGACTGTGAAAATGCTGAGAAAGGACACCTACAATGGTGCTACCTAACCATTCGGAAGTCATGGTGGATGTTCTCCGCTTGCATAGAGTACTGGCTTGCCAGACACGATGTTTTTCTTATAATTTAGTAAATATGTGACGTTGACGCAGAACATGACAACAGTAGCAATTTTACCTATGTATGATGCCAGTGGGAACAAATCCTACCGTGCTGTTGCAGGTGATAAGCAGTCGATAGGCAAAACTGCTGGGCAAGCGCTAGATGCTTTAACTGCTGAATTAGGTGAAAATGAATTTAGCGCGTTACTATTACTTCAGAGTTTTCATCCTGACCAGTTCTTTGGGGTTGAGCAACAGCAGCGTTTATCTGAACTCATGGATATGTGGAGAACTGCACGCGACGAAGGGCGATCGCTCTCAGAACAAATGCAAACTGAGTTGGATAATCTTGTTGAGACAGAAATCATTGCCGCAACAAACAGAAGCGCATCTTTACTGCAACAGATCAACCAATGAACCCAAATTATACATTGGTTGCTGACAGGGCTAATCATCGGTGCGAATATTGCCATGCTCCTGAACTTGTTTTTAACTTCCCGTTCGAGGTAGAGCATATTATACCACTTTGTAGAGAAGGTCCAGATTCTTTTGAAAATTTAGCACTGGCATGTCGTTCTTGCAATCTCCGGAAAGGAAACCGTGTCAGTGGAATCGATTCTGAATCAAATACAGAAGTTCGTTTGTTTCATCCAAGATTTGACCGATGGGAGAACCATTTTCAAGCGGACACTACATCTGGTTTAATTAAGGGTATAACTGCAATTGGGCGAACCACGATTAATAGTTTAGGGATGAATAGTCAACCACAGATGACAGCGAGACAATTGTGGATTCGTTTAAGTTTATTTCCATAGAATCAGTGTTCACACAGCAATTTAACCAGTCGTAAGCTTGAGAGAGGGTTGGTAATTTCTATCTGCAACGCGCTCGTAACAAATGACATCACCAACGACTCTCAAACGCTGACCGAAAAAGAAACAGAAACCTACTGGAGCATATAGCACTAAGTGAGTGCAGGTAGCTCCATATTTGTGACGAGATTGGCGAATGATTTCTTTAGCATGAATCGCCAGTGCGATCGCCAACGGATTGCTTCATTCCAATTACATAAGCAATGTGCTGTCCAATTGCTTCAGCTTGAACTTCTGAATAACAAGCATTTAGGAGCACACATTCTACTTGGTCGGCAAACAAGTTGAACAGTCCGGCTAAGGCATTGGTATTGACAAATTTTACTTCACCTGAATCATCTTCCAAAACTAGCCCCTCGTCTCCCCTTCCATGTCCGCAAAAGTGAACTATTTGGGGGTTTATGTCTAATATTGCTCGCTGTAATTCTCTGTGGGTAACAGCCCAGCGTGGTACTAACTCAAATTGATCGCGTTGCTGAGCCCGTCTCATTGCTTGTTCGATTTCTCTAACTTCTTCATCCAAACGCAGACGCGGCGTATTCTTGGGGTTAGCGGTGAGAATTAAGATACGTTTTTTAAGGTTGTTGGTCATTTTAGTATCAATAATTATGACTTTGCGTTAAGGCTGTTAGTAGTTAGTCGTTAGTTGTTAGTAGAATAAGAAGTTCAGGATTTTAAGGATGCACTCCAAATAAATGTACTGCTCCGGTGATTTCTTCTAAATCTTGAAGAAAATGGGAACGGATGTGATTTGATTGAGGAGATTGTCCACCCATAAATAGGCAAACAATCTCGTGACAATCTGTCTCTTCTTGTTTGTTTGGGATATTTACACGCTTGATACTTACCCAGGAACAATGGGGGTTTCCATTGGCTGCATTTCCTCCAACATCAGGATTGCGTTTGTAATTGTGAGGAGGGGTTTGTTCGTAGATGAGGAGCATACCTTCTCCACGAGTTGCTTCAGCATTGGTTTCTAGCCAGTCAAAATCATCTTCATCAACTGGATTAGCATCGGGACCAGGTACTGCATAGACAGCACAAGTATGTGGCGAAAATATTTCAGCTGCCAACGATTGATTTGTATTAATGTTGATTCTATCAGCCCAAAGCGATCGCGCCCAATCTCCGGCTAAGGCGATCGCTTGCTTTTGAGGTTCTGTCAGTGCAGAGACTTGTAATTGAGCATCAGCAACATAATACGTGCCCGTATGAGTCCCTACAGGGTGGTTAGGAAACGTGGTTATTGGTAATCCAGATAACAAAGCATGGTCGTAAATTAACGAATGACAACTCACCCAGGTAAATACATTCCGTAAATACTAATAGATAAGGAGTTTGATGTTTGTCTCCAACCCGCCAAGTTTCAGGAAACATCGCACCCGCCAAGGCTGATACTGTGCTTTGGTGGCTATGTAGGGGACAGTCGGGTATGACTGTATGTGCTGGGAAGAGTAATGCATCGGGTTGCTTGTGTGCTAAAAGTTCTGGGTAAAACCGCCAAAACCACCAAAACACTTTCTCTTCATCCTCTTCTTTCTGTATCTGGCTGATGTCTATTGCATCAGTTGGAGGCGGTAATACTGCAACCTCTTGCTTTTGACCGCTGATTGGATGACGAACGGTAATTTTTTCTGTATTGTTTCTCTTTTCTATATGGAGATTAACACGGTCAGAGGAGGAGCCAATATCTTGTGCTTGTCTACCGTCACTTTGACCCCACCATTCCTTAAGAACAGGTAAGTCATTTTTCAAACATTCTAGTCGAGAAACTAGGTTTTGTCCCCACTCCTGTAATTCCGGTGCTTGCAGTAGTGCATATAACTTACGTTGATAGAAGTTCATATGAATAGGTATAGGACTATAAGGTCTGGAGTGTTGAATTCATCAATGCTTCAGACTACAGTTGATTTTTCTGGTATTTCTCCAGAGAGATATTTGATGTATTAATAGAGTACTTCCCTAACCAAGGAAGTTATTCCGGAAAAATACGGATACTTCATATTCTTTTTGTAAAGCTATAGCAATCCGCATATCATTCGTGAGCGGTGAGAAACCGTCCTTGAGGCGAGAAACCCGGTATCTCAAAGATACCGGGTTTCTGGGGTCTGACAATTCTCTCAAATCTGCTGAGCATAGCCCAGAATTAAAATTCGGGCTAAAAGCTTAAACCCGTTAAAACGGGTTAGAAGACAAGAACGTTCAGCAATCTCAACTTGAGCTATTACCTCTTCCCTATTGCCTATTGCCCATTGCCTTATTTAACAGCAAACTCATTAGATAGAAATCTCTGGGCACTTGTCATGAAAGCATGACCTTCACATCCCCCTAAATCCCCCTTAAAAAGGGGGACTTTAAAAGATTTTCCCCCCTTTTTAAGGGGGGCTAGGGGGGATCAACCAGTGCTTGAAATTACAGCCAATCACTTTTCAAACATCCTTTAAAGCCGAGCCGTTTTTTTTATAAACAATACTGAATTAGCTCCAAATGTGTTGCTGCAATATATCGCCATATCCGACCAGTATGATGCTGTTCGGGAATTTGAACAGTTTTTCCGATACCATAGAATGTATCACTAACAAAAATTGACAGTTATTGTTAGAATATGAAATTATATAAAAAATGCTTACAAAATATTCATGAGGTATCCTATGAACGTACATCTGGGAGAAACATTTGATAAGTTTGTTGAAGAAATGCTTGCAGGCGGTGAGTATCAGTCACAGAGCGAGGTGATTCGTGCGGGGCTGCGGCTTCTCAAAGAGAAAGAGGATTTACGCAAGTTAAGACTTGAAGAACTACGTCGAGAGATTCAAAATGGCTTAGACAGCGGTTTATCAGAACCTCTCAATATTGAGGAAATCATTCAAGAGGCGAAAAGAGAGCGAGAAGGAAAACGTACCGCATGAGCCAAGTTATCAGAACGCCTAAAGCCAAAAACGACCTCAAGGAAATCTGGAACTACATTGCAGATTACAGCGAGGAACGAGCTGACTCTTTGTTAAAAATGTTAGGTGAAAAAATGCAGACTTTGGCACAATTCCCATTAATGGGGAAAGAACGTGCTGAAATTCTTGAAGGGCTGCGAAGTTTTCCGGTTAATAATTACATTATATTTTATCGTCCTATTGATAACGGTATCGAAGTTATTCGAGTCCTCCACGGAGCTAGGGATATTGAAAGTCTTTTTGAGTAAAGTTTTCTTTTTATTTTCAAACAGCATTATTCTTGGAATAAATACTACGGGTATCAAGGCAAATTTGCCTCCAAAAAAGCTCCATAACCGACAGAAAACCACCCTTTACTGTCTGAAGCAAAACCATTTGTTCTTAAGCAATCCTATTTGATTTGTGAGAATTGCGAGACAAGATAAACACAATTTCTCATGAGGTACCGAATTTGTCAACGCTATCAAGGGAATAAGTCAACCCTTGCTGTTCAAAGTTTTCATCCCGACCAGTTCTTTGGGGTTGACAACCGCAGCGTTTGAAGGACGAAATTCCTGTTGTTCCCTATCAGGTCCAGCATAGCGTTGACTGTAGAGTGTAAATTCAAACGTTTTGCTTGTGTAACCATTTTCAGCTGGGCGTAATTCTCTTGATGGTCGAAACTCATCAGGTGCTGTAATATGGTCGTAACCTAACCTCCTCCCTATTGCCTATTGCCCATTGCCTATTGCCTTATTTAACAGCAAACTCAGTAAATTGACGCATATACGGAGAATGAAACGCTAAAACAATGTCTTCTTTTGGTACACCTAGTTCGAGTAGTTGTGTAGCAATACCGACCTCGGTTCCATCATGCTGAATCCAGATTTTGCCGTCTTTTATATCGAGATGCAGGCTGCATCCATGTGTGCGGCGATTACCTCTCCAACCCGTATGTAGCAACAGGTAGTGGTCACGAGTGGTATCTAAAATGGCTTGTGTTTCGATTTCCTCTTGTGCCACACCTCGTTGTGCTCGCTCTAAAATTAACTGTTGGATGATTTGACGATATTTTTCTACAGTCATTGAATAATAATCTCCTGTTTCTCATCGTAAACCAGTAAGTGAATTTGAGTTCGTTCAACCACTGACCGTATAAAACGACGTTGGAAAAACGAGCTATAAATTGACTCGGGTACTGCAAGATAAAGTTTTCGTTCTCGATCAACTTCTTCAAGAGCGAATTGATAGTTCATACATTGTCCAAGCGCAGTGTGAAATTCTGATACATTTGATCGCCCTATGAAGCTCTTGATTTCAACTGCAATTTTTTCGCCTGCTCGCTCAGCTGCTAACATCTCTGCTGCCAAATCAATTTCAAAATCTACATCTCCAACACTCATTTCTAAGGGGTCGGCAGTAATTACCCATTTTTCTTTCTCTAGAGCTACTCTGACTGCATCGTGAAAGCGGTCTTTAAGCATCCAGCTTTTCCTGACACTTTACAAGCGAAACTTAGTTGGTATCTCAATTTTATCAGTCATTGAAAGCAACCTCAACAAGAACACCCAGACTGGCAGATGGAACTACTAGAGGGGAATATATATTGATTAACTAATCTTATCAATAAATGGTGATTGATAAGCATCTGAGGGGGTCAGGCGATGGCTGAAAGCCTTATTCTTTCGTTGACCAGTTCTAGAATAAAATAGCCCGATATTCATGCTGTCACCTTAATCCTTTTTCCCGTAGTAGAGTATCCATCCATTGAGAATTTGCTTCAGTTAAGGGTGGTACAGGTTCGCTATGATAGTCAATGGCAAAATCGTAACCTGCTCGGTCATAAGCACGACTTAATAGCACCTGTAAATCTACGACTGGTTCTGTGTCTTCTAAATGTAAGGGTAATGGAAATAAAGGAATTTTATCTGGTAGATTGAATACATATAAATCAGCCCGAGGACGACGATCGCCACGGCTAACTAAAATTCGATAATCTCCTTGACTAGAGTTACCAGAAACTGGCATTGGTTCTCCTCCTCGCAGTAAATCAATCTCTACTAAATGAGTTTGGCTCAAGAGCACTTCTCGACGCTTTTGTTCATATGCATCCCGTCCTTTTCCTGAACGCTTGTTGGTTGGAGAAAGTACTTCAATGACGGTAACAACTTGCTTGGTTGCCATCTCTTGAACTTCCAAATATCCCTCACGAAATTCCATTGGCATTGGTATCGTAACAGATATAGGAGTTGATGGAGGTGCGGCAACTGCAACATTACTAGGTTCTGTCGTTGCAGTTTTTGAACGTCCTACTGTCACATCAGGAATGCCAACAAACAGGGAATCTTCCCCATACATTTGATAAACACGCTTTTCAATTGCAACTCGGTATTTGGGCAGCAGTTGAAGATTCAATGTCTCAGCAATAATTCCAATCAGTAAGTGATGAACTTCTGACCACAATTCTGGATTTTCTAAATAAGGATTCATTCCTGGAAATGGATAGGGCATTTTAATTTAAGATTTTAGATTTGGATTTGTTTTACTCCTTTTACACTCGAAGATTACCTATTAACGAACTGCGTTCGCGTAGCGTCTCGTTCGCGCAGCGTCCCGGAGGGAAGAGAAGGGAAGACGCGAAGGACACGAAGAAAAAAAATCGGTAATCTTGTAGCGGGAAGGGAGTAATATGCTCCAATCATAACAGTTTGATATCATAACCGAAACTCTGCCCTAGCAGCTTGCAACACTAAGGGCATGGTTACAGGTGTCTGTTTATGAGCATCATTCTCATATCCCTAGCTGCTTTTGCTACTTCTTCATCAGTAATATCTTTAGGTTCTCTTGACGGGAGGGTAGGTAAGCAGGTTATTGAAGTTCTGGCGATCGCCCCAAGAAGCGCCGTTTGGGTGATACTAGACTGGGTGGAGATGATAGCATCTAGCTTGCCTACTGGGGAAAATGGGCGATCGCGCTATACGACCGCAAACTCAGTTAAAGCTCGCTCTCTGGGATGCTGAAATCCCAATACAATATCGTGCTTTGGAATGCCAGCCTCCAGCAAATCATTCGTCACAAACCCGATTGCAGGCGGCGACATGATGACCCAAGGTTATCAAGCTGGGTTGTTGATTCGTTACGGACAAGGCAAACTGAAAAGCGCCCAAAGCTTGAGGGAACAGAAAAGTTGTAGTGTCGCACTTTTGGTGACAATAGTGATAAAGTTACTTACTCAGGTCATGGCATATAGCGATTTTACCTCTGTCAGCAAAACGACCAAGGCATTTGGCTTGTCGATCAAAGAGGAAATTATTCCCTTATTTGAGCAAGCATCTACTGTACAACCAAGTGCCGTTTTAGCAGAAATTCTCAATGAGAATATACCGTTGGCGATAGCGACGGGAAGCGAAAAAGCACGTTCAGAACTCATAATTAGTCCGATATTAGTAGAGCTACGCAAAAATTTTCAAAGAAAAATCAGCCTATTCTCCGGCGAAAGTTTTGACGTAGACCCGGAAAAAGGACTGAATGGAGTTTGCGATTTTTTAATCAGCAGCTCCCCAGTACTCTCGGAAATACAGCAACCTGTCATAGTTATAGTTGAAGCAAAAAAGGGCGATTTTAAGTCAGCTTTGGGACAATGCATAGCTGAAATGGTTGGAGCACAGATTTTTAACAATGACGCTAGGGCTGTTCATGGTGTGGTGACAATTGGTACTTTATGGCGGTTTCTTCTCTTAGAAGAAAAGCTAGTCTCGATAGATCTCGTAGAGTATCCTTTACCACCCATTGACAAGATTCTAGGTATTTTAACCGCTATCATTCTTAAAATTTACAACACCTGATTGACATGGAACGACACGAGTGGCGCTATTGTGGCTTCGCCCATAAAGTGATATTTTGACAACGAATTTTGGTAACCGTTCACGGGGAAGTCAAAAAAAGTGACCTGTATAAAATCTACGAAAACAGTACGAAAACCAATCTAGAATTGATTTTTTTGGTTAATTTTGAGTAGTTAAAAGTGCTACTCTGGTTGAGAAATTGTCATGATTCTTTCCAAAAGATAATATTAACCTTGATTTTGCGCTAACCAAGCTTCTAAATCGGTTAAATCCGAAAAATCAAGTAAAGCCTCTCCCAACTCTTCAACCTGCGTGAGTGGTAGAGATTGAATTTTTAATTGTAGTACAGGTGGGACAGTTCCAACTTTACGGCGAAGTTGTCGCATAAGCATCGATAAAGCTCCTTCGTGCAGAATATCCTGATAAATTACAGACTCGCGCATAGGATCACTCCGTAATAACCTTTTAATCAGTTCCTTGTTTAATACTAGCCCACTTAATATTGCCGTTGATGCAGCAATATTACTTTGTGTCCGGGGATCGTTGATTTGCTCAATCACTTCTGCAACCTGTTGTAATGTTCGCGTTTTATCCTCAGTTTGACTCAGGGTTGCAAACGGTAACAAACCAGGGGTATTTAAAAATATGTCGGTGGGTTGCTCCCAAAGACGAATCACTCCAAATTCATGACGGGTATTTTCTAAAACAAAAGCTGTTTGCTGGACTAATTCGGATGTGGTGGGTTGCAGGTAAATGACAACTTGATGCATCCGCTTGTTGGGAAATCTGCGATACACCCTTAACCGATAATCCGTCATCCGAAAGGGAATTTCAACTTTTGGTTCGGTTTGGAATTCGATATGCAGAACAATTTCATCTGACTGTAACAGAATTAAAGCATCCGCTCGAATCGGTTCGAGGGATAATTCTGATGGACTGAGTTGGGTAAGTGCAACAGATTCGCCGAGTAGCCAGGAGGCGAAATCGGCTGAAAATGACTCTGCTAAAAAGCGACATACGTTATCGAACATTGGTAATTTTGATTATTAGCTGTAAATTTAACTACCCCTAAATCTACACCTGATTCAATACTTGGAGGTTTTGCCCTAAATTAAAATTTGGGCTAAAAGCTCAAACCAGTTAAAACGGGTTAAAAGCTAAGCACAGTCAGATTCATCTGACTTTAGCTTCTCGCTGTGAAATTTATTTCTTGGCTCAAAACCTACGCAGTATTGACACCTGATTCTGTTTTAATGGTGCTTTTCTCTACAGATATAGCGGATACCATTAATCGATGAAAACACGAGCGGCATTTCGAGAGCGATCCAACACATCGAATTGTCTTTCATTACACCCCTAAACATTCCTCTTGGTGAGCCAGCGCGTTGCGGGGGTTCTCCCCGTTGTAGCGACTGGCGAACCCGAAGGGCTAAATCAAATTGAGATATGGTTTAGCATTCTTGTACGTAAACTACTCAAACGCGGAAACTTTCTTAGTACTTTTGACCTAAAAACCCAGATATTGGATTTTATTAACAACTTTAATCACACTATGGCAAAGCCATTCAAGTGGACTTATAAAGGTAAAATATTAGCTGTTTAATGGGTACTTTATTTCCGCCGACCTGTACTAGACTGGCAGATGGAACTGGTAGAGGGGAATATATATTGATTAACTAATCTTATCAATAAATAGTGATTGATAAGCATCTGAGGGGGTCAGGCGATGGCTGAAAGCCTTATTCTTTCGTTGACCCCCTCAGGTAACTTGCAGGATAAGGATTTGAAGGTGGTTTATTGTGAGTTTATTGAAACTCATTCCTCATAATTTGTGCAAAAACTTGACCCCCTCAGATAATGGGGTGTAAAATGCACTCAGAGCAAGGCTTTCAAAAGTCTAGCCTTTTAACTTCTTCGGAAGTCGAACTAATGGAAACCGCTGCACACCTCCCGGCTCATGGACTCCAATATACTTTTAACTTCTTCGGAAGTCGAACTAATGGAAACGATAGCAGCTTCTATGTGTTCAGAATTTTGAACACGCTCTTTTAACTTCTTCGGAAGTCGAACTAATGGAAACGTTTAAGTTAGGTATGTAATTAGGGCACTTTTTTTGTCTTTTAACTTCTTCGGAAGTCGAACTAATGGAAACCACCAACAGCTATAGCGACCCCAACTTGTTTCAGCTGCTTTTAACTTCTTCGGAAGTCGAACTAATGGAAACCCCTATCACCACGGAGACTATGAGGTTTTGGGTTATTACTTTTAACTTCTTCGGAAGTCGAACTAATGGAAACGGAACAAAAACATGGTAAGACTTAGAAGATTTTTGCTTTTAACTTCTTTGGAAGTGGAACTAATGGAAATGTTAAAAGCAGCGATCGCTAGCTTAAAAATTGTTTATCTTACCCAATACTGCAAGGGATAGAGCCAAGAAATAAATTTCCCAGCTTTTAGCTAACGTTAGATAAATCTCATAGAATATGGATTTCAACCCGTTTTAACGGGTTTAAGCTTTTAGCCCGAATTTTAATTCAGGGCTTCCCGTTCTCTGATAATAAGATTTTTCACTTCCTGGGGAAACTTTTCATTATTTAAGATTTCATCAAGCAAGGATGAATGTTTTCCTTGAGTGTATAAAATGGCTACGACAACTGCACAAATATTTGCGCTTGGTAAAACATCAGTTTCTGTCACACAGTCTTCTCTAACTATGCAAGCCAGAAAATCAGGGTCAAACTTAGTTATTTTGGAAAGTAGACCAATAATAAATGCGTTATTCACCTTAAGAACATTTGTAGAGCGAAGCAAATTTCTTGCACATAAACTTAATGGCAAAATGAAGTGGGGATATTCCAAGTTAGCCATATTTTTTAAGGTGATAAATGCAGAATTGGCAATACCATTATGAATTGTTTTACCTTGCTTAAGGCTAATCAAGCGATGGGTAAAATGAAATATAAATTCTGCCAAGTCATCTGTTATAGAATGATTTCGTTCCATCCAAATTGTGATTAAGCTATAGAATGGTTGTACAAGTTCGGGAACATGGTCATTTTTCAAAGCATGGCAAATATTGAGAATATCTGAGTCTGTTGTCTCTCCTCCTAATTCTACAACTTGAATGAAAGCTTTTAAGCAGTTATGACGTACTCCTAAAATTTTGGCATTAGCAATAACGGGGATGAAGTCAGATGCTTTGAATTGTGGTTCTTGTTCTACAATCTGGAGGATAGCAGCACCAGCATCTAGTGCTACTTCTCGGCTTTCATCTAAGCATAAACTAAGGAGCGATGTAACGGCTGACTTTGATTGTATATCTTCTGCTTGCTGCTTGTAATATTTGACTAACGCTAACCTTGATTCTTTATAATTTGTTGTTGACAGCAGATAAGATTCTAGCGATGAGGGAATATTTTTTAACCGCTTAATGACTAAATTTAACTGTTGTTGATTGAGTTGTGGAATGTTTTGTTCTAGAAGTTGTTCTAACAACGGTTTTAACTGAACTTCTAATGAAGCTAAATAATCGATAATTGTAATCACATCGGTAGGATAAATATTGACTATTGGCATAATCCAATCAGCTAGCCTGAATGGTAATTCCGCCGAGATTGCCTTCCCCTCTTGGGCTTGATTCACTATTTTCGCAATTAAGGATAGTATGATAGATAATTGATTCTGTGTTATGTGAATAATTTGGATTTGTAGTAAAACTAAAGCGATAGAATTTCCTGCGCCCCGTTTGATGGCTTCACTGAGGACAATGAGATAACGGCGGTGTTTTTCTTTATGACTTTCTGGTATATTTTCTTGAAATAACTCATTCATCAATATATTTATCAATTCTGGGTTGGTTACCGCTAGATAACTAACTGCTGCTGCTTGAACTAAGTCCCACCCAGAGGGTAAGGATGCGTTAAGTGCTTCGATAAAAGAAGAGCCAAAGATTGAGTTATTTAACTGAATGAAACTTGGTAACAACCGCTCTAGTAATTCAAGTGCTTTTTCTTTTTCACTTCCTTGATCTGTGATTCTCTGTCTGATAATATGCAAAAGGAATTCCTGCTGTAACTCAATGGGAACTCCAGGAGTGAGATAAAGTTGGATGACGACTGAACGAGTATAACTGCCAAACCAAAAATAACGCTCTTTTAGATAATTTAAGACATGAACATCTATTCCGTGTCCCCAAGTTTTAGGTGTCCTTGAGTAAGAAGTCACTAACTTACCAAAGATATTCACGGAATTTTGTTCTCTTTCCCGTCTGGAAGCGGATTTGCGATCGCTCACAGCTAATATTGCTTGTTCAACAGGGTTTTCTGTCGTAGTTTTCATGCGAGTCAGTAACTCCCCGGCGATATCAGCTGCTTTACAAGCTGATGTCATTCCTGCTTTGTTCATCATTTCCAAAAGCAGTGTCCACACGGTTTGAATATGGCGGTTAGGTGCGCCGGAAGCGACAACAAGCAGCACATCTTGATAGGCGTCACCTTGGTGGAGTGCGTTGTGGAGTAGTTGCAGCAGGATATTAGCACTCTCCGGTTCGGTACGGGAAACCGATGCAAAAGCAAGCGCACGAAATGGCAAGAGTTTTTCTTTATCTAAAGTATCAGCAATGCGGTAAAATTCACTGAAGTTGACAAGATTTAGTAGCTGACGCACAACAGGCCAGATATAGTGTTTTAAGTAGGCATTTTCAGGTTGTGTCAAGTGGTTGAGTAGCTGATGCTTCTCTTGTTCTCCTTGGGGAGTTGATTCAAACCAGCGGGCGATCGCAAACTCTAAAAAAGTTTGGTGGAAGAAACTGACTCTATCTGCACCCAACTCTTGTAGAACCCCATCGCTTTGAAGTTCTTCATACGCAAGAAACTCAGTTTCATTAAGTTGCAATTGAGTTTCGTAGACAAAATCACGCAAGCGTTCGTTAGAACAGTTGTACATCACCTCTGCTATCATCAAGCAGAGATTTTTCTTCACCATCCCAATACGGCGATTATCTGGATGTTGTTTGCGGCTTGTGGCAATTCGCAAGTCCCAGTACATTTGATAGAGTTGGCTGACGGTTAAGTCTTCGGGAACGTTACCATCTTCACCAAAGAGCTTACACATCAACGCAAGCAACAGTGGATTGCGGGTGATGTCTGCAAGGGATTTACTGTCAGCGGAAAGTGCGATAATCTTGTCAGCAAAGCCTGTGGAAACCTCTGGTGTCTCAACGCCTAATTCCTGTTGATAAAATGCGATCGCAGACAGTTGGCGTTATATGGTACATTTTTTACCGAATGATGATTATTTGCCACAGCCAAGTTTGGGGAAAAGTGTTTACAACCTCAAAGAGTTTGATTTGAATAAATTCGAGCGCGATGAGATTGAGTTTCTGCAGCTTTATTCTTTGGTTGTACGTGCTTTGCGGTTGTGCGACCAACGCTCGGTACAATTAACATGAAGATATCTAACCGATTCTAGACATTAGGATGCAGAACTCACCAAACCTAAGCTGCATATCTAATAATCTCAACCTCTGCCCCATTATTAACAGCAACTTCTGCCCTATCTAACACTTGTTCAGTAATTGCATCACTTAAATAGTATTCTCCACAATTATCACAAACTTCCGCTGGAACTTTTTTAATGACAACAATACATTCGTCTCTTTCTAAAGTCACAGTTACGAAACCAGGTTTAGTTTGTCCATTCTTGCAAATGACGCATTTCATAATCTTATCCTAGTTCTAAAATCATCTGACCAAATATTCCTATCGGGAATATAAGCTGTTACCACATAACCTGTATCTGTAGATTCATCATAGGAACAGACAACATGAATTGGTTTCCCTTCTACAAAATCAAAGATTAGATAGCTCGGGAAGGGTGTATCATCAGGATTTTCTTCTATCACTTCTCCATAAACGAGCACAGATTCTACTTCCTTTTTACTTATTTGACGATAAAACATTTGTTGGATAGCATGACGGGAAAAAACTAGATTGTGACAATACATGAAGTTATTTTATCTTGGGCATAGTCAACTTGTCATTGGATAGTGATATAATACTTGAAACGTAGCGATTCCCGGCAACGGGATTGAAACATAGTGCTGTACCCGCTAGAAACACGCTATTTATCTTGAAACTCATCAAGCTTGGTATAAAAGATCATGTAAGGCTTTACTGGAAAACTTCTCAGCTTTTCGCCTAAATCATCCCGCATTTGTCCCATATCTGGAAACTGAGCTAACATCGGCAATCGGTTTAAAATATTCGCAATCTGTTTATCTGCTGCAATTTGATTATTTTGAGCAAGATACACCCAAATATCCTCCAAGTCTTGCTGTGCGAGTTGGGAGATTTTGTAACGATTCATGGAGCTTAATCTTGATTAATTCTGCGTTGTCCTCGTTCTTTAATGGCTGACAGTAAACTCGGTAAAGACTCGTCATCGTATTCGCTATATTGACCATTTTGTAACTGTTCCATACCCAAGGCAATATCACGGTGCAATGCTTCGAGCTTGAGTTTGCGTACTTCTGCTTCCGAGGCTTCTAAGCGTCGCATCATCTCCTGAAAACTGCTTGCATCTTGAATGACAATCTCCGCTTTACCGTTAACGGTAAGTACAAGTGGGGATTTTGTTGTTTTAATCTGTTCGATAAACTGTTTGACGTTGCGCTTGAAATCCGTGAGTGGGTGTATATTTTCAAGATTAATCATATAATTTGATATTGAATTTAGTATCTAATTCAGACTTTATTATATATCATAACGTTAAAACTGCTGAAACTCTTGTAAAATAAGCATTTTCACAGATTTTGACCCAAGCGTTGTAAAAAAGAGGAGACTATTTTGTTAGCAGTTGGGTAAATTTCCCTTGCATTATCAATCGACTCCGTTACGTCAGGGTGGCGCGGGAACCGCATCGCTACATCGTCACCTAGTCTGTAGATTGCGTTTTCGGTTCTTTGCAGATTGAACGTACCTAATGGACAGGTTACTTAGTTTGTAGTGTATGGCATTATTTATAACTACTTCCAACAATATGTCCGTATAGATTCAACATATCTTGAATCTCACGAGTCATTTCCTGACGTAAATTCCACGGTAATAAAACTTCAACTTTTGCGCCTAAAGCTCGTATCCATCTGAGAACGTAATAATCTGTAACTCGATAATTGACTTGGTAATATGCATCGTTACTCGGACGAGATTGAAGAATATTTAAAATTACCTCCCGATGTTCTTGGTCGAGTATATGCTGTTGAAGGAGGGTAAATACTTGCTTGTAAGTTATTTTAGCAAACGTGTCATGAATACTAATTCCATCGATATAGCGCTGATGGAAGTCTTGGTCAAATCGTAATATCATTAATGATTTTTCTTTGTAAAAATCACATCCCCAAGCTTCTTTTAATTTTGTGTTGACGGTTTTGGGAGTTGGTAATTGATGATTATCATTGATTTCTTTTAAAATTTGTGGAACCCGAATATCTTGCCAAGATAATTCTTCTATGCGTTGGGAGATAATGCGGTCAAGACGATATTTGTACCAGTTAATATCATTGTGCGGAGTCGTTCCATAGGCACATAGATATTTAGCACGCTCCATAAAATAAATACAGACTGGATAAACAACACACTCTTTAACTTGATTCCTATGGGCACTATGGTATGTAAAAAGTAAAGGTGGAACGTTTTCAGAGTTCCAAATTTCCTGCAACTGACTTTGAATTTCATCTACAGCATCTTGTGTTGGGCTAGAATCAGGAACGACATAATCTACATAGAGAAATACACGATGATTGTCCTCGTCTATTTCTTCCTCAGAAAATTCTTCAGCTAATACGGGTAAATTAGGATCGAGAAAACTAAACAAACCTAAAGTCCCTGCTAAATAAGCTTGTTTCTTTATACTTAAGCTTGCTTGAGGGGTAATATTTTCGTTTGTTTTCCAGCTTGGTAATGTTTGCGATCGCTGATAATATTTACTTCTACCAGTATTATGTTGGCTTCTTTGTAGGTAATTACGACTGACTAATAACTCAAAATCACTTTGTAAAGATTTACGAACCTGGGCAAATAATCTTTCTTCGAGAATTTCTTCCAGTTCCGATTTAGCTATGGGTATTTGTGCTTGTAAAGAATCCTGCCATTTGTCAATGGGTACTTCCAACTCTGATAACCATTGTCTGGTTGTCTTAGTGCAAGCACAATTCAAATCTTGATGGTTGAGAATATCTGCTTGCTTTTCATCCTTGTGGGTTTCAGTAAAAAAAGCTTCGCGCCAATTTGCGTAAGTAAAAGGGTCTACAAGCTTAATGTAGCTATTTTGGCTATATAACCATCGTAATAATGCCCACAGTCTAATTGCGCGAGTCAAATTTTGGCTTTGGTCGAGGGAACCCTTGACGAGTTTTTGTAAAAGGTTAAAATCTGGATAGTCTTTAAATATGGTATTCACAACAGTTTGACCTATTTGGTTAATTGTTTATACATTAGCAGCTATTCGGAATGGGGTATTTCCGACCATGTGCCATAATGGGCATGGCAATTTTGAGAAGGATACATCTACCGTATGAGTGCATCTGATTTTGATGAGTATAAAGTAGACCACTTGTTTTTGCTGGTTGGTGAGAATCCCTTACCTAACTACGTTGCAGCCAAAATGCTGTTGAATAAAGGTGGAACTGCGTATTTGGTATATTCAACGGGTACAGAAAAATCAGCGAAGCGACTGCAAACCATTCTAAAAAGCGAGTTAAACGGTTTTAAGGATATAGAATTGCGATCGCTCAATGATTATGAGTCTGATGCTTACTATATCCAGCAAGAAATAAAAGAGAAGCTAGGAAGTATTAAAAGCGGAACAGTAGGCTTAAATTATACAGGTGGTACAAAAGCCATGTCCGCACACTCTTACAGAGCATTATTTTACGAAGAGATAAAAGACAAATCAAATACACTTTATAAGCGACGCGAAGATATTATTTTTAGCTATCTTGACCCTCGTCGATTAGAAATATGTATAGATAGGGAAGACAATGAACGTGTTCGCTTGAAAATTAAACCTGATACTTTACAAGTTGAACTGGTAAAGCTTTTTCAGTTACATGGGTTGGAATTAAAACAAGAACCAACACAAGACATTAAATTAGCTGAATTAACTAAAGAACTTGTCGAAATATTTGGTGAGGATGAGAAGAGAAAACGATGGGTTAATTGGTGCAAAAAATTTCGTGAAAAAGCACGCAAAAAGAAAGATGATGATACCTGGGGTAATTGGAAAAGTAAAACTGACTTAGCCGAAATATTTGTATCCTTAAATGACTTACCATTAAGTTTTGTAGAAGTATTGAAAACTGAAAAGTTACTGGATGATAAAGGCGAGCTTGCTTTGTCGAATGTAAAATCTGTCGGCTTATTTCCAGAGATAAAGGATTTTTGTGAATGGCTAGATGGAACATGGCTAGAACATTATGTATTGGAGCAAGTAAAAAATATTGCAAATAACCAATTGATACAATACTATGGAATGAATTTTAAGATTAACCTCACAAGAACTGAAGATTTTCAATTTGATGTTGCATTTACACGCGGTTATCAGCTTTTTGCTATATCCTGTACAACTACAAGCGACAGGAAATTATGTAAAAGTAAGCTGTTTGAAGCATATTTAAGGGCACAGCAAATGGGAGGAGATGAAGCAAGAGTTGCTTTGGTTTGCTGTTTTGATGACCCAGATTCTTTAAAAGCAGAAATATCTGGAACGCTACCAAACAAAAAAATTGCAGTTTTTGGTAGAGAACATTTAGAGAAGTTAGAGACAGAACTTAATACTTGGATTAAGCAAAACGATGAGGGGACAAAATGACAAAATATACTGTAACTGTTATTGATACAACAGGAAAACAGAATTATATCTTCAAGAGTAATCGTTTGCGGGAGAATATTGGAGCATCTTTTTTACTATCGCAAGCGACTAAGTCTTGGATTGAAGAAATTTTAGAGCAAAAATTCAATGTGCCAAAAGGTAGACAAGAAGATGCTATCGAAAAAAGCCAACTAAATGCAGAAATAATCTATGCAAATGGTGGTAATGCTCTGATTATATTCAAATCGCGGGAAATTGCAGTTGGATTTACCCAGATATTGAGTAGAAAAGTATTACAAGAAGCACCAGGAATTCATTTACTAGTTGCTCATAAAGAGTTTGATTGGAATGACGAAAGTGACAATAACTTATATGGAGTCGTTGAGGATTTAAAGAAATATGATATCGACTATCAAAAATATGAGCGAATGTCTTCTGTTCCACTATTAGGTTTGGGAGTAACTGCTAGCTGTAATTCAACCTTACTCCCCGCAGTAGGTAAAAGTGAAAACTATGTTAAGTATGGTGATGAGGAAGATGCAGATAGCTATTTAGTTTCTACCGAGGCTAAGAGAAAGCTAGAAGTAGTCGGTCAAGCGAATATAAAACTACAAGATATATTTGCAGACGAAGTAGATCGAAAGATTTACAAGTTTCCCTATCGTACTGACCATTTAGGTCGCTCTAAAGGTGAATCCAGTTATGCAGCGGTAATTCATGTTGATGGGAATGGGATGGGAACGAGATTTAAAAATCATGGTCGTCAGGGAAAAACTAATCGGGATTATATCAATGCAATACGAGATTTTTCTAAAAGTGTTGATAGTGCTGGTATAAATGCTCTCAAAGCAGTTGCAAGTATTCTGGTTAAATCTATTCAACAAGGAAAAGTATTAGGTAGTCTTGGAGAATTTAACCTAAATGCTCAATATTATTTACCTTTTCGTCCTTTAGTTTACGCAGGAGATGATATTACATTTATTTGTGAAGGTAGAATTGGTATCGAATTAGCAGCTTTATTTCTCCGAGAATTTGAAAACCAAACAGTCACTGATGGTAAAGCTTTAACAGCTTGTGCTGGTGTCTGTGTTGTCAAAACTCATTATCCCTTTGCACGAGCTTACGCTATTAGTGAAGAATTATGTAAATCAGCCAAGAAATTCGTCAAAGAGAATAAATTTGAAGATAAATCTTTTTCTGCTTTGGATTGGCATTTAGCAGCAAGTGGTTTAATTGGTTCAATCTCGGAGATTCGCGATCGCGAGTATAAAATCCCCAAGAATCAGGATATTTACGATTTGACAATGCGTCCGGTACGCTTGCAAAGTAATAGCAGCGATTGGTGTACTTGGGAAGGTTTTACCCAAGTTGTTAGAGAATTTAAAACAGGGAAAAATTGGGAAGGAAAACATAATAAAGTGATGGCTTTACGAGAAGTTCTGCGTCAAGCTTCTGACAAAGCCGTTGAAGAGTTTTTACGAAATTATAGCAAATCATCGCAATTACAACTGCCATTATTTCCAAAATCTAGTGGTCAGAACGAGCAGTTAGCAAAAAATGGTTGGCTTAACAGACGTTGTGGATATTTTGATGCCATTGAAGCGATGGAATTTTATTTGGGGCTGGAAGGTTAAATGGTTAAATATTATATGACAATTCAACTTTTAAGCGATACAACATTTGGTAGAGGTGATGGTGTTGCTGGATTAATAGACCAAGAAGTTGAACATGATTCCTCTGGTTTTCCATACTTACGTGGACGAACTTTAAAGGGTTTGTTGAGTGAGGAATGCGACAATTTATTATTAACTTTACCCTCACATATCCGTACTTATTGGGAAAATCTTGCTTGCACTTTATTTGGTTCATCTGGTAGCAATTTAGAAAGTATGGGAGCGATGTATGTTTGTGATGCATATTTACCAGAGGATTTACGAGAAGTCATAACTTGGCAAATAAAAAATCAAGAATTAACAGAAAAAGATGTTCTTAATTCTTTGACTGCTATTCGTCGTCAAACTGCTATTAATAATCAAACTTACGTTGCAGATAAAGGAAGTTTGCGTTCTGTTCGAGTCATTCTCCGGAAACTTGAATTTAAGGCAGATTTATTATTCGAGACTCAACCCAATGATGAAATATTATCACTTTTATGTGTAAGTACATTAGCATTGAGACGAGTAGGAAGCGGACGCAATCGAGGTAGGGGAAATGTTAGATGCACCCTTGATGATATTTCCGAAGAAGATATGAATCGCTATATCAACATATTTGGTCAAATTCCGGAGGTCGTTTAAGTGAAAGTCATTACTTTTTCTTTGTATACTCAACAACCTTTACTTGCAACTTCATTTCAAGGCGATCCAAATAGTGATATTTCCTATTCTTACATCCCTGGTAGCATGATTCGTGGTGCGGTTATTGGACGTTATCTAAAGCAACATGGTTTGCAGGAGCTTGATTTAGATAATGATGAAGTCAAACGTTTATTTTTTGATGCTAACAGTACCAAGTATCTCAATGCTTATTTACTAAGTCATGAAGATAAGCGCACTTTACCTGTTGTGCGTTCTTGGTTCAAAGAGAAGGATGCAGAGTTAAACGATGAATCGCCAGAAATCACAATTTTCGATTTTGGAATCGAGCAAAGCGATGAGTTAGAGAATCCTAAATCTATTGGTGAAGGTTTTTGCATTAAAAAAAGTGATTCGATAACGCTATATAAAGAAAAGCGAAGAATTAATATTCATAACCAGCGCGATCGCAAACAAGGACGCTCAACTCAAATTAAACGCAATCTCCAAACTAATCAACTTCAAGGAGAGGGGGAAATCTTCCGTTACGAAGCAATTGATAGCAAGCAAACTTTTCAAGCTGTAATTATATGTAGTAACGAGACTGATGCTAATTCCCTGATAGAATTACTGCAAAAATCAGAGGATATTTGGCTTGGTGGTTCTCGAACTGCTGGGTACGGACATATTAAAATCAGTAATGTTAAACTTTCTAATAATTGGAATGAGGTTCATGTTTCTCCCAACAATAGAATCGAAAGAGATTTTTTTACAGTTACACTGCTTAGTGACTTAATTTTACGTGATGAATGGGGTCAATATGCTATTATTCCACCCTCTGTACACAACAAAAATCCTGCACCACTCACGAAAGAAATAGAGAAAATTTTAGGTGTAAAATTGCACCCAATAAGAAGTTATGCAAACAGCACTTTAGTTGGAGGATTTAACCGTAAATGGGGATTACCTCTACCTCAAGTTGCAGCATTTGCAGCAGGTAGCGTGTTTGTATTTGAAGAACTTGATATTACACCAGACGCGATTAGAGACATTGAAGCAAGAGGTATTGGAGAAAGACGAAATGAAGGTTTTGGTAGAATTGCTATTAACTGGTTAGATGAATCTAGTTATAAAGTTCATTTACCAAGCAAAAATTCTAAAGACAAACCGGAATTACAAAAAGATTTTTCACGCACACTAGCAGCACAGATGGCTGAAAGATTACTACATCAAAAAATTGAGAGAGCACTACAAAATTTTATTGGACGAAAGAAGATTGAAGGAGATATTAGTAATAGCCAGCTTTCCCGCTTAGAAATAATAGCAAGAAAAGCTATTTCTATTGGCGATTGTAGTTTAGTATTATCATTATTAGATAATCTTCCTTCTCATGCACGAGGTCAGTTAGAAAGAGCAAAAATTTATCCTGGTAATGAAAATTGTTCTCTTAAGCAACAACTAGATGAATGGTTGAAAAATGCAGAATCTTGGACTTGGGTAAGCAATAAGCAAGATTTAAGAGTTAATGTTGCAAATATAGAGAGAAGTATTACGGATGAATTTGCTAAACAAAGTAAACTAGCCGAAAAATACACCCTACGTTTAATTATGGCTCTTGCAAAAAAAGCAAGGAAGGAGAGTAAATAATGAGTTGCGATCGCATCAACATTAGAAATCAACGCCAAGTTCTCGAAAGAATAATAATCAAAGGAAATTTGATATTAGATACTCCTACTTGTTTTGGAAGTGGGGATAATGATAGTGATGTAGACATAGAAATTTTACGAGATAGTATTGAAGATAAAGCTTTATTAATGGGTTCCTCAATTGCTGGAGCTTTAAGAAACGATTTGCGAGAACATAACAATGGCTATGGTGTTACAGATGATTCCATTTTATTTGGTGGACAGCGTAGCGATGAAGATGGAGAGCAAAGTCCTCTGGTTGTGAATGATGCTCTCAGTAACGACGTAATTAGCTTAGAATTACGTGATGGAGTGAAAATTAATAACATCACGAAAACCGCAGACGATGGGGCTAAATATGATTTAGAATTTTTAGAATCAGGAACCAAATTTAATCTTTATTTTGAATTACTAATAGATAAAGAAAGTAATAAGGAGCAATTAATTAGAGAATTAATAGTTAGTCTGCAAGGATTAGAAGCTGGTAAAATTCGTCTGGGAATCAAGAAAAATCGTGGTTTTGGTTGCTGTCATGTGGAAAAATGGCAAGTATGGCAATTTGATTTAGAAAACCATAAACAACGCATAGAATGGCTAATTTTTCCCCATTGGGAAACAGGTGTATCAAATAATTACCAAACTCACAACAATATTGCGGATGCTTTGGGTGTCACTGTAGTTGCGGAAGATAAAAGACAACATCTAACTATCCAAGCTACATTTACCCTTGCAAGTCCCTTACTAATTCGTTCCGGACAAGCATCTACCGATAAAGCACCTGATGTTGTCCATCTGAAATCTCGACGGAATGGGGAAGCAAAACCAATATTATCAGGTACGAGTTTAACTGGTGTATTGAGACATCGTGCAGAAAGGATAGTTAATACTATTCAAAACAATACAAATATCATTAACGAGATATTTGGCTTCGTGGATGAGAATACAAAAAAAGCAAACGCGAGTCGTTTAATTGTCGATGAAGTTGAAATTAATGATACCACCGACTTAGTGCAAAATCGGATTGCAATTGATAGATTTACTGGTGGTGCTTTAGATGGTGCTTTATTCAATGAGCAACCTATTTTTGGCAATAATAAAACAAAACTCACAATTACATTGCAACTACGTCAACCAAAAGAACCAGAAATAGGATTATTACTTTTATTACTCAAAGATTTGTGGACTGGCGATTTAACTGTTGGAGGAACCAGTAGTATTGGACGGGGAAGGTTGAAAGGGGAAAATGCAACAATTCAATATGGTGAGAAAAATTGGAAAATTGTACAAAACTCTAATAATAAAGATTTGACTATCGATAACCCAGACGAGTTAGAGCAATTTGTTGCAGCTTTACATCAGGAGGTGACACCTTGAATAAACCTAAATGCGAACCTATAGAAGTACCAGTAAATTTTAATTTGCAAAACTGGTTGGAAGAACAAGGGAATAAATATAAATTGAAATATTTATTAGCCCATGCGGAAGATGGGGTCATCTGGGGAAAATTCCAAGATGGAAATTTAAGAACAGCAGATAGCGTTTTTTCTGAATTTGCTAAATTGCGTTTATCGACATTACAGCAATGTCGGATTTTTGGCGAAGATTCGGAAGTGATGCTTTGGTACACAGATGAGGGTTTTCAATCGCGTGTTATTAAAGATGAAGAGAATACAGAATTTATTCCCGAACATCAGATTCTTTGGGGTACACAAGCAGAAAAGACTAGCAATGGCTTTACCTTGGTATCGGATGGTTCGCAAGGTTTGTGTCATGCTGTTCCGTTAATCAATATCTCTTTTGATAGCAATCAAAAATTATATCGTCCATTGCGTTTGTGTGTTCGTCACTATATTGATTATGACGTAGAAATAGGCGTAGCCCGTATTTATTTAAGCAGATTAGTTAATCTTACAACTGAGAAGGAATTGAAAAATGCTGCCTAGACATTTAACGAATGTACCAGATCCTAAAAAAGCCATAGCACCTTATAATTTTGTGGAGTTACCCAATGATATAGTTGAGCTTAAAGCCGATTCTTTACCTTCCCATAATGTTTACTATGCTCAATCCGAAAAACGTTATACGGGTAGAATTGATTGTACGCTTACCACTGAATCTCCTTTATATATTCGCTGTGGCTTAACTAAAGAAGAATTTGCATGTGGTGTAGAATCGAAAGATTTACCTGATTTTTTCTATACGGAGATAGCATCTAAAGCCAGAAAACCAGTGATTCCTGGTAGCAGCTTGCGTGGAATGCTCAGAACTTTAATCGAGATTATTAGTTTTAGTAAAATAGAAATGGTATCGGATAAAAAAAGGTTTTTCTTTCGTGCTGTTGCAGCAAAAAAAGATGATCCCTTAGGAAGCGAATATAAAAAGCTTCTCAAAAACGTTAAAGCTGGTTATTTAGTGAGTGAAGGGAATCACTGGTATATTCAACCTGCAAAAACGATTGAAAAATCTTCTATTGTTTGGGTTAAAGAGCGAGATTTATCGGAGATTCAAACGTTAATTAAGATGAATCAAGAAAACTATCTTCCACAATATATAGATGTTAGCTTTGGTGATACATATTTTCAAAGTCCGAGAAGGTTTACTAGACAAGTAAGCGCAAATCAAAAGCGTTATCGGGAACGAGGGGTTTTAGTTACCAGTGGTAATATGCTGGAATCTTCTGATAATCCAGCAAATCTCTATCGTCGCAATCATTGTATTGTTCCAGAAATCAACCATAATACAGATCGCATCTCGATTAGCGACGACGCTATTCAACACTATCGAAGTGCTTTAACCGAATTTCAACAGAAAGAACCTTTTGATAAGGATTTTGGGGTTTTAAAAGAAGGAAGACCAATTTTTTATTGCGAGCCTCAAAGCGGACAAACAGAAGTAATTTTATTTGGTCACTGTCCAAATTTTCGCATTCCTTACTCACCCTTACAAGATGGAAAAGCAGCTTCAGCAGTTGATTTTATTCCTGAAAACATTGGTAAATCTAGTAGAATTGATTTGGCTGAGGCAATATTTGGATTTGTGAGAAGTAAAGATAAAAAGAATCAAAGTAATATTGAGCCAAGTACTGCTAATAACTTCCATTCTGCTTTAGGGGGAAGAATTTTTATCGGAAATGCTATTTGTGAAAAAACAATTAATAATGATATTTGGCTAACAGGAAGTCCTGATAAAACAATTACACCCAAGATTCTTTCCAATCCCAAACCAACAACGTTTCAACATTATCTAGTCCAAACTAGTCCTGAAAAAATACAACTTAAGCATTACGCAAAGAAATCACCGAAAGATAATCAGATAGGAGAAACTGTCATTCGTGGTCATAAATTATATTGGCATAAGAGGAATAATCCTGATATCGAACATCCAGACGGTGATAACGCTGGTGGAACTCAAATAACTAAAATTAAACCCATAAAAGCAGGTGTTAAATTTACTTTTGATATTCACTTTGAAAACCTCACTGATATCGAGCTAGGTGCTGTATTGTGGATATTACAAAAAGCAGCAGAACCTAAATATTGTTTATCTCTAGGGATGGGTAAACCATTAGGAATGGGTGCGGTGAAAATAGAGCACCAGCTTTTATTGAATAACCGACAGGAGCGTTACTCAAAACTATTTAGTAGTAGTAATAATCAATGGTTATCGGGAGAAGAAGACCAAAGCAATACAAACTTAATATCGACAGATTGCATTAATGCTTTTGAAAAATTCATCGTTACTCATATCCATCTTGATGACCATCCAGAAGGATACAATGCAGTTAAACTAGATGATATACCCCGCATTCAAATGCTTCTGTTGATGTTGCGGTGCGATCGTCCTCCATCACCCAATGACACTCGTTATATGACGATTGATAAAAAGGAGTATATAGACCGTCCAGTGCTTCCAACACCATTCCAGGTAATGGGTAAATCAGGAGAAGATAAGCGGAGATTTAGAAATACTTCTAACGCAAATTTACCAAAACCTAAAACAAATATTCCAACTAAAGCATCTCCCAAATTTACGATAGGTCAAATTTTGGATGCAATGGTTTCTAGTATAAAGGGAGTTAAAGTAACTTATCAATTACCAGATGGAACAAAAAAAACTACAGAAGAGCATAAAACAGCAAAATTCTTGGAAGAAGGACAAAATGTCAAAGTCATAATTACTGCTGTAAAAGATGACGGTAGTATCAAAAATGTAAAATATCATGAGTAACGCAATTCAAACAGATATCCCCCACCTCTTCCACATCCTCACCACCCACCAACCCTACAACTTCCAAACTCAAACCATCAACCGCATTCTCAACAGTGAAGATACCCTCCTTCGCGCTCCTACGGGTTCGGGAAAAACGGAAACTGCGATCGCCCCCTTTCTGTTTGCGAAATCCCTCAAGCTGGATTTTCCCAATAAGTTAATCTATGTCGTACCTCTACGTACCCTTGCAAACAGTCTGCGTCAAAGGGTGGAGAAAATGGTTGCAAATTGGGAAAGTGTTTATCCCCAAGAAAGAAAATTGGTGGTGACTTTACAGACAGGGGAAAACCCGGAAGACCCGCGTTTTGAAGGGGATATTATTTTTTGTACCATTGACCAAATGTTAAGCAGCTTTTTAAATATTCCCTATTCGGTTGGTCGTGGTTCGGGGAATGTCAATTGTGGAGCGATTTTTGCGTCTTATTTAGTGTTTGATGAACTACATTTACTTGACCCTGATAGGTCTTTTACTACGGTTTTAAAGGTGTTGCAGCAAATTAAGGGGATTTCTCCCGTTTTATTGATGACGGCGACGTTAACGGATGAATTAGCAGTAAAAATTAAGGAAATCATCGAAGATTCATAATGGAAATTATTCGAGTTGAAGATGTAGATTTACAAATCATTGAAGCTAATCGATGTCGAACTTTTCGTATCTTTACCCAACCTTTGACAGCACAGCATATTTGGGATGATATTTACCAGAAAAAACGTCAGCGAGTGATTGTCATTTGTAATACGGTTTCTCAAGCACAAGGAATTTATCGAGATTTAGAAGACTTAAATCAAGATTCTGAAATAGAAATTACTCTATTACATGCGAGGTTTTTGCCAGAGCATCGTGCTGCGAAAGAAAGCTATTTGAAAGATGTATTTGCTCAAAATTGGCGAGATAATATTTTTGCAGGGAATAATACTTGTCAAGTTTTAATTTCTACTCAAGTCATAGAAGCGGGAATTAATATTACCTGCGAAGTTTTACATACTCAACTTAGTCCGATGAATTCACTATTGCAGCGTGCGGGACGTTGTGCAAGGTTTTCAGGAGAAATTGGGGAAGTTTTTATCTATCGAACGGTAGAGGTAAACCAGGAAAATCGAGATTTAGCCGAGACAGATTTATTTAATATTGAAGAAATTTCCCTCATAGAAAGAGAATCTATTAATGCCGATACGGTTGAGGCGGTAGAAACTAATAAAGAGCGGTTTTTGCCATATAAAAAAGAGATTTGTGAGTTAACTTGGCAGGTTTTAGAAGCTCATAACAATTCTGAGCAAGTCAGCAAGCATGCGGGTTTTCGAGTTGAGGAGGAATGGATTAATTGCGTTCATCGGGATGAAGATTTAATCACCCTCAAACGTCGCGAAAATAGCGAAATGGAGTTTGAAAATAATTTCTATGATGCTGTTTTTAAAGGAGATGAGTCAAAAGCAGTCGAGTTAATTAGAAAAGTCGATAATCGCAGTGTGTTTACCTGGACTGAATCGAGTTTTTTTGATGATGACGACGATGAAATTATCGATATTCAAAAATTATTACCCTTCTCAGTACCGATTTCTACCCTATGTAAAGCTTGGCGAGATTTTCAAGAAAGTTTGAGTTTTGGTGATGATTGGATTTTTAAACGAATTGAAACACCAAAATATAAATCTCAATCTTACAGTCAACCTGTTTTGAATCTGATTACTTCTCGTGATTTTTTAATTGGTTCTTATCGAATTTTTGTCAATCCTCGTTATATTTACTACGATGAAAATATTGGTTTAAGACTTGGTCTTGATATCAAAGGAAATAACTTTAAATTGCCGCACAAACACAATAGAAAAATTATCAGTCAATATTGCTATCGGATGGATAATTATGTTGGTCTTTTAGTTTTGATGTGGAAATTATGGCGAGAAGATTTTTGCTCATTTTTGTTAAAAAATGGGGAATCAGTCAAAGTAACATATGCTGCTGTCCGTGATGAATTGCTTGTAGCTGGTGGGAAATTCATTCAAACTAAAATCTTACCCAGTCTTTCAATTAACGAAGCCGAAGCATTGTTTGAAGTTCTGGTCTTTTTGGCGATTTTTACCCATGATTTAGGAAAATTACAATCAAAATGGCAAGAAGTCATGCGGGGATGGCAGAAAATTGCTCATGCAAAGTATGGAGGTAAAAATCCAAGGGAATATTTGCTAGCGCATACCGATTATAATCCCGATGAGCCAGAACAAAAAACCAACTTAAAAGCCTATGAAAAGAAACATAAGCGTCCCAATCATGCGGTGGAAAGTGCTTTTTTAGCACAGGAAATTCTCAAACAGTCTTTGCTTCCATTATTGCGTCAGTATACTTCTGACACGGAGAAAATAAAATATATTTTTTATACGGTGATAATGGCGGCTGGTCGTCACCATTCGGCTTGGACTGAGGGGTTTCAAAGTAAGGATGTGGCGAAGTTAAAGCAGATTGAATTGTGTGCGGGATATTATAAGGCGATCGCAGACAGTTGGCGGTCTATGGTACGTTTTTTACCGAATGGTGATTGTTTGTCACAGCCGAGTTTGGGGAGAAGTGTTTACAACCTCAAAGAGTTCGATTTGAATAAATTCGACCGCGATGAGATTGAGTTTTTGCAGCTTTATTCTCTGGTTGTACGTGCTTTGCGGTTATGCGACCAGCGATCAGTACAATTAACATGAAGATATTTAACCGATTCTGGACGTTGGGATGTAGTACGTCTATAATGTTACTAGATTGATGTTTGGCAGACCGAAGCGGGGTCTAAAACCAGGGGGGTTATGCCAAAATCGCCAGAACCTAGACAAGTTAATAGTTACAGCGTTTTGAGATTTAGCATTATTGATAGTTTGTATCAATAAGCGAGGCTGAAATGAGGTCATTTTTTCGACCTGCCAAAACGGCTGTTAGAATCCTTGCTCTGTAAGGATTTCAGATGGCGGACTTGAAACGTAGCGATTCCCGGTAACGGGATTGAAACTTTTTCTTCATCTTCAATATTCAAAACTAAACCTTTAACTTGAAACGTAGCGATTCCCGGTAACGGGATTGAAACGTTTTTTTAATGCAAGTTCAGATTTTATGTCTAGTTCTTGAAACGTAGCGATTCCCGGTAACGGGATTGAAACATCCCAACTGCAATTGTATTTGAAAGAGCGGATTATGCTTGAAACGTAGCGATTCCCGGTAACGGGATTGAAACGTCCGGATTACCGAAGCTACTCCTTTAAATTTTATGCTTGAAACGTAGCGATTCCCGGTAACGGGATTGAAACCATTAGGGCTTTACTAAATAAATGTCCTATCTGCATACTTGAAACGTAGCGATTCCCGGTAACGGGATTGAAACACGAGTGATTTAGCCCTTTACCCATTGCTGATGGCATCTTGAAACGTAGCGATTCCCGGTAACGGGATTGAAACAATAATCTTCCATCACCAGTAAAGGTTACGTTAGCTCTTGAAACGTAGCGATTCCCGGTAACGGGATTGAAACTTTTCAAATATAAGCTAAGTTTATCAAGCCACTTTGCTTGAAACGTAGCGATTCCCGGTAACGGGATTGAAACGTCGCAGCTTCAACAGTTAACGCAGAGGCAGCAAACTTGAAACGTAGCGATTCCCGGTAACGGGATTGAAACCGTAGAAGAAAATACAGACAGTACGAGACAATTGACTTGAAACGTAGCGATTCCCGGTAACGGGATTGAAACCTACGGATTCTCGGCAATTAAATAAGATGCTTGAACTTGAAACGTAGCGATTCCCGGTAACGGGATTGAAACGAATGAAAATAATCCGTTAAAACTTGTTCGCAAAGCTTGAAACGTAGCGATTCCCGGTAACGGGATTGAAACATAAATTGAGCATTTGATTCTCATCCTCAATTAGCTTCTTGAAACGTAGCGATTCCCGGTAACGGGATTGAAACTTAGCATCCAGCGATTCTCTTGACACTACTACTAAAGCTTGAAACGTAGCGATTCCCGGTAACGGGATTGAAACATAGACAAACAATCATTTTCACTTGGAAAACCAAGCTTGAAACGTAGCGATTCCCGGTAACGGGATTGAAACTTTAACTTGTATTAAAAAACTAAGTGTGCGTACTATTGCTTGAAACGTAGCGATTCCCGGTAACGGGATTGAAACGAAAATTTATCCATTGAAGACCTGCCAGATGACGAGGCTTGAAACGTAGCGATTCCCGGTAACGGGATTGAAACAAAAGCCTGCAGTCCGTACTAAAATCCCGTCTAAATCCTTGAAACGTAGCGATTCCCGGTAACGGGATTGAAACCAGCTTCTAGAAATATTGGCACGCCTATAAATGGCGGCTTGAAACGTAGCGATTCCCGGTAACGGGATTGAAACTGTTCTAGATAGACTTGATAGATTGCTGTTAATTCTGCTTGAAACGTAGCGATTCCCGGTAACGGGATTGAAACTAAAAAATTTAGATACCACGGTGACAGAAGTGTCACTCCTTGAAACGTAGCGATTCCCGGTAACGGGATTGAAACAAGACAAGTCTGTTGAAGAAATCAATCAATCAAGTCACTTGAAACGTAGCGATTCCCGGTAACGGGATTGAAACGAATTAACATTTACTTCGTTCGTATTAGCTAACATACTTGAAACGTAGCGATTCCCGGTAACGGGATTGAAACAAAGAAATCACGGCTAAGGCTACTGGCAAGGAGCCCGACTTGAAACGTAGCGATTCCCGGTTAAACCACCTTGCATACTACAGTTGTGTTGTAACATAACCTTGCTGGTTTAGTAAAATTACTCTTAAACTTATCTAACAGATTTATGACTAATAGAGAAGTACTTAGAAGCGTTGCCGCAGAAATTCAATTGTTCAATCATATTGAGCAGAAGGAAACTTTTTTGTTTGTGCTCGGAGCATTATTTTCGAGAGTGATTAGCTTAAAAAAAGCAGCAGAAATTATGGAAATAGAACCTAATGTCTTTCTAGAGCTATTAGACATCAAAAGACAAGGGCAATCGGAATACCCCCTTTCCATAGCCATGCTATAAATAATTCAGCAAACAACCCAAGGCTCCAGTCCCGATGACAGAGCAATTAATGATTACTAAAGTATTCAGTAATTACGCTGATACATTCCTCATGTTGGGTTTAGCCCGACTTACCGAATATGCTTTGCATAAAACAAAACAAAAAAGTTCAATTCAATTGCTAGATAGAGGTACAGCCTATATTCTCCAATTCAAACAGCCTATTAATATCGAACCCATTACCAAAATCCGTTATACTGACCCTTTTCCTGTAGTGAAAGGAAAAAACACTGATACCAGCAAAATTCCCGCAAATGTGGAAATTTTTGACACGGTAGAACAAAGCAAGACTCGCAAGCTTTATCGAGATTTTCTCTTTCAACAGCGAGGAAAAATCGAAAACCTGGAGGAAGCACCCAAACCACCGGATTCACGCACCCAAAATGGTGTATTTCTCACACAAATGCGTTGCGATCGCAATCACAATGACCTATGGATGGGTAGTTGGGAATTGCAGGAAAACTATGGTGATTTAATTGCAGCGCTTTTTGAGGGTTTTAGTCAAGAAGATGGGGGAGTTGAAACGGTTACAAAGATATTCCAAAAAAACACGGGTCGCAAATTACCAAGTATTGGGAGTGCTGTGAGAGTTTATTTACCTACCTCTGTACTAGGGGTGAACCGGATTAAAGCCGATCGCAATAAATTCGATTCGCAAAAAGCAGATTGGTTGAGTTTGTGGTTAATTGCTACCGGGTTATTTCATTATGGAATTGCTGAGAGGGTAAAAATAAGCGATCGCTTTCCTGCTTGAAATGTAGCGACCCCCGGCAACGGGACTGAAACAGGATTTTGTTGAACGCTTAAAACTATTTGGTTGTACCTTGAAATGTAGCGACCCCCGGCAACGGGACTGAAACCCACTAACCAGCAAATCAGAATCGGTACATTTGACACTACTTGAAATGTAGCGACCCCCGGCAACGGGACTGAAACATTTACGTAAAGAACTTGAGCTTCGTGAAGTACGGGCTTGAAATGTAGCGACCCCCGGCAACGGGACTGAAACGGGACGGATACTTTCCTACAGTGTGTGGCACAACTGAAGCCTTGAAATGTAGCGACCCCCGGCAACGGGACTGAAACATAAATTCGACCAACAACTGCGCCATGTTCACCAGGCCTTGAAATGTAGCGACCCCCGGCAACGGGACTGAAACTTTCCTGAACCCATTCGACCAATAAACCAGATGGGCTTGAAATGTAGCGACCCCCGGCAACGGGACTGAAACAAAATTATCAGGGTAGGTTGCGGGTTTGAGCCAATTCTTGAATGTCACCATACCCAAAAGATTTCAGGGTCTGGAAGCATAAGCTAGCATTTCAGTGTCGGAAACCCTTATTGTTACGTGACCTAATTGTCAGAGAGTCCTAACAATGGAACCATAACTTGTCCTAGGACGCAAATCGGAAGCATAAAGCTATGCGTGAGTCCTAAAATGAAAGCATCCTTTGAACCTAATAAAAACGTTGGTCGAACACAAGTTCTATTTTATACATCCTTCCTGGGCTTAAGTTTGGGGCTTAGAAGCATAATTTGTCCTTTTGGCGATTGGAAGCATATAGCGTCTTTTGCGGACAAGTAATCGTTCCAGTGACAGGAATTTTCTACTTTCGTTCCTGAGTGGAAGCACATCGTGGCAGTAACTGCCATCATCTGCTTCAAGTTACAAATACAGTTACGGCGAGCTTTGAACTTCTTCGGAAGTTGAACTAATGGAAACTATAGCCCTGTGCTCCAGGAGTAATCAAAAGAGTCGAGGCTTTGAACTTCTTCGGAAGTTGAACTAATGGAAACCATTAAAAGTCGGCGGGTAAAACCGAAGACAAAAACTCATCTTTGAACTTCTTCGGAAGTTGAACTAATGGAAACACAAATTCTCAAATCCTTCGTTTTTAGAAGTTGAATTATAGGACTCCTATTTAATTTTTATAAAGGTGGATACCAAGAGAAAGAACTGATTTCCTATTGTCTGTTGCCTATTCCCTATTGCCCATTACCTATTGCCCATTACCTATTGCCCATTGCCTATTGCCCATTACCTATTGCCCATTACCTATTACCTATTGCCCATTGCCTATTGCCCATTACCTATTGCCCATTGCCTATTGCCCATTGCCTATTGCCCATTACCTCTTTATCTACTTCCCCAAATGTTTTATTTGGTTTGCTACGACATCGTTAGCGATACCCGTCGCAATAAGGTGTCAAAACTCCTAGAAACCTATGGATTGAGGGTACAAAAGTCGGTTTTTGAGTGCGTGTTGGACGAGAACCAGTACCAAATACTATCTAAATATCTTGTCCGACTGGTCAATAAAAACGAAGACCAAATCCGTTTTTACCCCATGTCTGCACATAATCGTTGCAAGGTTGCAGTGTTAGGAACACAACCGCAATTTACTGTAGATGATGCAGCGTTTATTGTCTGAATAAGGTTAAGCCCTAAATTAAAATTTGGGCTGAAAACTCAACCCCGTTAAAACGGTTTAAAAACCATATAAAGTCAGATAAATCTGACTTGAGCTATAAGCTGCGAAATTTATTTCTTAGCTCAAAACCTACGCAGTATTGCTTTCACTTTTAACTTAAACCAATGACTATTTGGAAACAAGCGCGATCGCCACCGCTTTGGGAAAAATTATCCGCTTCGTTAAAAGGCAATAGGCAATAAGGAAATCCCCATAATTAAAATCAGGGGATTTAAATAAGGACGCCTTGCTGAATAGTACGGGAGCATCTGTCAACAAATTTTTTTATGTATGCATTGCGTTAATGAGAGCTTTATACTCCCCACCTTGAGCCTGAAACCACTTCAACACATCAGGCTCAATTTGAACCAACTGCTGCGCTTGAGTTGCAGGAATCCGTAAAGTTGCCTTCTCAAAAAACTCCTCTGTTAACGGAGGAATATCAGAGTAATCAATTTCATCATCATCCATAGCCTCTAATGCTGCCCAGTTAGTACGAGAGGTACTGCTCAAGTCTTTGCCGCTCATATCGATTTGCCCTTCGCGCTGAAATAATCCGAATTACATCATTTTGTCGTTCCGTCCAAACTATGGTAGAAGATAAAGTTATTGCAGAGCAACTGTCTGCATTACTCACACCAGCTATCACTTCACAAGAAAACTACTATCGGGAGTAAGTTATTGAGAACATTCTCGACTCAAAATTTTCTGACCGTTGGGGAGTTGATATATTCCCTGTGGTTCAACAATTGGGTCGCCAATTTTCCATCTTGGACGCTGAGTGGATAAGGACTGCATTGCTCCTGTAGGATAGGGTGACAACGGCGCATCACCAGGACGTTCTGGTAAACCCCCTTTCCCTGTGACAAAAAATGTACCTTCTTGTCGATTGTTCCGTCTGACAATACAACTAGTCGCAATTAAGGCGTTAACGTCCAATACATTTTGCGGTAATTCTGTCAAGCTATTTTGTAAAAAAGTAACATCAGGAATACCACTAATGGTTCCAGAAATTCCACCGCTAGCATTGACATCGACTCGTTGATTTCTGTCCAAACTATCGAGGGTAGAAATATCAGTCGTTGCAGGACTAGAATTATATAAGGGTAAACTGAGAAAAGCGCGGGTATTAAAGCGAATGTCACCACCTTTTCCATCACGCGCAAAGGAAAAGATATCGCTATCATTGAGTGCAATAATACTATTTGCTGTTAGGGTAATATTACCACCACCACCTGCACCCGTAAATACATTAGTCCGAATATTAGTATCACCGAAGAGGCGAATATTTTCCGCTTTGATATTAATAATTCCTCCAGAAGATTGAAGAGAAGAAGTGGTGATATTACTGTTGTTCGCACTCACAAGACCGCTAGCATTCATGTCTATATTTCCTGCTTGTCCTGTTCCAGTCGATTCAGCAATAATTTGAGCATTACCAGTTAATTCCAAAGAATCAACATTAATACTTAAATTTCCTCCATCACCTGCGTTTATGGTTTGAGTGCTAATCGCTGAACCATCACTGACAATCAATTGTCTGGTATCCAGACCCAAATTTCCAGCTTTCCCCCGACCTTGAGTTTCTGTTGATATTGTATTTACTGTTTTACCATCTGGTGAGGTTCCCCTCAAAATAATTGAGTTTCCTGCACGGATATTTAAATTACCAGAATTTGCTTGTCCTAAATTATTGGGATTGTTCGTATCTGTGTCGATAATCAGAGTTTGCAAAATAGAGATTATTGATGATTGTAATGCAGGGTCGAAATTGCCGAGATTTTGCTGAACGTTGCTAAAAAAATCATCACTGTTTGGGTTTATAACACTGGTTGCAATCTGACTACCGTCAAGAATATATAACTTTGCTGTTGCAATCTGAATATCTCCACCAGCAGCAGAGCTAAAAGATAAGGTAGAAATTCTACTATTAGATAAATTGATTTTCTCCGCAACCTCCAGTGTTAAATTCCCTGGATTTCCTTGTCCCAAAAGGCTATTTACAATTATGGCAGATGTATTTTGTAAATTAAGATTTTGAGCATCAATTGAAACATTACCACTAGATGTTTTCTCTGTGACATTGCCCACACTCAAAGATAAAGTTGCAATAGTACTGCTATTATCTAAATTGATATTGTTAGCACTAACCGTAACATTACCAGTATTTCCCTGAAAGAAAGATGTAGAAGAAATATTCCCTATATTCTGCATATTCAAATTTTCTACATCAATGAGAATGTTCCCACTATTCCCAGCACTATTTGTCAGTGTAGTGATACTAGACAAGCCTGATATGTTTAAGTCTTGTCCATTAATTAATATTTCTCCTCCCTTCCCCGTACCACTTGTCAATGTATTAATAGCAGCTAAATCGGAAATATTAATTTTGTCAGCATCAATCAGAATATTTCCACTGTTCCCAGAATTATTTGTCACTGTAGAGAGAGCAGAATTAGCGTCGGAAATATTGAATTGTGTTGCTTGAATTTTTATGTCTCCACTATTTTGATTACCGATATTCAAAGAGCGTATAGAACCACTAGAAATATTAATGTTATTACCGATTAACCTAACTTCCCCTCCACCCAAACCAGAAACATCCAATATTGCTTGGTTCTTCAAATCGATATCTGCATAGGAAACATTCTGGGGAAAACTCAAGTCTAAACTGTTACTGTCAGTACTGCTTATTCCAATCTCTCCTGGACCAGACAATCCTCCAACGCTAATTTTTCCACCAAAAGCCTGTAATAATCCCCCATCTAAAATAACATCACCACCTAACAAAAATAATTCCTTACCATAGGGAACTGCAAGTCCGATTTGCAATGAAGGGTTATTTAAACTAACTGCTCTAGAACGATTGATAATTGGTGCAGGTGAGATTTGGTTGAATAGAAAAGCTGAAGGATTGATTGTCAATAGTTGGGGTGTACCTGGATTAGAAGCGCTGAAAAATCCTTGATTATTAAACTCTACTGCATCTGCAGTTGTGGCGATAAACGAACCACCAATATCTAAACGTGCATTCTCACCAAAAATAATTCCTGCAGGATTTATTAAGTATAGGTTAACATCGGGACGGACAGCGCGACCATTGAGAATTTGTAAAGTACCAAGAGTTCCTAAAATTTCTGAATATTTACCACCCGTTACTCGTGAAAAAATATTTTTAATATTGATATTTGGACTCAAAAAATAGGCGCTGCGTCCTTGACTAACATTAAATTCCTTGAAGCTGTGAAATAGATTAGAATCGCGTATTGCTCCCCCTATAATTGCTTCGATGGGGAGTCCGAGAAAATTTTGCTGTACTGATGAACTCTCTACACCCAAACTATTATCGGGTTGAATGTTACTCTGAGCAGAAACACTATTTGTGAATATCAATCCCACACAGGGAGCAACAAAACTTAACCATTGAATAGTTTTATTCCAGTACACATCCTTACTCCCACTAGTGTTTAAAAGTTCTCAATCAATCCACAACTATTGACAGATATAGATATTGATAGATTGGGAAGTTTTTACTTTTGCGTAATCTAAAAATAATTATCAGTATTTTCGGTTGACAAGTCAATTGTCTGAGCTAACTCAATACTGCTCGGTTAACAGAAGTACCACCAAACCCGGTATCTTGGAGATACCGGGTTTCTAATTTTCCCCTGAATCGACAAGTATTGGACTACTATGAGGTTTTTTGCGCGGAATTACAGAAAATGTTATATGATAAGCAGCAGATTTCCAAACAAGTGTTTTGCACAAACCAATAACTATATGAAGTCTATCAAATCTGTTCTGGGCGCGATTAGCTTTATATCTACTATAGTTGGCTGTGGAATCCCGGCGATCGCCGTAGATTTTAGATTAAATTCTATTACAGGTTCCTGGGAGAATCCGATTGGTAGTCCGATTGTAACCGGGGAAGGTACGAATCGAATTGAGTGGGGTGTTGCGGTAGCGGGTTCATTTAGCAGTGGGTTACAATTTGATAGTGTGACACCTCCTTCTGTGACGGTTAGCAATACAAGCGATTTTGTCTTGGGTAGACTAACTCACTTCAATTATCCGACCGAGAATCCTCTCAGAAGTGTTGATTTAAATATTGCTCTCAACTTAGAAAATGCACAACCTACTTTTAGATATAGATTCGACATTGACGAGACAGAGAATAATATTCCTATAGATGATTGTCCGTCGTTTCAGAGCAGTATTACAGCTTGTGACGATAAAATAGGTTTCTCCGCTTCTAATTTTACACCTACTACCTTTTCTGTTGATGGACAAGATTACACCCTGCAACTAGTTGGATTTAGTAGTACTCCAGATGGTTCTCGTCCAATTTCTCAGTTTATTACTGAAGAAAGAAAAGATAATAGTGCATTTCTAATTGCTCGAATTACGACTCCTCAAGTAGAAAGAGTCTCTGAACCTACTACGATTGCGGCTTTATTTATATTAAGTTTATACTCACTCAATCGTCGTCGAAAAAAGTCCTCTGATTCAGGTTTAGTCGAAATTGACTAAAATTTTGGATAGAGATATTATTCACTCGGTGGTAGTTAAAAATAGCTGCAAAATATAATTTTCTCTAATTTTAGAGACGTAGCTACTTTTGACAGAAATTATTTAGGAAAATGCTAACTTTTCGGTGTTGCATATTTGTGGGATAATTGTATTTTCTCTGTCAATTGAACAACTTAATTCTTGGCGCTTTTGGCGTTTTGTCGGTTCATTTTTCCTAAGAGTTCAGCTATTAGCTGTCAGCACCTCAGCTTGGAAACATATTTTCGGACGTTCTCTCGGCATTGTTGATCAGCTAATTAAACACTCTTATAGCTGAGAAAAGCTGACGGCTGATAGCTGATGGCTGAACTCTTACCATTTTTAATCCCCATTCTATGCAACACCAACTTTTCTATACGGAAGCTGTTGGAGTCAATCGTGAGAAATCCATATCGTCAGTCACATCTGCATAGATTCCCCATATTTCTTTGCTTGATTAGCTTTACAGTTACTTTGTGGTTGGATTCGTCAATCTCCGAAGATTCCCTTAACCAGCAGTACCAATTAAGTATAAATTGGCAAGGAATAACTGGACGGGTAGTAAAAGCAGAATCTCCAGATGCTTCTCAATTAATAGAGAAAGGTTTGCAACTGTATGAGGATACAGATATAACAGCAGCGATAAAAGAGTGGGAACAAGCATTAAGTATCTTGCGAAAAAATAGTAATAACGCTTTAGCTGTTGTAGTCCGTGAAAACCTAGCACGAGCATACCAGGAAACGCGCCAAGGAGAACAGGCGATTAATTATTGGAAGGAGGTCATCGTTTACTACCGTCAGGTGGGGAACCAAGAGAAAGTGGGGCGATCGCTCACTGAATTAGCCCAGGTATATAGTAGTTTGGGACAAACTAAGGAAGCGCTGGTATTGTTATGTAATCCTGATAAACAAGATAATTGTAGTCCCGATAGTGCGGTAGAAATCGCCAACTCCAGCAAAGACAAACTTAGTCAAGTCACTGCTTGGGGAAGTTTAGGTGATGTGAATCGGTTGATGGGGGATTACGATAAATCGTTGAAGAACTTGGAAAAAAGTCTAGGGTTTGTCAAGAAAATTAATAATCCCGGATTACAAATGTCGGTTTTAAATAGCTTGGGTAATACCTACATTAGTTTAGCGAAGGTGAGCGATCGCAAAGCAGCATCAGCAAAGGTGAGGGGAGATGAGGAACAAGCGCGCTCATTTACTAAACAAGCTCAACAAAACGAAACTCAAGCGCTGGAATATCTACATCAAAGTTTAGATATTGCTCGTAAGCAACAGGATGTAAGCAGTCAAATGCGTTCTCTGCTACGAATTATTCCTTTATATTGGCGCGATCGCAGGAGTAATGAAGCAGAAGTTACCTTAAAATCCGCTATAGACTTATTAGAAAGTTTACCATATAGTCGCAGTCGAGTATATGCAACTATTGATATAGTGCATTTAATGCATTTACTGCAAACACCAACAGATAAACCCGCACCGTCCCGGTGGAGTTGTATTAATAGTAGTTCTTATCCTCAAGAAATATCATTACTAGAAACAGCAGTTAAAGTTGCAAAAAAAATTAAAGACGACCGAGCAGAATCCTTTGCATTAGGAACATTAGGACATATACATGAGTGTCGCCAGGACTACTCTCAAGCCATTGAAATTACGAATCAAGCTAGAATAGCAGCAGAGCAAAAGTTAAAAGCCCAAGACAGTTTATACTTGTGGGAATGGCAAACAGGACGTATATTAAAAGCGCAGGGACAAATTAGTGGTGCTATTTCTGCTTACGAACAAGCGACAAAAACTCTAGATACAATTCGTCAGGATATATTAACAGCAAATCGGGATATTCAGTTTGACTTTCGAGATACAATTGAGCCAATTTATCGTGAATTAGTTACGCTTAGGGTGGATTTGGAAGAATCTAGACAAGCTAGAAATAAATCGCTGGTGTCAGAAGATGATTTAAATAATATTAGTAACATTCTGAAAACTGTTGACTCTCTCAAACTAGCCGAATTACAAAACTATTTCGGGAACGATTGTATTATCACTCCATTTCAGGAAAAAACAATTCAAGAACTTGGAGATAGCAAAACAGCATTTTTGAATACAATTATTTTGGCAGATAAAACTGTTGTCGTACTCACCCTTCCCAACGGTGTAAATAAATTAGAAACCATCAAGATTTCTCGTCAATCTATTACAGAGAAAATTCTTTTATTTCGCAGAAGTTTAGAGCAATTTCGTGATGAACAAGCTGATTATGACACGACAATTGCTCAGGAAATGTATAACTGGTTAGTCAAACCATTTATCACCGAAATTAAAAACTCTAAGATTAAAACATTAGTCTTTGTCCAGGACGGGATTTTGCGAAGCATACCGATGGCTGCATTATATGATGGCGAACAATTCTTAATTCAACAATATGCAGTAGCGACAATTCCCAGTATTAACTTGACCGATGTTCGACCTTTACAAAAGCAAAATTTGCGGATACTAGCGTTAGGGTTGAGTCAACCTAGTAAAGTCAATGGAAAATTTTTTAAGGAACTTAATAATGTATCTAAAGAAATTTCTCAAATCTTAAATAAAATTCCCGGTCAAAAATTAATTGACGAAGAGTTTACGACCTCTCGTTTAGAAACAGAACTCAGTAAAAATAACTATTCAATTATTCACATCGCCACCCACGGTTCATTTGGGACAGAACCAGAAAACACCTTCATTATTACTGGCGAAAAAAATGCTCAAACAGGAGAAAATGCAATACTCAACTTCAACGACTTAGATAATAAAATTCGCAAAAATGCTCGCAATCAGAGAATATTGGAACTACTCACCTTAACTGCTTGCGAAACCGCAGTTGGGGACGAACGTTCTACCCTAGGACTCGCAGGTGTCGCAGTCCAAGCAGGAGCAAAGAGTGCGATCGCATCTCTATGGGCTGTGAAAGATATTACTACAGCACAACTCGCCACGGATTTTTATGAACAATTATTAAAAAATTCAGATATGAGTAAAGCCGAAGCTTTACAAGCTGCTCAAAAAGAATTGCTGGAGGGGAAAGAAATAGAGGGAAGAAAATTTACTCACCCTGCTTATTGGTCGCCTTTAATTTTAATTGGTAATTGGCAATAGGGATTTAAGATTTTGTAATGTATAGATGATACAATACTGCCAGAGATAGCGATGCAGGAGAAACCCGGTTTCGCAGAAGTTACCGGGTTTCTGAGGTCTCAACTATGGTTAACCGACAAGTATTGATTGTCAATATTAATTTATCTTTCTAAACTTACAATTTTTTGCAGTTTTACAGATTGTTCTTGTAACTCTTTTTGCCTACTTTCTTCCGTAGTCTTCTTAGCCTCTTCTGCTTCAAATTTGCTCAATTTGGTCAATAGATTGAGAGTTGCTGTCTTATTCGTTGAATTATTGAGTGTTTCTGCTAAGGCATCATACCATAATCCCTTTGCTGCGTATATTTGTGAGCGTTTAAGGGGGTCTTTTAATTTAGACAGTGCATTTTTCAAATTCAACGGTGTTGCAACCACCTCAATCTCGGCGCGAATCAGTAAATCCTCGGAAGGATGGTTAGGATTACACAATAAAGCAACCTGCCATAAATACTGACTTCCTACTGATAAACTAGCTTTGTCCAGGGGAAGAGAAAGGCTCATAATACCAGCTTTACTCGGTATTTGTGTTCGATAAATAACTTTACTCTTACCATTAGCAGTGTATTCGTATAGACTAAATTCGACATTACGGTTGGGAGAATTAGGGACAAACCAAGCAAATGTTGGTTGTAACGACACCGTTCGTCCGAGATATGCAAGGGGCGCAAGTGCAGTTAAACTTGTTTGTGAATCCCCCGTACATCCATCAGTGCGGCTACTATTTGAACCCGTTGCAGTCCTGGGGCGAGAGGGATTTGAGGGTGGTATGTAGTCTGCAAAAGCAGTATTTGTAATGATTAGGGACAACGCTAATGCAAGGCTAGGTAGCAGGTTCTTGATTTTATGCTGATTGCAAGAAAAAACTTGTCTCATGGGTTTATTGTCACAGCCTGCAACTGTATATTTGCTGGTTTACAAGCATAAAATTACAGGATTTAGACAATTTTCGCCATTTATATCAAAAAAAGTATATAAATATGACGCTACTTTGGCAGGAAGGCAATACTTATCGGAAATTTGAAGTTATGTTCTTCATAAGTTGTTGATTCTCCCTGTTGGGATTTTTGAGCTATTTGAATCGAATTAACATCACCACTAACTGGATTTGCATCTGTATGCCTAATAACTAACTACCATCTAAGATTCATCGGCAATTTTGGGCGAAAATCCTGCTTATCCGGTCAATTCAGCCATTTTTAAGACTCAGCAATCCTTAAGAATTAATTTATATATTTTCTTCAAGTACCCGAAATTTGGTAGCTTTTCTTATATTCATGGTTTAACTGAAGACTAACGATGGGTGAAAAGTTACCGCTTATGAAGAGGGACCGCTGGCTCAAAAGATGCTGGAAATCTGGTTTACTGGGGCTTTTGGGCTGGTTGAGTATCAGCGTCTTTGCTTGTAAAACCCTTGCCCAGCAAAGTAATATTGTACCGGATAATACTTTGGGTGCTGAATCGTCTCAAGTTTTACCAAATTATCAGGGACAACCAATAGAGGTAATTACTGGTGGTGCAACTCGTGGGATTAATCTATTTCACAGTTTTCGAGAATTCAATGTCAGCGAGGGACGGGGAGCATATTTTTTCAGCCCCAATGCAGATATCCAGAATATCTTAACGCGGGTGACGGGTAGTAACCGCTCGGATATCTTGGGTACGCTTGGTACTTTTGGGGAGTCTCCAGCGAATTTGTTTTTGATAAACCCCAACGGGATTGTGTTTGGGGAAAATGCAAGTTTGGATGTTCAGGGTTCGTTGGTTGCGACAACTGCGAATAGCGTGCAATTTGGCGATCGAGGTTCGTTTAACGCAAGTATACCCCAACTTCCTTCCCAGTTGTTAACGATAAATCCTTCGGCTTTTTTGTTTAACGCGATCGCAAATCAAAGAATAATCAACCGATCGAGAGCCAATACTAACGTGCTTGGTTCTGCGACTATGGGACTTCAAGTACCTAATGGTAAAAGTTTACTTTTATTGGGTGGTGATATTGATGTTGATAGTGGTGGATTATTTGCTTTTGGTGGAAGAGTCGAATTAGGAGGATTATCAACACGGGGGACTGTCGGTATTCAAGAAAATGGCAATAATTTGAGTTTTAGTTTTCCTGATGATGTAGAACGAGCAGATGTATTTTTTCGCAATGATGCATTTGTCAATGTTAGTTCTGCTGGTGGAGGTAATATTAATATCAATGCTCGAAACGTAAATTTTTCAGAAAGTGGATTGAGAGCAGGAATCTCTGTAGGGAATGGTACCACAACTAGTAAAGCTGGAAATATAGTAATTAATGCAATTGAAACAGTTAGTTTAACTAAGGATAGCTATATTTTTAATACTTTGCAAAGAAGGGCAACTGGTAAAGCTGGTGATATTCATATTAATACTGGTTACTTGAATTTAGATAATGGTTCGACTTTTGTTGTTAGCACCTATGGAAATGGTGATGCTGGTAATCTTTTTATTAATGTATCTGATGCGGTTTCTCTCACAGGACGGAATACAGAAATATTTAATGATGTGGAACCAGGAGCAGTAGGGAATGGAGGGGAAATTAATATTAAGGCTGGTTCTCTAATCCTCTCCGAACGCGCTCAAATAGAAGCTTCGGTAATTTCTGGTGGTAGAAATCAACCCGCAGGACGTGGTAATGCTGGTAATGTCAATATTGATGTTCGCGGTAATTTTTCCTTATTGGGTGTAAGGGACAACACTTCAGACAGCAATAACACTGCTATTTTTAACACTTTGGGAAATGGTTCGGTAGGTGCGGGTGGAAATATAAATATCAAAGCTAATTCCGTTTTATTAACTGACGGTGGACAACTGGGGACTAGCACTTTTGGACGAGGTAATGCTGGTAATATTTTAATCCAAGCAACCGATGATATTTTTCTTGATAAAGGTTATGTTTCCAGTCTTGTTATCAGGGGTGCTGTGGGGAATGGTGGTAACATTTCCATTAATTCCGGAACTCTGACCCTCAATAATGGTGCTTTATTACAGACCTCTGTACAGAGTATTTTTAATAACGAACCTGCTGGACTTGGTAATGCTGGTACTATCAAAATTGATGTGCGAGATGCAGTAACTGTTTCTGAACGCGGTAGTAGGATTTCGAGTACAGTCGGCAATGGAGGAATAGGTAATGGTGGCGATATTAGTATTAAAGCAGGATCACTATTTGTTGACCATCAAGCAGAAATAATCGCCAGTTCCTTTGGTCAAGGAGATGCAGGAAGTATATTTATCGAAGCGTTGGATAAAATCTCGTTTAACAATGGTTTTGCTTTCAGCACTATTGGTAGAGAAGCAGTAGGTAATGGTGGTGATATTAGTATAAAAACTGGCTCTTTATTTGTTAATGGTAACGGTCAGCTGATAGCTAGTTCCTTTGGTAAAGGGGATGCGGGAAATATATTTATCGAAGGACGCGATCGCGTTTCTTTTAATGGTGGTTCTGCTGAGAGTGACATTAATATTGGAGCAGTAGGCGATAGTGGTGATATTAATATTAAAGCAGGGTCTTTATTTGCCAGCAATGATGCATTTATTAGTGCAAGTACTTATGGACGAGGTAATTCAGGGAATATTACTTTGAATGCTTCAGATTCTATGAACCTGACAAATGCTCAGATATTTAGCACTGTAGAAGCAGGAGGAGTGGGTAAGGGTGGTGATATTGACGTTAAAGCCTCCACTCTTTCCCTTTTTGATAGCGCTCAATTCGTGACCTCAGTTCGTAAAGCTGACGAAAACCAACTAGCTGGTCAAGGGAATGCGGGAAACATTAATGTTAACGTGACGGGTGCTGTGACATTTTCCGGAATCAAAAACGGTTTTTCCAGTGGAATTTTTAGTGATGCAGAAACGGGAACAATCGGTAATGGAGGGAGTATAAATATTACTAGCGGTTCGTTGTTATTAAGCGATCAAGCAAAACTGTTGGCCAGCACACACGGACAAGGTGATGCGGGTAAAATCTCCATAACTGCTTCTGACTCTATCTTTATCAACGATGCTCGCATTTTCAGCACTGTAGAAGCAGGAGGAGTAGGTAATGCTGGTGATATTGATATTAATGCTGCTTCTCTATCACTACAAAATATTGCTCAAATACAAACTTTAGTGCGTGGTGCTAACGATAACTTACCCGCAGCAAGGGGAAATGCGGGAAACGTCAACGTTAATGTTACTGGTACGGTGGCGATCGCTAATAATCAAGACAAATATGTTAGTGGTATTGGTAGTGAGGTGGGAAGGGAAGCAATTGGTAATGCCGGAGATATAAATATTACAAGCGGTTCCCTGTTATTGAATAATGGTAGTCAACTTTCTACAAGCACTTCCGGAAAAGGTAATGCAGGTAGCATATTTTTAAGTGCTAAAGATTCCATTTCTCTGACAGGAAATGCTCGATTTTACAGCATGGTCAGAGTAAATGCGGTAGGTAAAGGTGGCAATATCGAAATCGACGCAAACTCCTTATCTCTTGAAGATTCCTCTTGGCTAATGTCTAGCACCTACGGGCAAGGTTCTGCTGGTAGTGTCATAATTAATGTTCGTGACAACGTTTTATTCAATGGGGGTAGAATTTATAGTACGGTGGAGACTAGAAGTGTAGGTAATGGGGGTAATATTTTTATCAAAGCTGGAAATCTAACCCTAGATAATGGCAGTTTACAAACTTTAGTACGAGGTGCTTATGAGGATTTTCCTGCTGGAAGAGGTAATGCAGGTGAGATCAACATAGACGTTCGAGATACAATAAATATTTCTGGGGTTGATGGTGGAGTTTACAGCCTAGTAGAAGAAGAAACTGTAGGGAATGGGGGAAATATAAATATCAAAACAGGTTCGCTGCTTGTTTCCAACGGTGCAGAACTACTGGCAAGTATCTTGGGAAAAGGTTCCGCAGGAAATATTAGTATTGATGCTCGTGAAAATGTCCAGTTTGATGGAGCCAACGCTTACAGCACCATAGGATATTTGGGAGATGGGAATGGAGGAGATATCAATATTAAAGCTAGGTTGTTATTTTTTACCAATGGGACAGAAATTGGTGTCAGCACTTTTGGTATTGGTTCCGCAGGTAATTTAATACTTAATGCTCGTGAAAATATTTTATTTGATAATACCAGAGCATACAGTGCTGTTGTTGAAAATGCGATTGGAAATGGGGGTGAGATTCGTATTAATACAGCAAACCTTTCTGTTATCAATGATGCTTTTTTCAATACTGCCACTGATGGTCAAGGTTCATCTGGTAATGTAATTATTGATGCACGCGGACGTGTTTTGTTTGATAAAGGTAGTGTTTTTAGTAGTGTAATTGAAAATGCAGTCGGAAACGGAGGAGAGATTCGTATCAACGCAGAATTAGTTTCACTAATGAATAAATCGGGACTACAAGCCAGCACTTTTGGAAGAGGAAATGCGGGAAATATAATAATCAATGCCCGCGATCGCATATCCTTTAATGAGGGAAGTTTAGCCCTGAGTCAAATCAGACAAGGAGGTGTGGGTAAAGGAGGGGATATTCGTATCACTACAAACTCCTTATCACTGACAAATGGCAGTCTATTTACTGCTAGCACTTTCGGAGAGGGTGAAGCTGGAAATCTTCAAATACGAGCCAATGACAGCATTAATATTATAGGAAGTAGTATCTCTGAAAATTTGACTAGCGGTTTATATTCGACTACTAATGAAAACTCCGTTGGTAAGGGAGGAAATATCACCGTAGATACCAAAAACTTTCGTTTATCAGAAGGTGGATTATTAAGTACCCGCACCAGAACGGATAGTCAGGGTGGTAATATCACTGTCAATACTGATAATCTTGAAGTAATTAACGGGGGACAGCTTTTAACCACAACTTTTAGCAGTGGTCGTGCAGGTGCGATAAGTATTAATGCTACTAAAAGAGTTGTCATTGATGGTAGCGATGCAACTTTTAATGACAGAATTGCTAGATTTCCCGATATATTAGACGACAGAGATGCAACAGCCAACAGTGGTTTATTTGTCAGTTCCACAGGTTCAGGAACCACAGGTGACATCTTTGTAACTACCCCCAAAATCACCCTCGATCATGGTGGACGCATCAACGCTGAATCTACATCCGGTAACGGCGGTAACATCAACCTGACTGTCAGCGACCTACTCTTAATGCGTCGTAGTGGTAAAATTTCCACCAATGCAGGTACAGCCCAGCAAGGCGGTGATGGTGGTAATATAGATATCAATTCTCGATTCATAGTTGCTATTCCCAACGAAAATAGCGATATCACCGCTAACGCTTTTACTGGTGCGGGTGGTAAAGTCCAAATTACCTCCCTCGGTGTTTTCGGAATCGAACCGCGTCAAACAGCAAATGATATTACTAGCGATATTACAGCGAGTTCGGAACAAGGCGTTCAAGGTGTGACTGCTATTAACGCACCTGATAACAGTGCGATTCAAAATAGTCTCAACCAATTATCCGATAATCCCATTGATGCAAATGCGTTAATCGCCAATAGTTGCTTTGCACGTCGCGATAGTCCCCAGGGTGGTACATTCTTTATCATCGGTAAAGGTGGTTTACCCGAACGTCCAGGGGAAGGTGGAGTTTCGACTTTTGCAACTGGTAAGATGCAGGGTGTACCAAGGGAAAATCAGTCATCAACTTCCCGTCCAAGGTGGAAAATTGGCGACCCAATTGTGGAACCGACTGGAGTATATACCCTTGCGAATGGTAAGCGGGTATTGGGTCGGGAGTGCGATTAACTAGCGCACAAACTTTAAACTTTCTGCTTTTTGAACCATAAAATCAGTGAAAATGCTGAGAATGGTGCGTTTGCGTAACTTGATATTCGCATTAATTGACATCCCTGATTGCAAAGGAACTTGACGGTTATTAATTAATAGTGTTTGTCCATCTAACCGAACTTTTGCAGGAAAACGCCAATATTGATAAATTTGGTCGGGTGGTAAAGCATCAGAACCAATTTCAATTAATTTACCTTTAATATCACCATATTCTTGGAAGGGAAAAGAATCTATTCTCACATCAACTTTTTGTCCTTCTTTCACAAATCCAATATCACGGTTAGTGATGTAAACTTGAGCGACTAAATTATCAGTAGGAACTATTTTTAGTATAGGTTCGCTGGAGTTAACAACAAAGCCTGAAAATTTGGCTTTGAGTTCAAAAATTGTTCCGTTGACGGGAGAGTTAATTGTTTGATATTTCAAGGTTTCTTTGGCTTGAATTAACTTACTATCAATATCGCTCACTTGGCTGTTTATCTCTAAAATTCGCTGTTGATTCTCTAAAATAACTTTACTTAATTGACTATCTATGTCAGCAAGTCTTTGCTCATTTGTGGTGATTTTAGCTAGTAAATCTTCCTGAGATAATGCAACACTGCTGCGAAGTTTTGACTGAGATTGAGCAAGAGCTAATTGCAATCGCCGTTGCTCCTTAGTGAATCTAATAACTTCCGCTTTTTTTGTGCTTACATCCTGTTGCTGTTTAAGATATTGTAACTGGGAGATTGCTCCGTCTTTTAGCAGTGGTTTAAATTTATTGATGATGTTTTGATTGATATTCAATAATTCTTTTGCACTATCTATTTGTGCTTGATTTTGGAAGATTTGCTGTTGTATTTGCTCCGATTCTAACTTTGCTGCTTCTAAACGCGATGCTAATTCGGTTTGACGATTGTACAAACGCAACTGCTGGTCTGGTGTGAGATGAACTTCAGAGTCAAAACCCTGTAACTGCGTGCGATAAAGTTGATTTTCTGAGGCGATCGCAACTCGACTTTTAGTTAAATAAGCTAGTTCTGGTTTAATCCCTAGTAAGTTTATCAACTTTGTTACTTCTATACGGGGAATATTTCCTTTAATTTGACTTAGATAAAAATCCTTTTCTTGTTGTAAAACTTGTTTTTTTTGTAAAAGAGATACCCGATTTTTCTGTAATGCAGCCAATTCTGCTGTCGTAGTGGTTTGTGACAAATTAACCAAGATTTGACCCTTCTTAACTTGTTGACCATCTTGAACGTGAATTTCTTTAACTACACCACCAACAGGTGCTTGAATTTCTTGAACTGCACTTTTTGGTTCAAGTTTTCCTGTCACTGAGATTGATTCTTCAATTTGAAAAACTGAAGCCCAAATTACAGTAAAACCTGTAATTCCAATGATACCCCAAGCAATTAAGCGCGACCAAGTTGGAGATTGTTGAAGGAGAACTGGTTGTTCTAATTGAAGTTGATGTTGAATCATGGGATTTAAAATTTTTGTTTGTTTACTTGTCAAACCGTTGGTAGGGGCGAACATCCGTACCTTGCGGGAAGGCTCCGCAACGCCCCTACTAAATTTGTGTTTCTTGTTGTCTTTCCAAACAGTAGTAATAACCTTTGCGCGATATCAATTCTGCGTGGGTTCCCTGTTCTACCACAACACCAGAATCCATCACCAAAATCAGATCCGCTCTGCGTATTGTACTCAAACGGTGAGTGATGAAAAATACTGTTTTCTCTTGAAATGCGATCGCTAAATTACGACAGACTTGTGCTTCTGCGTTGTAGTCCAAAGCACTGGTTGCTTCATCAAGAACGAGAATTTGAGGATTTTGTAAAACAGTGCGGGCGATCGCAATTCTTTGTCGTTGTCCACCAGATAACCCAGAACCTCTTTCTCCAACTTGGGTATTATAACCGTTGGGCAAGTTCATAATAAAGTCGTGGGCAAATGCGACCTTCGCAGCAGCAATGATTTCTTCGTCGCTAGCATCTGGACAAGCCAAGGCTATATTTTCCCGTACCGTACCTTCAAAAAGTAATGTATCTTGTAGTACTACTCCAATTTGACGACGTAAGGAATAAAGCTCTACTTTATTAATATCGTAACCGTCAATTAAGATTTTGCCAGACTGGGGTTCGTAAAGTCGAGGTAATAATTTTAGCAGAGTACTTTTACCGGAACCGCTTTGTCCGACAATACCAACGAAGGTTCGAGCTGGTATATCCAGATTAATATTGCGTAGTTGTAATTGTCCCAGTTGGTTAAAACTAAAACTCAGATTTTCATAGCGAACATTACCTATAATTTTCGGCATGAGAATGTTTTGCGTATCACTTTCAGTTTCTTGGGGAGTGTCGAGAATGTCACTCAAACGCTGCAGAGACAAGGCGGTTTCTTGAAAATTTTGCCATAGCTGTACCAGACGCAATAAAGGACTAGTAACGTAACCCGACAGTATACGAAAAGCAATCAATTGTCCGAGGGAAAGTTGTTGATGCAAAACTAAATATGCACCCACCCACAACACTAATAAACTAGAGAATTTATTTAGAAAACTGCTGATGGAACTGGCTGTCGTTTGGGTCGAAACAGTCTTGAAACCAGCATTGATATAACGAGTGTAACGCTCTTGCCATGAATAACGCGATCGCAATTCCAAATTTTGGGCTTTGACTGTTTGCATCCCTGTCATTATTTCTACCAAATAGGAGTGGGTTTCAGCATTACGTTCGGCTTTGGTTTGTAACCGTCGTCGCATGACAGGGGAAACAAATAAGTTCAGTAAGGCAAATAGGGGTACAGTAGCAAGTGCAACAATAGTTAGCACCGGACTGTATATCCCCATGACCAAGATGTAAACGACAGAAAATACCGCATCCATAACGACAGTTAGCGCAGTTCCTGTCAGAAACTGACGGATATTTTCCAGTTCACCAACCCGTGTTGCTAACTCTCCCACCGAACGACGTTCAAAGTAAGATAAAGGCAGACGTACAAGATGATTGATAACTTCCGAACCTAAAGAAACATCAATTCGATTGGTAGTATCCACAAATAATTGGGTGCGAATGGCGGTGAGTACAGCTTCTGCGATCGCGACTACAAGGACAAATATACCGAACACCTCTAAACTGTCAGGACTATTACCAACAATTACTTTATCAATAATTACCTGGGTTGCTAAGGGATTTACCAAACCAAATATTTGCACCACCATTGAAGCAACTAACACTTCAATTAAGACCTTACGGTAATGTTTTAATGCAGGTATAAACCAACGCAAACCAAATCGTGATTTGGGCGTGTGTTTATTCGGTTGTAGCAGCAAAACTTCACCATTATTACCCCAAACTTGAGCAAAGTCAGTGATTTTGCGATGTACAAGTCCAATTTCAGGAATAGCAACGAGCAACTTTTGATGATAATTTTGATATATAATGGCAAAGCTATCTTGCCAAGTAATCATCACAGGCATTTGTAGTTGAGGAATTGTGGTGACGGGAACTTTTACTATCTGAGTTGTTAAACCTAAAGATTCAGCAATTGCACCGCAAAATTGTAACGTTAAACCGCGATTGTGAGTCATTTGTTTACTCATAACCTGTCGCAGTATATCTCGCCGCAAAGGAATGTTGAAATATTGACTCAACATTTGGAAACAAGCTAAGACAGAATCTTGAGGATTTGTAGCTGAAAAAAATGGATATATTTGATGTTGTGGCTGATTTAATTGCGGTTGTGGAACAATTTCTGAAGCATACGGAATGTCGTTAGAATGAATCACCGGAGATTGATTTATTGTAATTGGCGATGTTTGTAATAAAGAGTTAGGTAACCCCAGCAAACGTATATTTAATTTTCTCGATATTCCTAAATTTATATCTTCAGATTCTATCTGACTACCCACAGCAAATTCTGATGAAGAACTGCTACTCACTAACCACAAAAAATCTGGTTTTAAATCTAAAGATGATATTTTGTTAGTTGATGTTGATAAAATTATAGCCTTATCCAAACAATTGTGACTAAGACTTACTAAATCAGTTTTACCATCAGCTCGACGATGGATTTCTTGTGCTAACAAATCATATATTTCTATTAATTCAATATGATTGTGTAATGCTTCAGCAAAAGCTATTTCCTGTTTTAATAATAAATCAAAATCAGCAATAGGTAAATCCAGACAAATAACTTCCGTTGAAGCAATTATAGTTTCACAAGCAATACCTCGGATGTGAGAAACCCAGCCTAGTATCTCACCAACAGAAAGTAACCGTAAAGTGACAGATTCATCAATACAAGAATCAAAACCTAAAAGACGAGCTTGTCCTTGATAGATAATACTTATTTTTTCTGGCATTATTCCTCGCAACATGATAGCTTTTCCCATCCGATAGCGAGAAAATTCTATTTTAGGAATGAGACGCTTTAATGCTTTCTCTGATAACAAATTGAAAGGTGAAATATCAGATATAAATTCTTGAATATCATTTTGAGAAAATGTTTTTATCTGAGTAATCATCACTTTATCCTTTAATTTTTGTTTCAATATTAATGTGGTTTGGAAGTTGTATATATATTAAGGTTACCCTCTGAATAAATCTTCTTAAGATTTAGCAATTTTCTGAATTTCTGCTGATAACCATTGTTCAAATAATTCATTAATTAACCTCTGACGCATATCCTCATCAAATTGTGCTGGTAATAACTTTTCCAACCGTAAAATTACATACCACTCACCAATCAAGCGTGGCGACCATAATTGACCTTCATTACTAACAGAAAGTAACTTACTAATAGCTGGATGGGGATGAGTTAAAGGAAAAGGTCCCATCATACCCCCAGTATAAGCTTCAAAACCTTGAGAATATTCTCGCGCCAATTCGGCAAAAGGCTGTTCCCCAGCTTGAATCCGAAAGAAGATTTCATAAGCTATGTCTTTATCGTGATGACGGATAAGAGAATAAATGACTTGCTCTAAACTAGCCTTGCGTTTGAGAAAATATGACTCAACGTTTCTTTCCCAAGTAACAGTTTTAAATTTCTCAATTTTCAAATTACGAATGGCTAATTCTTGCATCTGTTCTACAGTGATACCTCGATTATTTAGCCAATTTTGACGCTCAGTCTCTGATGTAATGCAGTGTTTATTTTCAAAATCCTTAATAGCAGCTACACATTCTGCATCTGTACAATAAATATCTTGGATTGCTTCGTCAATCACAATACCGCGCCAAATATGTGGTATCACTTGATAACGGTGTAAAAGAAAAGGAACTTCATCCGCGTAAAGAACTTTTTCTCCTATCTGTAAAATTGGTACATTCATTAGTTAGTATTCTCCTATCATGCAACTCACTTTTTACAAGACATAGAAAAAGCTAGTTAGCAATATGAAGTTCCTGTTTATGAAAACTCAATTGAATTAGGCTAAAAGCTTTTAGCAGTTGTATTTGAGAGAGATTAGGTGTAAGGAATAACCTTACTCACAACTAGAGATTAAACCCAAAGGACGTCTCTGCTGGATGAGATATTGGTTGTGTCTTGGAACACGGCGATCGCGTCGTTATTGTAGTAAAGTACTGTATCTGTAGCAGAACTACCAAACCAGTTTCCTGTTTTTACGGTGTAGTTACCACCTCTGTAAAGTTGGATTTTATCTATACCAGGTTGGAAATCAGTGATTCTTGCATAACCAGAGAGTTGGTAGTAAGCACCACTGCTACTTCCCAAAACAAAAGTATCGTAACCAGAACCACCAGATAAGACATCTTTATCAATCAAGCTACCGTAACCATCCAAGTAGTCATTTCCAGCACCACCAGATAAGGAGTCATTTCCAGCACGTCCATATAAAGTGTCATTTCCACCGTAACCGTATAAAGTGTCATCAGAGGAAGTTCCTGTGAGGATATCATTACGATTATCAAAACCTTGAATTGTAGCCATGAAAAATTTCTCCAATTTGTAAAAATTTTTTTGAGGTAAAAAACAGTTTTTCTATGAGTTAAAAACCCTTTTTGCTGTTGTCTAACAGTACTGCTTCTTACCATCAGAGCACTTTTGTATTGCGCTCAATTAACACAATAAAAATTTGGTCAAAAAATTTGTTAAATGTTTCTGCCAAGTCAATAGCTACTTTCTGCCATACACATTGCACTTTCGTGCCAATAGGAGCAACAAAGTCCTTAAAGCGCTTTGTTTATCCTCTGTTCAAATTATTTACGGTTAACAATAGTTGAGAAGCCAGAAACCCGGTTTCTTTAAGAAACCGGGTTTCTAATTTTTACTTAACCGAGCAGTATTGAGTGTGGATGTTGGTGGTTCTTTTATAGCAACTACTGCGAATGCGATCGCACTACTATTGTGAGTAATGTTGAAGTTGGAGGAGTTGGTTCACCAGGGAAGGGTTGGCGAGGGGCTCACCAAACCCGGTATCTTAGAGATACCGGGTTTCTAAATACCTGCTTAGCACCAAGCTTATTAAATATAAACTTACCAAAACCATGATTTTTTTCTAGACCAAGTCAGCTGACAAACCATTCCTTTGGGAGAATGGGGATATCGCTTAAATTCCCCTCCTAATTGTTTTGCTAAGTTTTTTGCTTGTCTGGTTCCAAAACCGGAATGAGAGGATAAATCAGCCATTTTTTCAATTTTCAAACCATTATCAACTACCCGAATGACATTTCTACCACGCTCTAGAATACAAATAACTTCTAACTTAGTTGTACCAATTGCATATTTTTCGACATTACGTAAAGCTTCTTCAAGAAAGCGACAAATACTCCGTTTTTGAGCAATTGTTAAATTACGCTCATCCATCGCTTGAAAATCTAAGACTTTAAATTTAATCGCGTCAAAGTAATTATAATTTCTCTCGACAACATTATCATAAACTTCGCTCAAAACTTCGTGTAAGGGTTCCTGCATATCTAAAATTTCTTCTTCACGCAGATGAAAATGACATGACTCGCTGACAACTTCTCTTCTCACTAAATCGTAAACACTGCGAAGCTCTTGATTTAATTGTTGCAATTTAGAAACAAAATCTTGAGGAGATAATTGCTGATTTTGACTTTGAACTTCTCTTAATAATATATTTAGAGTTTGCAATGGATAACTGTGGATAGCATCAAAGGTTTGGTCAATTATTAACTGACGTTCTTGAATACGCGATCGCAAAATTTCATCATGTTTGTAAAATGCTACCAATACGGCACTATAATTAAATCCTAACACTAAAAATGCGGGAATAAAGGGAACCCACCAACCAATTATAATTAGTCCGTAACATATCCCTACTAAACCAATATAACCAATAGTAATGTAAGTCAGAATTTTCCAGGGAGAAATCAAGATTCCTCCTAAAGTAACACCAAATAAACCCCAGCTAAAAATCCACAAATACTCCCATATTTCCGGGAGAACATTTATCATCGGTCGGTTATCTAATGCAGTACTAACTAATTGACTGACTATATGTGCTTGGATTTCTACTCCATAAATTAAAGCTGGATTTTCACTATCAATCGCTGAGGAATTTACGTAATCTTTTGCACTCGGACTAGTCATCCCAATCAAAACGATTTTTCCGCGAATTAACTCCGGTTTCACTGCTCCTGTGAGAACTTCTGTTAAAGAAACTAGATGAAAAGGTTTACGACGATTACGAAAATTGATTAATATTTGGCTACCACCTGCATCTGCTTTTACATATGCACCAGAATTTGGAAGAAAGCGAGGTAACTTTGTTGTACCAAAGCGCATTTTATAGTTATCATCTTTTACATTTTCTAAAGATATTTTTTGAGTTTTTAAATACTTTTCTGCTAATTTCAAAGGAAAAGAAAATTTCCATTTATCCTGAGTATCTGAAGCAGCTAGTAAACCTCGACGCTGTTTTCCATCTCGATAATCGAGAATTGCATCAGCGAAACCAACTTGTTCAGGTGGTAAATCGGGAGGTGGATTAACAGCAAAACCACTCACGTCCCGAAGTATCTTTTCAACCCCAATTAGGTTTTTCGTTGTTCTAAAAACTTGAACGAGTTCTTTATGTCCTGGTTCTTGGGGTAAATCTCTAAAAATATCCAACCCAATTACAACTGGTTCGTAACTTTTAATTTTATTCAATAATGCTGCAATATCGCGATCGGGAACAGGGTACTTTGTCTTGCGGATATCATCTTCGTTGATTCCCACAATCAATATCCTTTCGTCCATAGATTCTTGCGGACGCGATCGCAGCAAAGCATCAAATGCAATCAACTCCAAAAACTGTAACGAACCTGTTAAACGAAGTGCAGTGATCAACGCGATCGCAGTGATTCCAGGAATAAATCTTATCCGCCAAACTTTATTCCCAATCTTCTTCAATTTTACCCAAAGACGCACCATATTATATTAATTTGCGATTTTTAATTTGTAATATATGTAAGCGTTCAGCCGTCAGCAATCAGCCATCAGCAATTCTTGCTCTAAAGGTGTTTTCGTTTCGCATTCCAGCCATTTATACAGAGCGAGCAAAATGCACTTCAAAGCTGATGGCTGAACACTTACAATGGGATGTTAACTAATCAATTAATCCTTCTTCTCTAGCACGAATTTCTGCTTGAATTCGCAAATTTTTTCCCTCATCAGGATAAACTCCCAAAACATCATAAATCTTTGTCCAGTAATGTCTTACAGTCCTTTCTGCAACACTTATCCGCTTACCGATTGTAATATCTTGTAAACCTTCTTCAAATGCTAATTTTAACACTTCTAACCATTCCGGTTTTACCTCTAAACCAGAGCGTATTTCTTTTGGGGTACAATGGGAACCTTTAAGAGACCAATCGACTTTAATAAGCATTTCATTCATCGGTAAACTTTTATCCGCAACTGTGAACCCTCCTTCATGATTGCTAATCGCTGCTTTTAAACGAATTAAATTACGAGGATGGGCTGTTTGCACAACAATATTAATAGTTGGGTATTGTCGCATTAATGTTTTCAGCAGTTTGATTCCTGTATTAATTTGGGCTGTTTCTCCAATTGCTTCTGGGATAGCTAAATCTAAAACTAATAAGTCGAGTTTAAGAGTGGAAATTTTATTTATAGCTTCTTGAGCATTTTGTGCTGAATAAATTTCTGCTTCTGGATATTTACTTTTCAACACATTTAAAGTTGCAGATAGAACTAACTCATGGTCGTCAATAACCATGATTCTATGGTTCTTTTGTTTTGAATTTGATGGCAGCATTTGTCACTCCTGGTTGAACAAACATGAATTACACTCAAGTTAATCTGCTACATTAACATCTCACACTTGCTATCAAATTTTTTCTAAATCATTTTTATCCTAACATTGTCGTTAAAAAGACCATACTTCTTAAGTATCCTTGATTGGCTGCCTACGTTGTCTATTTGTTAATAAATTAAAACAATGACACAGATATCTCAATTCAATCGCAGTATTTTTTGATCATTGTTGTAGATTAGCAATGCATCTATTGGTAGTTTCAATAGTGTACTTTCATCTCAATTGACGAAAATGGCAGAAAAGTGCAAGTTTTGCTGATATTAATATGATATATACTGAGAAAGTGTGCAATCCTATAGCCATTTTCGCCCCTATGCTTTTCCCCATGAAGATGACAACAGTTTCTCCTTTAGACTCCAAACCCTCTTGAGAGATACAGCACTACCGTAAATTATTGAATAATGTTTGCACTTTTATGCAAATTAATTGGTTACTTCTTGCTATATATTTGATTGGCAAACGGAATAGACTAGATATTCTAGTAACCATAAGTTGATTTGTAAAGAATTATTACCTAAATTTCAGCAATGACTTTCCTTGAAGAAAATATAGTTATAATTGCTGGTATACTAAGCATAACAATCATGTCGTGGCTAATTGTTTCTTGTCGCGAAACACGAAAGGCATTGCGTTGGTGGTATCATAAACAACATCTGAGAATGTACCAGGAAGCAGAATCAATCAGGAATAAGACATTACAAGAATTATTCGTACTGCGCCGACATTTAGAGTTATTGGAATTCAATCAGATCGAATATGGTTTTGATACTCACTATTTAAATAATATTCAAAAAGTCCATAATTCTCTCAAAGAACTGAGTGAATTTCTTTATCCCGCCCATATTGATGATAGTTTGCCATTAGCAATTCGTTTTCTACTTGAATCGTGGAAATTGCGTTTTTCTGAATTAAATATTAAACTTGAACTGCCAGAAGTATGGGAAGATGAATCAGAAGAACAACGTCGAGTGCTGTTAATGCTTATAGAAGAATTGATGGAAATTTTTGTATTAAAGAGTAGCTCTTTACCGTCAATACTTGTCACATTAGAATCACGAAATGATAAAAACAACTTGAAAATAGAGATAGAGATAGCTGAAAATAATGTATCTAATTCAATGTATGATTCTCATCTAGAGGAGCTAGATTTTTTATGTCGAGTTTTTCGTACCTTTACAGATGGAGAGTGTTCGTATAGGCTAGAATCTTTTATACAAACATGGAATTTATCTTGGAATAAATTATAGCTAGCTGCTAATGATAAAATATTTAGCTAAAAACACTACACCCTTTTTTTTAACTTTATACAGTAAACTTCTAACCAGCTTGGTTGTTCAAAAATCTAATAAGAGTCCAATACTAATACGGTTGGTGTTAAGAGTCGCGAGGCGCACAGAAACCCGGTATCTCCAAGATACTGGGTTTCTAATTTCCCCTTAATTGATAAGTCTTGAATAAGAGTCCTATCCCTATCAATATAAAGATGTATTCTCCTCTCCTCTGTGTCCTCTGCGCCTCTGCGGTTATTAATTTTAGATATTCTGTTGAATTGCAAAGCTTTTACAATTGAGAAGCCAAAATTGTATTATCGAGAACCGTAGTAAATACCTCGACCATTAGTACCAACAAAGACAAGACCAAATTCCTGTTTGCTAGCTTCCATGATATTAGGACTGTTACCAATAGGTTGGGAGCGATCGCCTAATTTTTTCCATGTTTTTCCTTTATCTAAAGAACGAAAAATACCTTCGCCCATATCATCAATTTCTCCATATAGATAAAGAGTAGGAACTGTACTATTTAGCTGAGGTTTACCCAAAGCAAACAGATATGCTCTTTTCACTCCTTTAATAGGAGAAAATTTCTGTCCACCGTTTGTTGAATGGTAAAGCCCTTTATCATCCAAACTCAGCCACAATTCTCCTTTTATTCCGGAAACCGATTTCAAAGAGTGCCAATTTGAATGGGGTATTGATGCAGACACAACCTCAAACGATACACCACCATTAGTACTGCGGTAAATTTTCCCATTTGCATAGTAGTAAAAAGTATTACCATCCACTGTGTCTGCAACTAAAGGCTGCGACCAATTCCAAGGACCAGTAATACCATTAGGTAATCCTGAAACTTTTTTCCAGGAAGCACCACCGTCAGTTGTTTGTAAAGGCTGACCATCACTAACAGTGACAATAAATAGGTTGGGATTGGTTGCAGATACAGCTACACGTGTTGGCATTGTGTTTCCCGGAAAAGAACCAAATTGCTTCCAACTCAGACCCCCATCCTCTGAAGTCGCACCTCCATAGGTGTTGTTGTATCGGTTTCCACTGACACGTACCATTTTCTTTGGACTTGCTTCACAATATGCAATGCTGTAAGTGTCTTGAAACGAAGGACCGTTACCACCAAAACTTCGTGATGGATAAGTATCTAATCCTCGGTTGTGGTAAAAACCATCTACATCTGCAACGCCGCTAAGCAATAAGGCTCCAGATGGGGGTGAAACCAATGTAAAGGTCACAACCTCTTCATGTCCTTCTTGATAGTTCGTCCAGACTACAGGTTTTGCATTGATATTTTCCGTTTGCCAAATACCGTACCAGTCTGTCAACCACACTCTACCTGTTACTTTTGGATCGAATTCAATAGCAGCCACAGACCCATGAGAAATCATACCATCACCCCACCAAGGAACAGTGTTATTCGGTTTGCGTTTTTGCTCTTTCCATGTAATTCCTTCATCTAATGAATGATAAATTTTGGTATTTTTATCAACAAATGTGGAAACTAGTATCTCCTTGCGATTAGTAGGATTAACGGTGATGGCGTTGAAGGGAGTTTTGCTGTTGAAAGGTGTGATTTTTGTCCAAGAGCCGTTCTCAAATTTGCTCACACCAGAACTATGGGTCACATAGAAAGCATCTTTATCGGCGATCGCAATACGATTGCTTTCTGGTGGACTACCTGCAATCTTCGTCCAAGTGTCACCAGCATTAGTGGACTTATAAATTCCATCTCCGTAAGCAACAGCATAAACAGTGTCAGATTCATACTTGTTGAAGACAATGGCTGTGATACCAATATTTTCTTTTAGCTTTCCTGGAAAGGATTGTACTTTCTTCCAGGTCTTCCCAGCATCTGAGGACTTCCACAATCCATCTCGCCTCGAACCAAACAAGAGGACGTTAGAATTAAACGGATTGACAACTAATCTTTCGCCAGTCCACCTCAGGTCGTCATTTCCACCCATCTTCAAGTCTATATTCAGCTTAGTCCAGGTTTTTCCTCGATCTGTCGATTTAAAAATAGTACCTTTGTATTGCCACCAATCAGCAGCATATTTCCCAGCAGCAATGTAAACAACATTTGGATTGTGTAAATCAAGTGCTAAAGCCTCTCCTCCGTAGTAATTGTTTTGAGCAAGTGGGAAATGGTCAGTCAGTGGTATCCAGCTCTTAGACATTGGATTCCAGCGATAAAAACCGCCAACGTCTGTTTTGATATATACTAAATTCTGCTCCACCGGATGTGTGTAAATCCCTGTTACATAGCCACCACCTCCCAAGGATACATTAGTTGTGCCTAGAAGTGTATCTTTTTTATAATCTTTAGACTCAGCTAAACTAACGTTTTGAAAGTTGCTGAACGCAATGTAACTGTGCGTTTTTATTTGATGAAGTGTTAAAGCAACCGTAAAGGCAATAACTGCAAAAACAACCACTGTTACTAAATTTCGGCTTCGCAAAATACGTAAATGCATTACTAAAAGGATAAAATAACTACAGAGTTAAGATTCAAAGCTATTCTACTTGGCGCGGTCATAAACTGAGCTTTTGGTTGAGCTAAGACACCTGCTAGTACTAGCTCTTGGCTGATGGCTCGACGCTGCTGTGCTGACCGCTCAAAGTATAGCTGTACGGATGGGAATCAGGCTTGCATAATTTGGTCTTGAACAATGCGCCATTTTTGTAGTACGCCTGTCATTTTTCGTGCTAAATTTTCGAGATGTTTGTAAAGAGGTATTGGTAGAACCCAAATCAAGTAAGCTGCAGCCCCAGTCAGGAATGTACGATGAGGCTCTTCAACAAGGATGCGCCAATAAATAAAAATAGCTTGATGCCATAATTGTATAGCTTCTTTACCTGCTCGTAATGTCACTGCCCTGCGAGATAAATACCTGAGGTGGTAAGATAGAGCAGGCTTTTCCCACTGCATAGCCTGTTCAGGTGCGTAAGAACGGATTTTTTCAATCAACTTTTTCCAAGATTCTTGCTTCTTGTTGAGGTTAGCTGAGAGACCGCTAGAATTAACTCTATAAAGAGTTAACGGTTCAGCAATTCCCTCTATCGTCCAACTGGTCTGGATTGCAATTCGCAACCAACATTCAACATCTTCTGACTCGCGGAAGTGTTCGTCAAAATAAAAATCTTCTGTTGAACCGTAAAGATTATCTAGAAATTTAATCTCCTCAAAGACTTGTCGCTTAAACACCGCTGCTGAACCATTACCAATTGGGGTGCGACAAAGTAAATCTAAAGGAGTAATGTCTTTAAGCTTAGACATTTGATACATACCCCAAGGTTTCCCTTTTTCATCAATAAAGGCAGAACGGCTAAAACTGACTCCTAAATTTGGACGTGATTCAAGATGAGCAATATGTTTTTCTATCTTGGACGGTAACCAGAGGTCGTCAGCGTCTAGAAAAGCCAAGTATTCACCGCAAGCATGACGAATACCCGTGTTTCTTGCACCAGCTAGTCCTCGATTACTTTGATGAATAATCTTAATTCTAGAGTCAGTAAACTGTTGACAAATTTCTATACTCTTATCTGGAGTTTCATCATCAATGATTAAAATTTCCAGATTGTCATAAGTTTGATTGAGTACAGATTGTACAGTATTTTCTATATATTTTTCTGCACCATAAACTGGAATAATGACAGAAACAAGTTTCATTTGATTGTCTCCTAAAAATATAGGTGTAATGGTGTAGGGTCAAACACTCTTCAAAAAAATTATTGGCTGGACTAATTTTGCAACAGCGATCGCTTTCGCATAGCCTTTTTGAAATTTTCTGTCAATACTTCTAGTTGATAGTAAACGACTTGTGGTAAAAGCCAGACAATGTAAGCAGCTATCCATGTCAATAGAGTCCGGCGAGGCTGTTCAACAACAATACGCCAGTCAGTTATTAAAGCTTGATGCATCATTTTTACAGCAATTGAGCCTGCTTTACGACGCACTGCACTTCTGGCTAAATAACGTAGTTGATATGCTCTAATGAGACTTTCCCATTTTGAAATGAGTTCTGGCGCGTATTTGCGAACTTTTTCTATTAACTTTTCTGCATACTCTAATTGCTTAACTGTATTAGCTGATAGACTTCCTGAATTGACTCGATAAAGTGTTAGTGGTTCAGCTAGACCTTCCAAGCACCATTTTGTTTGGATAGCAATACGAAGCCAACATTCTATATCTTCCGCTTGACGAAATTGTTCATCGAAATAAAAGTCTTCAACTGTACCATAAAGATTATCCTGATATTTAATATCTTCTAGAACTTCCCGACGAAGAACTGCTGAAGAGCCATTTCCGACTACGTTTTCACGCAGTAAATCTGGGATGGTAATTTTTGTCAATTTAGGTTGTTGATATGTTCCTAAAATATGACCTGATTCATTAATAAAAGCAGATTTACTAAAACTGATTCCTACAACAGGGCGCTTCTCTAAATGTTCAAGATGCTTTTCTATTTTGTGTGGTAACCATAAATCGTCTCCATCTAAAAAAGCTATATAGTCTCCTGTCGCATGACGAATTCCCGTATTTCTAGCCCCAGCTAGTCCTCGATTTTTTTGACGAATAATTTTAATTCTGGAGTCAGCTATTCGCTGACAAACCTCTAGACTTCCATCTGGTGATTCATCATCTACAATAATAATCTCTAAATTCTGGTATGTCTGTTCCAACACTGAACGAACAGTATCGCTGATATATTTTTCCACCCGGTATACTGGAATAATAACAGAAACTTTTTTCATACATATAAACCTGCTTGAATCAATTTATTTATCAGAACTACTTTATTTTTCTGTTATTCTTAAGAAAGCCCAAAACCGCCATTATTGGAAGAAAACTCAATGCACCAATGACTTTCATAGAAAAACTACATTTGAGAGCTTCTCGAATTTGATTGATTGCAGTTGATGTATCACCTCTGCTCAAAGCCCGACGAGCAACTAGTAAACCCCAAAGAGCTGCTCTTTCACTCGCTTTTTTGGATAAGTTATCAACTATTGGTTGAGATAAATATAATTTGGAACATTCAATCGCTTTGCGTAAATCAACTAAATTTTCACCGGACTTAATTGAACTACGACTATCTGCTGTCGAGTGCTCTCGATAATACGCTAATGTTGCAGGCTCATACCACACGGGATAATAGGCTGCTATTCTCTTCCACATTTCCCAATCAGTCGTATGAGTTAATTCAACATTAAATCCACCTAGTTTTTCATAAGCACTTCGTCTGACGACAATAGCTGGAGGCTGAACCTGTTGTTCAACTGCAATCTGCTCTAACCAATTGGAAATAATCCCTGGTGTGTTTCTTTGAAGCTTAGGTAAATAGCGCTGGTGATTATTTTCATCAACATGAGCATAGTGACAAAATGCTGCTCCAATAGTTGGTTCTTGCTCAAAAGCTTTTTCTAGACGGCTATAAAACCCAGGTAGAACTAAATCATCGTCATGTAATATGTGAACTAAATGACCGCGAGCTCGTCTAATGCAAGTGTTCAAATTACCAACTAAGCCAACATTGTAGGATTGTCGGTAAAAAGAAATTTTATTTTTACCGAATTTTTCAACTAATCTCTCTGGCTCACCCTGTGTAGAACAGTTATCGATAACCTCTATTTGTACGTCATCAAGGTTAGGAATTTGCTGAAGAACGCTCTGTAGTGTCTGTTCTAAATATACTGTCCGGTTATACGTTGGAATCATGATTGACCATTTAGGTCGGGGAACTTCTTGCGAAATCGGCTCAATATGGGATGAAAAAACTTCACTTGTTTGTGTTGATAGGGATATTCTCTTGGTCTCCACTTCAGGCTCCAATTTTTCTCTACTCACAATATTTGTATTGGGATTTGAATCACATAAGTATTCAGCTATTAGCCGTCAGCACTCAACGAACGAATCATCTTTTCAGATATTCTCTAGACGTTTTCGATAAACTAATCAAACAACGACTTAGCCGATGACTGAACGCCTACTGAATCACATCCCTTATGAACAGCCTTAGTGGTAGATGCAGAACCTATTTTTACTTAAACAACAGTCTATAAAATTGTTGATTTTTTGACTTATTAGCAGCTTACAGAAAGCTATTTTTAAGAATTCTGATTGTACAGGCTCTCAAACCCTGGTTTTACGGTAGATTTTAGCTATTTATGCTCTATTTATTAGTTGTCTTTTTTGCCTACCTTGAGCAGGTTAACTTAAATTACTGAACGGTAAACAGTTACCTTTTCCTCCAATAAGGGATTTTAACTCCCTACCAATGCTTTCGGTCTAATTACTAGGTAACTTAAACTTAACTGATAACTGTTAAAGACAGCCAATATAAGCTTGATTTTACATAATATAGTCTAGTCTAGTTTAATTTGTAAATTTGTAAATTTTTAAACAAGAATTAACGTTTTTTATGTAAATATACAAAAAATGCATATAATTAATTTTTCTCCAATACGTATTTACTCGCCCAAAAGGTAAATATAGGTAGAACCAAAACATGAATAATGAGTACTGTTGCGGCTACCCAAATAACTCCCCACTGTACAGCGACTAGTAAGCTAAGTGCAAAGATGACAGTAAAAATTAAGTTCCAGTATAGAGTTATATGACCTTTATCTACAGCAATCAGTAGTAAAGAGGCTGCTTCTGCAAACGGACGAGGAATTGCTGAAAGACAAACCATGATAAGTATTGGAACTGCTTCCAGCCACTTTTGTCCAAAAATAATTGGTACATAAAATCGAGATAGAGATGATTGTAGGAGAACAAGAGGAATCACAATTAACGCAATGGTTTTCAAGCTTTGTAAATATTTTTTTCTTAATTCCTTAATATCTTCATGGACAGAACACAAGTAAGGATATAGTGATGAAATAAATGCATTAATAACATTTAAGCTAATACCAATTCCTGCATTAAAAGCAAAATAATAAATTCCTAAATCTTTAATTCCTAAGAAAGCTCCAACTAGCAAATAGTCTAAATTTGCTCTAAACTTGTTAAGAATTTCAACAAGAAGAATGTTTTTTCCAAATGATGCAATTTCTTGCCAACGATAAAGAGTAAAAGATTTTTTAGACTTCCAACTTTTATTTTTGCGATTAATAAATACCCATACGAAGGTTGATAAGCCAAATGGTATAATGACAGCCCAAATTCCTATCCGGGTTAAGGCGAGTGCTACGGTCATGACATTACTCACCATTGACTGAACTGCGTTGCATGTAGCTATAACATCTAGTCTATTTTCTCGCTGAATAAGTGCAGCTTGAATCTCAAAAAGCGGTATTAACAAGTAAAATATTCCCAGAACACAGATAGGTAAAATCAGGTTATTGTCTTGATAGACTAAGGCAAGAATAAAAGCAATAATACATTGAATAAGAAATAGTCCGCTACAGAGAATCCAGCTTAACCAATATGCTGTATCGCACAAAACATCAACATCTTTCTCATCTGCTTGAATGAGCTTTGCTGCAATTCCCGATTTTTGAACAAAAACAGATGCTATATCATAGGTGGTCATAACGATCGCTAACAAACCGTAGTCATAAGTCGTGAACATTCGAGCTAAAGTCACTGTTGTTCCCAACCGGAAAACTCGGTTTACTAACTCGGCTCCACCCATCCATCCCATATTACGAACAAATTTACTGGATAACTTTTGCTTAACTTGAGTGGATAGTGTTTGACCGTAGTCAATTAAATAGGTAAGACTAGAGCTATGAGAGGGAAAACTGAAGCGAGGAACCAGTGGACTGAAGTTGGCTTTTGGTTGAGTAACGGTTGCATCTTGTTTTAAGGCAATACCTATCATAACCAAACCAGGCCAATAAACATAGGCAAGACTGTCTATATTTTCACCAAATGTGAAAAGACAAATGACTAAAAACAGACTCAATCCTACTCTAGCGTTTTGATCGTTTTGAGCTTTAAAGACTAAAGTTATTAAAGTTGTTACACAGGCGATCGCAATAGCAAAGGCTCCTACCAATCCATTGATATACAATAGGCCAAACCATGTATGATGAGAACCTATGGGCATTCCTGCTGTCACTTTTGTTCCTTTAGCTGGAGCCAAACCATGTCCCCAGATAGGAGCTTCATTCCACCAACGATATAAAGCCATCCGACCTAAGACTTCTCTAACCCTTGAAGAGCTAGCTCTAGCTTTTGTAAAAGCTTCTTTTAAATCTTGAAAGAATTCTATAAGAGAGTTCGCAAATATTGCAGTGAAGAAACCTGTTAATCCAGTTGAGATTTGTACATAAGGACGAGTAAAATTGAGGACATACCAAGTTAAAAAAGGAACAGTAGGCAGACACAGTATTGCTAACCTGGAAATCGAAACGAAAATCATGGCGATCGCACCAACAATACCAATCCATCGCCAGACTTTATTGTCTTCTTTACTTGCAAGGATAAGATGTATGTTTCCTACTAGCCCAAGCGCGGGAGCCCAAGGGGTAAACAGAGCTAACCGAATTTGACCTCCGTTCTCCGGATCAACTATATAGAGGTACACTTCATACAGTATTGTTCCTCCACCAGATATGGCTTTTAAAGGAGAGATATAAAGAGGGCTTGGTAAACTTATTAGACTTGCTGCGTAACCAATTGGAATTAGAATTAAGCTTTGCAGACAAACAATACAAATAGCTCTAAATATTAACTGAGGTCTAATTTTCAGACAACCAATTAAGGGAAATAACGCTACTATTCCCCAACCTCTAGCCCAGTTGATGGAAGTAAAAATTATTTGTTTTGTATCTAAATTCCAATTAATATGATTAACAATTAAAGTCAGTTCTATAACCAATACAGCAATAACCCATATCCAAATTGAATAGGGTATGATAATTCTTTCTTCTGGTGGTGTTTTTTCTGTTTGAAACCAAAGTTTTCGGACTAAATAAAGTGTAAGAACCCAAGGAATAAAAGGGACCAATGTATATTGTAACCCACAAAAGTAAATGACGTAGGTTCCTAAGATCGAGTACCAAATTACTCTTTCAGCAAAATTTTCAGGTTTCATCGTAATGGTCTCGACACTAATTACGTTTTCTAGAGAATTTATTCAAGATTAATTCCTATCTAAACTCGTCTTCCTAAAGTTATAATTCCACTACTTAAAAACAAAGAACCTACTACCGTACCTATTAAAACCATTTCTTTTGTTGGACCTTTAGGGGATTTAGGTAAACTAGGTAATGCCAGAATTTGAATAGGAGGATAAGAAGAAGAAACATTCGATTTTGCTAAATCTATCCGAGCAATTGTTGAAGAAAAAACTGCTTCTGAAATTTGAACATCTCGCTTTAAATCTTCTATCACTACCTGCCTTTGTGATAAGATTCTCAGCCGATTTTCTAAAATCCCTATTTCTCGATCTAATGCCTGTACTTGTGCTTGAAATCCCTGACTATCTAGATTTGCTGTTATCAATTGCTCAGAAAAATTAGTTCGTTTAGAACCACTTGTATCATTGTTTCCAAAATTGAGCCTATCTACATCTGCCATAGTAAATGAACGTTTCAAAAGCTCTTCAGCCCTATTAATAAGAGCTTGTTCAGCCGAGGTTAGCTCCGTTTTCTGAGTCACTACTACTGGATGGTCAGGTAAAAACCTTGCTGTTAAAGTAATCAGCTTTGTTTTGGCATCATTATAGTTTTTCAAATAATTTTGAAAAAGTGTATCTGCTTGGAGAATAAATGCATCAGAGGCATCTTGAGAAGATAAACTGAGATTGGACGATAGCTCAGCAAAACGAGCTTTAGATTGTTGCTCTTGAGCTATGAGTTCAGCACGTTGTTTGCGGAGTGTTTCAATATTGGTTGCTAAATTGGTAAGTTGTTCCTCTGAACTCAAGCCGGACTTAGCTTTATAATTAGAAAGACGTTCTTGAGAATTTTTTAATTTTCTCCTTAAATCGTCAATTCCTGCCTGTAACCTTCCATTTTGTTGACTAATCTCCTCTCTCCTTAACTGAGTGAGCCTAGCTTCCAATGCGTCAGACAATGCTATAGCCTTTTTCTCTGCTTCTTCTGGAGTAGAACCTTTGACTTCTAACTCCATAAACGTTGTGTTATCTACTATTTTGATTCGAGGTTTACCAAACTCTTTTAATGACATATTTACAGCCGTAGCCGCTGCTTTCAAAACTTGTTCACTACTGGCGATCGCTTTATAATTTTCTCTGGGATCGTAAGTTCCTCCAGAATAAGCAGAATCATCTTGAGATGTTGCTTGACCTATATTGGGCAAATTAATGTTAGCGTTTGAGCCTGAACCAGGAATATTAATAGACCATTCGCTTACATACGTCGTTTTTGCTTTAGAAAGATAAAACAAAGACGCCATCCAAATACCTACATTGGCTACCAGTAATATCAGTAAGTAATTTGTCCAACGGGTTTTGGGTATTTCGGATTCTTTGTAAGTTGTTTGTGGCTTTGGGAGTTCCTGTCCAGCACTCATGCGTTCCTCTTTTCTAAGTCGTGGGTTCATAAGTTATATACTTTAATGTACTGACAAAATTAAGATGTAAAGCTTTTAATACCTGCAACTTTTACGTCAGCGTTCAGCCGTCAGTACCGCAGCGTCGAGCTTTTATGAGCTATGGAGGTGTTTATAATGGGACAAGGAAACAACAATAAAACGCAAGGGAAACAGGCGATCGCAAGCTGACTGCTGAAGGCTGATAGCTAAACGCTTACCATCAGACGTTCCTTAAGGATTTCTAACCTCAGGTTCGACATAGGCTCAAACTTATTTTTTTTACTTACCTACATTAGGTAACTATTTGGAGAAAACACCCAGTTGTAAGTCAGTAGCACCCCGTTTAGCACAACGGTCAATAATCTTCTGATTTCGGTGAAACACACTAACTCGACTACCGTCGGCTAGACCCCCTGTGCAATTTAACCTAGACTATGGTAGACACGCCACACGCAATCAAAAGTTGATACTTGGATACGGAATTTATATCAATTATCGCAGTTTGGTTCTGCTCTTTTACAATAATAGCATGTCTACTTAAATACCGAAAGTCAAAAAAGCTTGATGAAATTACTGTCAACTTTGCATTGACAAATTAGGTCCATTTTAATATTTCGTTAAAATTTTATGATGATTTATGCAAAATTTAACAATTTTTGTCCGGATAAAAGTTTTAGTAGTTAATTGCTAATCGTTAATTGCTAATTGCTTTTGTAGCATTAGCTATTAGCTATTAGCTATTAGCTATTAGCAGTCCTGTTTGCTATAGAAACCCGGTAACTTCTGCGAAACCGGGTTTCTAATTGTTGCTATCCCTTGCAGTGTTGAGTATACCAGCAAGCCCTGCGTAGGTTTTGCCTAAAAACACGCAAATACGTAGGTTTCTCTCCTATATTTTAGGACTTTGGTTTGTATGTTGAAGCAACGTGTAACTCTTTAAGTTGCTTAGCATCTACTTGTGAAGGTGCATCTGTTAACAAGCAACGGGCTTGTTGCGTTTTTGGAAAAGCAATGACATCTCGAATAGACTCTTCGCCTGATAGTAACATTACCAAACGGTCTAAACCATAGGCGATTCCACCGTGCGGAGGAGTTCCATATTCAAACGCCTCTAGTAAAAAACCAAACTTATTATATGCATCCTCTAGAGAAAATCCAATTGCATCAAACACCTGTTCCTGAATTTCCTTTTGATAAATCCGCAAACTACCGCCCCCCACTTCAAGACCGTTTAACACTAAGTCATAAGCTTGGGCTCTTGCTGTTTTTATATCATCCAAATCTTCAGGATTTGGTGCAGTAAAGGGATGGTGCAATGCTTCGAGGCGATTTTCCTCAGCATTCCATTCAAACATAGGGAATTCTGTAATCCAGAGTAAGTTCATTTTTTCTGGATTTATAAGTCCAAACTCCCTAGCAACAACTTGCCTTAATCTATCTAAAGTTTTATTAACAGTCACCACATCACCCGCACCAAATAGCAACAAATGACCGGGTTTAGCATCTGTACGGCGCAAAATTTCCTGTTTCTGTTCCTCGGTCAAATTTGTTTTAATCGCATTAATGGTGTCAATGTCACCATCATCCCTAACACGGATGTAAGCTAAACCTTGAGCACCTGCATCAGCAGCTTCTTTAAAGAGATCGCCACCTGGTTTGATTCGGACATTAGAAATTGCATCACCCTCAGGGATAGGAAGGATTTTGACAATACCACCGTTCGCAACAGCTTCCCTGAAAACTTTAAAACCACAGTCTTTCAGTACATCTGAAACATTAACCAGTTCTAAACCATAACGAGTATCTGGTTTATCAGAACCATAACGTTCCATAGCCTCAGCATAAGTCAGGCGCGGGAAAGGAGTTTGTAGGTTAATGTTCTTAACTGTTTTGAAAATATGGCAAACTAACTTCTCATTAAGTTCAATAATTTCCTCTTGGGACATGAAACTCATTTCCATGTCCAACTGAGTAAACTCCGGTTGTCTATCAGCACGTAAGTCTTCATCTCGGAAGCAACGAGCAATTTGATAGTATCTGTCAAAACCAGATACCATCAGCAATTGTTTGAAGAGTTGGGGTGATTGGGGTAAAGCAAACCATTCACTAGGATTGACACGACTGGGAACAAGGTAATCACGCGCACCTTCAGGAGTAGAACGGGTGAGTATGGGGGTTTCGATTTCAACAAAACCTTCCACATCCTCTAAATAACGACGTATTGCTTTGACAATCTGATGGCGCAATTGTATGTTTTGTGCCATGCGATCGCGTCGTAAATCCAGATAACGATACTTTAACCGTAAATCCTCCCGCACTGGATCGGTGTCAGCGAGCGAAACTTGGAATGGTAACTGTTTGCGGACAGCATTCAGCAGTTTAATTGTATCAGCGTAGATTTCCACTTCACCCGTGGGTATGCGGGAATTGAGAGATTCCTCAGGGCGTTGTGTCACTCTACCCGTAATTTCCACAACATATTCACTTCTAAGGGCGTTCGCTTGGTCGTAGGAATCTGGAGTCCGTTGGGGATCGCTAACAATTTGGATAATTCCCGTGCGATCGCGCAAATCTATGAAGATTACGCCTCCATGATCGCGGCGACGGTCTACCCATCCATATAAAGTAACAATTTCTCCAATATTCTCTTTTCGGAGTTCGCCGCAATAGTAAGTACGCATAATTATTAGTTCTTGTCTAGACTGGGAAATGCAAGTAATAAGCTTATGAGCCATCAGTTATCAGCTTATTGCTTATTGCTGACTGCTTACAAACTTTTTCATTATCTAGCATCATCCGTCATTCTTGTCATTCTAGTTCAAGAAAAACTGCAACGAATGTAATACTGCTTGCTAGTTGAGGTGTCAGAAACCCGGTAACTTCTGCGAAACCGGGTTTCTAATTTCTGCTATTCCTTGCCGTCTTGGGATGTACCGGATACAATATCCTTAACAGATACTCTACTGCTATATCCGCTCTACAAAATATATTGCCTGTCTTGGCGCGAGTTTTTTGAAACAATAATTAGGCGCGAGGGCGAGGAGCAGTGAATGCATCCCAAGCCGCTTTGACTGCATCTTGGAAGCGATCGCCTAGGTCGGCGACTTCTTTAATCAACTGGTACCAGTTTTTCTCCGCTTCTTGCTGAAGAAGTGTAAAGGCATTTTCCAGGCGATCGCGCTCAATCAGTGTTTCGCCCTCAATGGCTTCCCTCGCCCGACGAACTGCATTCAAGTAAGTTTCACGAGTCAGAGTTCCGGCTGACTCTGCTTCTGCTTGGGCGCGTCTTTTGAGTGCTTCAATCAACGCCTTGGTTTCATCCTTGATCTCATCAGTTTCGCCAATCATTTCGGCTTCTACCATTTCGTTGGTTTGAGGGCTGACTTGCACAACGACCAAGTTTTCTTCATTGTTTGCATCGTATGTCATAGTTAGACTCCTTTACATAATGAGGATAATGAAAAGTGCGATGTAGTATATGGGGTGTAAGGGAAAAAGGATTTTCGTGCTTAATTGGTAACGACTACTTTACCTTATCGCTCCTTTGAAAAATTCCGCAGGTCTGATTTGTTGTTTTTCCAACTTGAGCAATGCTTCAACGCGTGCTTCAGTGGGTGGGTGGCTGGAGAACAAGCTGCTCAAGAACTGACCAGAGAACCCATTAGTAATCAACAAAGGCTCAAACGCTGGATTAGCTTGTAGAGATATTTGTCTTGCTGTTGCTTCCAAACGTTGTAGCGCACGAGCCAAAGCCCGAGGATTACCTGTTAATCGAGCTGAACCTGCATCGGCTGCAAATTCCCGTGTACGGGAGATTCCTAATTGAATAATAGTTGCTGCAATTGGGGCTAACAGCACTGTTAGTAGCAAACCTATAGGATTTGGACCGTTGGTGCGGTTATCTCGTGAATAAGGTGTATACCAGACACTATAGCTAACAATTTGGGCTAAAAACGAGATTGCACCTGCAATTGTTGCTGCAACAGCTTGTGTCAAAGTGTCACGGTTAGCAACGTGGGTCAACTCGTGAGCAATCACCCCTTCTAGTTCGTCTTCTGGTAATAAATTCAAAATCCCTTCAGTCACAGCAACAGCAGCGTGTTCCGGGTCGCGTCCTGTAGCGAACGCATTTGCAGCTGGGCCAGGAACAATGTATATTTGCGGCATGGGTAAATTGGCGCGTTGGCACAATCTTTCCACCATTTGATAAAGCCCTGGTGCTTGCTGTGGTGAAATTGGTTGAGCGCGGTATGCCGCCAGTGCTATTTTATCTGATTGATACCATGAAAATAAGTTAGTTACTGCCGCAATGACTATTCCAATAATAACACCCGTGGTACCTCCAACGATCCAATAGCTAATCGCAATCAGAAGTCCACTTAATAATGCTAGTAAGGCAGCAGTCTTAATTTGATTTCTCATTTTTTATCATCTCCTTGCAATGCTGCACTCGGATAACGGATACTAGTAACAGCATCGCTTATGCCCCGATATGATTGTATCGACCCAGACATAGATTTATCAGATTTATCAGGTAGAAATTGCGCTCCATTTGGTACGGTTTTCCCACTCCCAATACTGCAAGAGATAGTAAAAATTAGAAACCCGGTTGCTTTAAGAAACCGGGTTTCTGGAGTTTCACGATTTTACAATTAAAAATCTCTCCAGGCACAGAGGACACAGAGACAAGAGTTAGGATATGGATTTCTCCAAATTAAACACGCTATGTTAATTCTGACGGCGTACTTTAAATACAAGCGATTCTAAATTCCAAATTCCAAATTTTTTCTCAAAAAAAAGAGTTTTCTATCCTGACAAAGAGTTAGAACTTGAGAAAGGAATATTAAGTATACATCATCAAACATTAAGAAAATAAAAATTAGTAGGACTTTTATAAAAAGATGATAAGAAGAATTTATTCTTTATGGACACAAAAAATGTATAAAATTGTATCTGAGTAGTACACATAAAGTCAGCAAGATTTCTCGCGTAACATTTATGACTACTTAATGAGTGTCCCCGACCGTTGGGTTAAGTGAAGTGCTGGATACACTGAAAATTAATACACAAAACAGCTTCTTAAAACTTAATTAAGTAGCTTTTGGTATATCAGTTGTATTTTTTATCGCTCCAGATAATACCCCAAACATAGGGAATATTTATAAATATCAGATGGATGCGTGATAACTTCCGAGGACAAATTTTATGGCGCAGAACATAAGGAAAAATCGATTTTTGCACAAGTTTGGCAAAAATTTTCAGGAATTCGCGGAGTTTATTGTTAGCCCTTGGTTCCATCGTACATCTGTCAAATCTCTGCAAAAACGAGTGGAGTATCTGGAGAGACGTGTGTATCAAGGGTTACCAACTATAGAAAAACGTCTGGAGTCAGTTATTGAACATTTGCAACACCAGCTTAACTTTCTGCAAAACAATACAAAAAATCAAATAGACAGTTTTGTGGAATACGATCTGCGCCAGCAAGTGCTGGAGGTCCTAAAAGAGCAGACTCATGTGATTGTTCAAACTATCAAACCTACCGTTGAAGATTTGATACACGAGTTAGAGGATAAAAAATATTCCGAAGATAAACTCAGCCCAGCAAGTATTCAAGCCAGACAAAATAAGCTTCTAGAGTCTCTTGTGGAGATCCAACAGCTTGCGACCTTACTCCCAAATTTAGAAGCACAAACAGCTGCTTCTCTGGAAGCAGGACGCTGGTTACTAGCTAATAGAGAAGAATTAGCACAAGACGTGGCGCAGGAGTTACTGAGTTCGCAACATCCCCAAGTAGACGTTTTTCGTTATAACCTCAATAGATATTTAAAACTACTGGGAAGCTGTCTGGAGAATGGGATTGAACCTCGTCTACTGTATCAGGGAATGATAGCACATCAACAACCACCTGTTGAGAAGTATTTAGAAGCGTGTCAACTTATTAAAGATAGATATATTCAAGATTGGGAACACTCGGCTCAGATATCAACTAAAGCAGCTGAGGAATTAAGGAAGTATTTCAGCTACCTAAGCGACTATTTGGTTCAACTAAGATGACAGGAATTGAGCTAGATTCCAGTACTGCTTGCGAAACAGAACCAACTAAGACCTGATTCCAAGGTTGATGTCCTCGCTTACCCATCACAATTTCAGCCACTTGATATTCCCGCGCAAAGCGCACAATTTCCTCTGGGGTTGAACCAGTGGTAGTGATAAATTTGTGGCGAATATCTGCTAGCAAGCGTTGAGCTTGCGATCGCAAAAGTTCTACACCTTGAGGATCGCAAGCAACAATGACATGCAGCACGATGACCTCACCATCACTACGACGAGCAAGCTCAGCTGCTTTGTTCAACACCTGATTAGCTAACACAGACGTATCCACAGCAGCTAATAGTACAATCGGGCGTGTAATTGCTACCTTTGTGGGGTCAACCTCGCCCCGTTTGAGCAATTTTGGTGCAAAAGTGGGAATCGCCCAGGCTCCTAGGGGTGCAGTTATTAAAATAGATAATGCTGCGATCGCCAAAATTGTCTCTCCACCCTCTATTCCCCGTGCTAGAGGAATTGCTCCAATTGCAGCTTGTACGGTAGCTTTAGCAGAATTCCCTGGGAGCAAGAAGAGCCGTTCCCGCCAATTCCAGTTACTTCCTACTGTAGACAGGTACCACCCCAAAGACCTTCCCAGAAGCGTACCCACTGCTAATATCAGCAACCCCGGAAGTAGAGTTTTTTCTAAGATTTGCAGTTGAATACTCGCTCCTAACAGCACAAACAAAAAAATTTCTGCTACAACCCACAAGCTATCAAAACCAAGTCGCAACCGTCGTGCTAGAGGAGTATCCAGTTTAATCAGAAAAAATCCCATCGCCATCACGGCTAAATAGCCAGAGAAGTAGGGGAAATGGTCTGCTAGTACCACAAGCAACAAAGCGAAACCAGCTGTCACTAACGTGTATTGTACCGTGTTTTGAGTCCAGCTTTGCTTTAACAGCACAAAAACCAACAGTTGTGCTGTTAGCCAACCTAGTAAGACTCCCAAAACAATCTGACCAACAATTTGAATGGGTAGAAGTTGAATCGCATTTATAGTCAAGCCGAATGGTAACACAACTCCTGCGGCTGACCCTGGTGTCAAAAAGTTGAGTAACAAACTAAACACTAGCAGCAATAACACATCTGACAAAGCACTTCCTGTCAAAATGGCATCAGGAATCCCTTTGACGATACCCCAACCCAAGCTTTTTAATCGCAACATTCCCGGTACAATGACGGCTGGCGATTCTGCTCCAATGATGCAACCAAGTAAAAGCCCTGTGGGAAAATCAAAGTTTAAAATCCACATCGTAGTTAGGGCGATCGCAATAGCCTCAAACATCGCTGGTAAAAATCCCAATCTTAGTGCTACCGTTCCCTGCTGTAAAAGTTTTTCTCGGTCTAATCCCAACCCAGCTTTCATCAAAATCACCATGACAGCTATCCGCCGCAAAGCATCGGACGCTGCTAATACATTGGGACTCATTAAGTTAGTCACTTGCGGTCCCAATAAAATTCCGACCAGAATCATACCAACTAATGGGGGGGTTTTGAGGCGGCGAGCAACTTGTCCCACAAAAAAGCCCACAAGTAATATCCAAAGAATGCTTTCTAACATCACGCAGACTCACAATAGGCAAAGGTAAGCGTGACTTGCTAGCAGAAGTTTAACGCAAACAGCCCTACTCTTCCGCAGCAAGCCAGAAAAGTAGGAGCCATCAGCCTTTCTATATAAGAAGGCGGTTACGGCGAGCTCCATCGCCTATCATTAATTTACAATGAAGCGGCTTGATTTGAAAAGGCTGGTAACTGTTGTTTATTGCTCGTACTTAATTGTTTTAGAAAATTGTTAAGAGTTAGTTTCTATTAAGCAAGCAGTGCAATACTGGGAATTGTTAGCGTACAGTTAGGCACAATTCTAGCCGAAAGATGAGGTAGAGAATTGGTATGGCACTCTGGAAACAACTCAATATATACATTGGTAAATCAGACCGTTGGTATCATCAGCCACTCTATTCAGCTTTAGTTGGACTTGCTAGAAAACGAGGAATAGCAGGCGCAACTGTGACACAAGCAATAGTGGGGTATGGCAAACAAACCTCTTGTCAACCTTGCGAATTATGGGAATTGTCTACTGATGTACCTATAGTAGTCACAATGATTGACCGCGAAGAGGCAATATCAGAAATACTCCCCTATGTCAAAGACATGGTTAGAGATGGATTAGTCACTCTTCAAAATGTTGAAGTTTGTCATCACGCTCCCGTTGCTTAGTATATCCCTATCCTTTTCTTCCCCTACACCCCACACCCCACACCCCACACCCTATGTCTTTCTCTAAAACTGAAGCCAAGCAGCTCCTTCAACGTCTAATTTTTAACGATTCTCATCCTCAGGACTGGGTACAGGATGTTTGGGGATTGAGTCCTACTTTAGGCCTTAATCGAATGCTGTCCTCAAGAGCAATTGGACAATCTACTGCAAAGCTATTACCAAGAATACATGGATTGACAGTTTATGCTACAATAAGGTATATAAAATTATGGTTTTTAGAGTCTTAATGACGTCTATTAAACTGTAGATCATAGATGGAGAGGTGGCAGAGCGGTTTAATGCGGCGCACTCGAAATGCGTTTTAGGGAAACTTAACGGAGGTTCGAATCCTCTCCTCTCCGTTTCTCTATCCCTTTGTAGGCATAGGTTTCAGCTATTTCTAGTTACTTTGAAATAATGCAAAAAATGGTTGAATTAGGAAAACCTATCATAGCATTTCAATGATATAAGCTATTCTAATGCACAACTGATATAGGTCTAACGCTGCTGCAACAGAATAGCCGATTGAGTGTAAAGACTGAACAGTGCGACCCACAAGAATCGCTTGCACCTCACTAGTCCGGAAAAATAACAAACAAGGTGTTGAGCTATGAGTCATGCAAAAAAGCATATAATAGCATCTTTTCCAAAAAAAATTTGAGGAATTTTTGATAAACACCAATTCCGGGATATACTAACGCCATATTCTAAGGAGTGCAACTATGATAAATAAACGGCTGGGGAAATGGCTTTCATTCAGTTTTATTAGTGCTTGTTTTTGCCTGGGTATTGGTATAGGAATGTTTATCCGTTTTGGTCAAATACAGCGATCGCAAGCTGCGACTTCACCTATCGAAACTGTCCCAGATTCATTTTTTATACCAGAATCCGTACCCTCCGACACCATTACTATCCAAGCGGTCGGAGATATTATTCCCGGTACAAACTACCCTAACTACAGGCTTCCAAAGAATCACAATCAACTGCTTCCACAATCGATTAGAGCATATCTGCAAAGAGCAGATATTTTGTTTGGTAACTTTGAAAGTAGCTTAACGACCCATCGTTACAGTGCCAAAGATATCTCACGCGGACAAGTTTTTGCCTTCCGTTCTCCACCTTCCTACGCTCAACTATTTGCTGATGTAGGGTTTAACGTCATGAACATCGCCAATAATCATGCTTTAGACTTTGGTTTAGTAGGCTTAGGAGACACTGTAAAGAACCTTAAAGCTGTTGGTATAGAAACATTAGGGCATAAAAATCAAATTCTTGTCTTAGAATCCAATGGTCTTTTCGTTGCTATGATTGGATTTGCTCCCTATGACTTTTATAACTCCATTCACGATCTCCAGACAGCTAAAGCCCTCGTAGAAGAAGCCAAAAAGAATGCAAGTATTGTCATTGTGTCAATGCATTCAGGAGCAGAAGGAACGGGCGCACTACACGTAAAGGATAAAGTAGAGTATTTTTATGGAGAAAACCGAGGTAATTCTCTCCAATTTGCTCGAAATATGATTGATGCAGGTGCGGATTTAGTCATCGGACACGGTCCTCATGTTCCCAGAGCTATGGAAATTTATAATGGTAAACTTATCGCATATTCTTTAGGTAACTTTTTGGGCTACCGAACTTTATCCACAGCTGCTCAGACGGGTTACTCCATGATTTTAGAAGTCAAATTGAATTCCCAAGGAGACTTACTAGGAAGTAAAATTATTCCCGTTCATTTGGATAGACAAGGAATCCCTCATATTGACCAGCGTTTCCGCACAGTGGGACTTTTGCGTTATTTAATTAGTAAAGATTTTCCTGAACAGCAAGTAGAAATTAATCAGTTAGGCGAAATTGTCTTAGAAAATAGCGATTTAGTCGCTGAAAAGAATTGATAAACTGCTAATGGCTAAATGCTAAATGCTAATTGTTAATTGCTAATTGTTAATTGCTAATTACTTTTTTACCATTAGCCATTAGCCATTAGCCATTAGCCATTAGCCATTAGCCTTTTCAAAACCTGATTTAACTTACCACTGCGATAACCTTCTAAATCAAGAGTTACGTAAATAAAGCCAAACTCTTGAAATATAGAAACAACTGACGGTAAGTCTGTCTTCAAAACAAATTCTTTAATTTGTTCTGGAGGTAATTCTATCCGTGCTGTATCTCCTTCAGAACGTACCCGCAAATTTTGATAACCTAGCTTTCGTAGGTAAATCTCTGCTCTACCCACCCGTTGCAGTTTGGCTATGGTAATCTCTTCACCGTAGGGAAAGCGGGAACTGAGACAAGGCTGTGCTGGTTTCTCCCACCAGGGTAAACCAAGTTCTCTGGAAATTTGACGGACTTCAGTTTTCGTCACTCCAACTTCTGCTAATGGAGAACGCGCCCCTCTTTCTTTTGCTGCTTGAATTCCTGGGCGATAGTCGTGTAAGTCATCTGCATTGACTCCGTCAACCACATACGGATAGCCTAGTTTTGTAGCTATGGGTTTAAGAGTGTCGTGCAGTTCGCTCTTACAAAAGTAACAACGGTTGACAGGGTTAGAAGTATAATTGGGATTTTCCATTTCATGTGTTTCAACGATGGTATGAGGAATCCCAATTGTGGCTGCTTGAATCTTGGCGTCTTCCAATTCTTCTGGTAACAGTGAAGGAGAAACAGCAGTGATAGCCAAAGCGCGATCGCCCAACACATCATATGCTACCTTAGCTACCAAAGTGCTATCAACTCCACCTGAGTAAGCTATCAAAGCCTTCTCCATTTCTACAAACAAACCTTTTAGTCGCTCAAATTTTTCTGTCGGTATCATTTTCTCAAAACCCACCCAAAATGTAAGCACCCAACAAGTTCTATTTTAGCCATTAGCCATTAGCCACGGACTATGGAGCTCCTGTTTGATTTGTGAAAAACCCTCCTCATGAGGAAAAGAAATTTTTAATTTGTTCGTCTTATGTGTAAAGTAACATCAATCATTGTATTCAATCAGTGTGTTGCCATCGCTTGAATGTAAAACGAGAATATGGATACACTATTTGCTCAATTAATTATCAACGGTATTGCTGTAGGAAGCATCATTGCTCTCGGTGCAGTGGGGCTCACCCTAACCTACGGGATTTTACGATTATCTAACTTTGCCCACGGTGACTTTCTTACCCTAGGGGCTTACTTTACTTTTGTAGCAAACACTTTATTGGGAGTCAATATTTGGCTGTCTATGGCGATCGCTGCGATCGGTACTGTCGGGGGAATGCTATTGTCTGAAAAGCTACTGTGGTCGAGAATGCGCTCTATTCGTGCGACTTCTACGACATTAATCATCATTTCTATCGGGCTAGCTCTATTTCTCCGCAATGGAATTATCTTTATCTGGGGTGGTAGCAACCAAAATTATGATGTTCCTGTCCGTCCTGCTTTTGACATTGCAGGGTTAAAAATTCCGCAAAATCAATTATTGGTTCTTGTTCTCGCTGTTCTAGCTATTATCATGCTGCATTACATTTTGCAAAATACAAAAGTTGGAAAAGCGATGAGAGCAGTTGCTGACGACTTGGATTTAGCTAGAGTTTCGGGTATCAATGTTGACAAAGTTATCTTATGGACTTGGGTGATTGCCGGAATTTTTACATCCTTAGGTGGAAGTATGTACGGCTTAATTACAGCTGTACGCCCAAATATGGGATGGTTCCTAATTTTACCATTATTTGCTTCTGTCATCCTCGGAGGTATTGGCAATCCCTACGGTGCGATCGCAGCCGCTTTTATCATCGGGATTGCTCAGGAAGTTAGTACTCCTTTTCTGGGTTCTCAGTATAAACAAGGGATTGCGCTGTTAATTATGATTTTGGTGCTGCTCGTTCGTCCCAAAGGTTTGTTTAAAGGAACGATTTGAGCAACACCCAGTCGAGAAGTTAGGCATTAGGAGTAATATTTTTTACTCCTTGCTCCTCACTTCTCACTTCTCACTATGGATTAAGCAAGTGGAAGTAAATTGCTGCTACCAAGATATTCCCAGCAAGTAAAACGAGGCTAACAGCGGTGCGAAACGTAAACGGTGGTTTTGCTCCCGTGTTCGCAACATCAGTACCTGGTTTGATTTCAGCAGTCATTGTGTTCTCTCCTAATTTCAGAACTTATTAACCAATACCAAAGAGCTGTCATATACAGTGAAATTCGTTAAAAATATTTTTCTTAACGAACTATCATGCAGAAGCGCAAGACTTTACGCCCCTACACCCCAGCATGATAAGAGCTCCGAACTAAGGGACCAGAACGAACGTGGCTGAATCCCATTTCCTTTGCAATTTTACCCAAGTCGTCAAATTCTTCAGGGGTCCAATATTTTTGCACAGGTAGATGTTCTAATGAAGGACGCATATACTGACCAATAGTCAGGCGATCACATCCCACCTTACGTAAATCCTCCATCGTCTCAGTGATTTCCTCAACAGTTTCCCCGTGTCCTAACATCAAACCTGACTTAGTAGGAATAGTGGGGTCCGTTTCCTTCACTACTTGCAATACAAACAGCGAGCGATCGTACTTAGCACCCCGACGCACGGGTGCTTGTAATCGTTTGACTGTCTCAATGTTATGATTGTAACAAGCAGGTTTTGCCCTCACAATCATATTTATACGTTCGCGTTGACCTTTTTCCCCTACTCCTGAACCACCCCAAAAATCTGGTGTCAACACCTCAATTTGAGTTTCTGAGTTCATTTGACCAATGGCTTCCATTGTCCTAACAAAGTGACTTGCGCCTTGGTCTGGTAGATCGTCACGAGCCACTGAGGTCAGCACCACATATCGCAATCCTAAAAGTTGTACTGCTTCAGCAACCTTTTGCGGTTCCTCAGAGTCAATCGGCATGGGTGCGTGACCCTTATCAACTTGACAAAAAGCACAAGACCTTGTACAGGTTGGTCCCATGAGTAAGAAAGTTGCTGTTTTCTGAGAATAGCACTCTCCTCGATTCGGGCAACGTCCTTCTTCGCAAATTGTATGAATTTGACGTTGCTTAATGATACGTTGTACGGTAGAAATTTCACTGGCTTTGCCAATGGGGCGACGTAGCCAAGAGGGCATTGCGGTAATTTCAGAGGTCAGTTGTGTCCTTTGCGAGGAAGTCATAAGCATTTCACGATTTTGTGTATCAGTATCTTGAGAGTATAGAGGGTTCTATAAAACACCTCTACCATCTTTGCTTCTCCTGGAAATTACTATCCCCCGATCAATATATATATTGAGTATAGTGGGAGAATTCTTAGCGTGAATTGGCGAAGCGCCATCTAAACCTAAAGTTTCTATTAGAGTAAACAGTCGTGGCAAATAACAAAATTTTAGTTATCGATGACACTACAGTTGTCAGGGTAAAAGTACGAGAAATGTTACCACCGGGAAACTTCCAAGTACTGGAAGCCAAAGATGGTTTGGAAGGATGGAATTTAATCCTCAAAGAAAAACTCAGCCTGATTATGCTGGATTTTCTCTTACCCAAGATGAGTGGCTGGGAAGTGTTCCAACAAATTCAAGCCCAAAGCGAACTCAGGAAAATTCCCTTAGTTCTAATGTCTGGTCGCAAGGAAGAGGTAACAGAGAAAATTCCAGAACCTTTTGAGTATTTTGAATTTCTGGGAAAACCTTTTGACCAAAAACAACTCATTAGCGCGATTAAGTTAGCAATGACAAAGGCTAAACAGCCACGTCCAGAACCGGCTAAAGTCGCCCCCGCAGCACCAGTCGCAGCAACTACGACTAGTAATGGCGCTACTAATGAAGTTGCAGCTACTGCTCATGTTGCTACTACAATGACGAGTACCGATGGAGCCTCAGCTGCTGAAGTTCAAGCACTCAATGAGAAAATTGCCAAAATGCAAACAGAAATTGATGCTTTGAAGAAACAACTGGCTCAGGTTGTAACCTTTGTTAAACAGAAAGTTAAATGAAATCTAGGGTGTAGAGGGAGGGAGGGAGTGAGGGAGGGAGGGAGTGAG
>JAWQFQ010000010.1:0-60800 GCA_035967975.1 Scytonema sp. PMC 1070.18
GATAGTGGTTAGTTGATAGTGGTTAGTTGATAGTGGTTAGTTGATAGTGGTTAGTGGTTAGTGGTTAGTGGTTAGTGGTTAGTGGTTAGTGGTTAGTTGATAGTGGTTTAAGAGACTTTTAATTGTTCTGAAAGCTGGCAAAAAACTCACCCCACAAGATAAATAAAATTACTACTAACAACTATCAACTATCAACTATCAACTAACCACTAACTGCTGCCCAAGTTCGATAATATTGCCGTCTGGGTCTTTGGTAAAGACAGCAGGGCGTCCTGAGGCGCTGGGTTGAATGGGACAGTTATGATCTATGAGTTGTTGTTTGGCTATATCCAAGTCAGCCACCGAGAAAGCAATGTGAGGATTGCGTCCCCATTTTTCGTGTTGGGGTTCGTTGGGGACAGATGGGGCGACGATGAGGTGAAGTTGATAGCTCCCAACTTGGTACCACGCACCGGGATATTTGAGAGTGCGCTCAATCTTCGATAATCCTAGCACTTTGCTGTAGAAGTGTTCGGCACGTTCTAGGTCAGTAACAATAATGGCTGTATGGAGACTCTGGGTAATCTGCATTGGTCGTGCGATACAACTGGGTCTATTTCAATTTTGACGTAGTTTGAACCGCACAAAAAAATCAAATCCCTGTAGAGACATTAGAAACCCGGTAACTGATGCGAAACCGGGTTTCTAGAGCGCCGGTCCAGTATTGACTCGTTGGGCTAAAAAACCCGGTTTCTCTCGTGGAAAAGACTGATTTTCCGTTGACCATTCGCGAAGAAACCGGGTTTTTAGGATTTCTGTCGCGCTGTACTAGGAGCTTGTAGTATTGCAGACTTTTGCAAAAAGTTTAGTAGCGAGAGGAGAGTACTAAATTATCTCGTAGTGTTAAATCCAAATCTCTTTCGGGATAAACGACAGCAACTTCTGCTTCTTCACTACCTCTTGTCAGTAGTGCGCCTACAACACCAAGTCCAGCACCACCTAACACTTCTATAAAATCAATGTCGCCAAATATTTCTCCTAGTACAGCACCAGCCGCAGCACCAACGGCTGCTCCTTTCAAGAAATCTGGATCGCTTCTTCTCGTAACAGTTTCAACTCTGGTCACTGTTCTAGAAGTCGCATTAATGGGTATGCTGCGATCGCTATTCCTTAAAATCAGTTCTTGAGCAACAAACCGAGTTCCTTCAACGTTATCAGCTGGTTGTAATTCGCCTCTGATTTCACTACCTGCAGGAATTACAACTCTACCATCACTGGAGCGAATATTTTGTGCTACAGTGAGCGTTATATCTGTTGTTTCTCCTGGTGTAACAACAATTTTTTCAGCCTCATCATATTGAACTGGAATTCTAGTTCCTGCGGGAATATTAGAGCTATAGTCTCGTCGATAGCCTTGTCCAATAACATAAGGATTATTATCTGCTATTGCAGGTGTAGGACTCATGATGGGAACAGCTACTGTTGATGTTATTCCCAATGCCATAAGTAAAGCAGTTCTTGACCGCAATAATTTCGTAATTAACATATAAGTTCCTCCTTGTTAATTTTCGTTGAATTCATATAAATATAAATATCAAAAATTTCATGATTGTTTTTTTAAGTAATACGATTTCGTCTATTCAAGAGTAAAATGTTGATAAAAACAAACAATATTCTTTCCTGCTTCTAAAATTTTTTAACTATATTGATACTAGAGTTTGGTTATGGGAAGAATGCTCATTAACCAATTCTCAGAAATAGATATTGTAAAATTCAATTGTTTTTATTCTAAAAGTTTGAAGAGAAATTTGCATCTTTCTATGGGCTAGTTACTATAGCGATAGTACTCCATTAGTAAGAGCGTGATTCTCAGAAGGTTTTCATAGGGATTGCTCAATAGTTTCCGATAGTACTGATGGGCTGTCGCGATCGCACAAGAGCGCAACTATCAAAAAATAGTGGGAGTGCGAGAACTCCTGAGTTTTAACTAGGGGCGGGGGTCTTACCAATCTCTTGTGGTACGGGCGTCCCCGCCCGTCCTTTGAATCTTTAACCCGTTCCACAAGATGAATAATTTATTTCTTGGAAGTCCCTAAGTCAGAATAGAAACCCGGTTTCTCAAAGAAACCGGGTTTCTAGCAGGTTTGTGGTACGTCAGATATCGTTAACCGAGCAGTATTGATTGTTAACCAACAAAATATGGATTCATAAATCCATCTAATAATTGAATTCATTCTCATTTTTATTTTTGTATAAAAAATTATTATTTTTAAAATTTTTAATATTTTTTCGCTTAATATTATATAATAAATTTGGTTTAAATCAATTTTTTATCACAGATTTTTAACTTAGTTTGTTTTTTACTTCAAAACTTTTTGATACATACTTCGCTTAGCAAACTCTGAAGAAAGTAAAATCTTCCGTTAGATATATTTTTTAGTCTATCATTGTAAGTAATATAGATTTAGCCTTACGTCAGCTAAGCCTTCAAAGTGTGTTTACTATGTTTGGAATATTACACATTAGATAAATTTGGAGTTATTAACTTCAATTAAATTCACCGTTTGAAAAGTGTAATAATTGACAAATATTCTAAACAAATAGTTGACTGAAACATCAGTGGTGCCATGTCCTAAGTTAGTAGTTAGGAGTTAGGAGCTTTTCTTAATAGTCCGTTACTCTCTCCCTAGCACTATGAAGTACCAGGCACTAAATCGGATTTTAAGCAACCATAAAACTATTCGCCAGTTGGAACGTTTGGAATTGGATGTCCAATTCCAAATCTTATTTGCTTCTAAACAAGTACAACGGTTTGCTGCTTATCCTAAGGAAGTTATACCAGGAAAAGATATCCGTCTTAGTTTTCCTGAATTTATAGGACTTGAAGATATTTTTGCATCTATTTTAAACGGGGAGCAGGAACTCTTTGAATTAGACGCTATTGGAAGATATTCTGGAAATCAAGGCTATTTATATTTTAATATCTATATCCTGAAAGTAGAAACTAAAAATAGTGATGATATTAAGTTAATCGTTTTTCTTGAAGATGTAACGGAAAAGATGGTGATCAAACAGCAACTCTCCCAAAGAATCTATGATAGAAAATTGCTAGCAAGTGTTTTATCTAGATATAAAAACTACATGGAGAAAGTTATCACTTCAATGGTAGATGCCTTAGTGGTGACAACTCCTTCAGGATATATAAAGAAAGTCAATCGCGCTACAATTGAGTTATTTGGCTATAGTGAGGAAGAATTATTACATAAGCCTATCTCCTTAATATTTGAAGATAAATTATTAGAGCAAGTTATTCAAAAGGGGTTTTTATTTAAAAAATATTTACCAGGTTTAGAAGTTAGATGTAGTAAGAAGAATAAGGAAAAGCTGTGGATGGCGTTCTCCTGCTCGGTTATTCCAAAAAGACTTTCTAAACGAGAAGATATTGTCTATATTGGCAGAGATATTACCTTACAAAAACGTAGACATCAACGTAGCCACACGCAGTATGCTATCACCCGTATCTTATCAGAAGCTCAAAGTGTAAAGCAGGCAATTCCACAGATTTTACAAGCAATGTGTGAATGTCTGGGTTGGGATTTAGGGGAACTTTGGACAGCAAATGAATACATAGCACCAACTGTAGTGCAAAATTCTATCAATTCCGTATTGCGGTGTGTGGAAACTTGGTCAAACCGAACAGTTTTTGCAAGAGAATTTAAGGCGATCGCATGGAAAACAACGTATACCCCAGGTATTGGATTACCAGGACGAATTTGGTTGTCACGTTCGCCTATGTGGATTAGTGATGTAGTCCAAGATACAGAATTTGAGCGATCGCAACCCGCCGCAGAAGCAGGGCTACACTCCGTCTTTGGCTTTCCGATATGGGATGACAATGAAATTTTCGGGGTGATGATTTTCTTTAGTCGGGATGTACAAGCAAAGGATATAGATTTGCTGCAAATGACAGCTTCTATTGGTAGTCAAATCTCTCAGTTTATCAAACGTAAACTGGCGGAAAAAGCGCTTTTAGAAAGTGAAGAACGATATCGGGATTTATTTGAAAATGCTAACGAACTGATTCACTCCGTCACGCCCTACGGTCATTTTGAGTATGTAAATCGTGCATGGCTTCAAACCTTAGGATATACAGCAGCTGAAATTCAGCAAATAAATTTATTTGATGTTATCCATTCCGATTTTCAAGCAGAATGTCGTCAATTGTTTTATCGAGTCTTATCAAGTGAAGAACTCGAACAAGTGACAATTGCGTTAATTTCTAAGGACGGTCAAAAAATATTTGTAGAAGGAAATTTGACTTGTAAATTTATAGGTAACAAACCCGTTGCTATACACGGGATTTTTCGCAATATTACCCAGCGAATCGTTGCAGAAAAAAATCTGCGCTACCAACAAGAACAGACTGAAAGACTTGTCCTTAATATTCTACCAGAAGCCATTGTTAAGCGTTTAAAAGAAGAACCGGGTACAATAGCAGAACACTATACTGATGTGACTGTTCTGTTTGCAGATATCGTTGGTTTCACGAAAATTGCGTCTCAAATGAGTGCGATTCAACTTGTGAAAATACTCAATCAAATTTTTTCGGTGTTTGACCATTTGACCGAAGAATATGGTTTGGAGAAAATCAAGACGATTGGTGATGCTTATATGGTCGTTGGCGGTTTACCGGTACGATCTCCAGAACACACCCAAGCGATTGCGGATATGGCTCTAGATATGCAAACAGCGATCGCGCAATTTAACGCAGAAAACAACCAAAACTTTAGTATCCGTATTGGTATTCATACTGGTTCCGTTGTTGCAGGTGTTATTGGGATCAAAAAAGTAACTTATGACCTATGGGGAGATACGGTCAATATTGCGAGTAGAATGGAATCTCAGGGACTTGCTGGCAAAATTCAAGTTACAGAAACAACCTATGAAAGATTGCAAACCGAATTCGTATTTGAGAAACGGGGCGAAATTGAAGTCAAAGGCAAAGGAGTGATGACAACTTATTTGTTGATAGGAAGGAAGTCAATACTTTTTGGATAACACCAATTCACCAATTGTATCATACATATAAATTGGTAGTAGGGGTCAGTGATATCAAGTCCGCTTAATCACTTATCACAAAAAGCTTGCAGACCTTTTGCGTCTTTGCGACGGGCAGTTGCTTCAAGGAGGGCGTTGCCGCCCAACTCACTGTCCTCGTCTTTGCGTGCGTTTTAATGATAACTGTTTAACCGGACATGATACAACGCAAAAGGTTATCGTCTTCCCGGAATCTCCGAAGCGAGTATTTGAAGGACTTTATCACTAACAACCGATTCTAGAGAAATATCAGCTGCTTCTGTAAATACTTGGAGACGCTCTTCAACTTTAGTAAGAGTTCCAGGTTTAACCACTTCTAAGAGCCCAAATGCTGCCGGTCCTTGGGAACCATCGGGATTAGTTAGTAACAGGGAGCGATTTCCTAGTGGAGCATCAACATCTGCTGTGATGGAAAGAATGAATAATCGATTGTCATTGGTTCCCTGAGAAGCCACTTTGGTGACACTAACCCCAGACCCATCAGTAAATTCAATAGTAGCATCCGCATCACAATCAGATGCTAGCAGTGCTACATTGTCTACAGTCGTACCTGGCTCAATTCGCATATTCAGGCTAGAACGCAGGGCGACTTGCAATACATTCGCCTCTCTTAAAGAGTAAGGACGTGGTAGAGGATGGGAGGGAGTCCCCGCAAATACCTAATACTGCAAGGGATAGCAGAAATTAGAAACCCGGTTTCTTAAACAATACCTTCGCCATTTTTAGAGGGTTTAGTGGTGATGCACAAGCTATGAAATCCCGTAACCTTGTGGCAAGAGCAAACACCATGAGCGTTTTAAAATCATTTAGGAAAAACCAAACTGGGTTTTTATTGAATCGCTTGCACAGTGGGATGTCTACATAGATGGCATCAGCGAAGTGCGATCGCTTTGCTCTCAACCAATTGCCTAGACTGGCTTTCTTTTTGCCGATTCGGCAAAAATGGCAAAATAAGTCTAGGCTTCTATTTTGGCAAAGGTATTGTTAAAGAAACCGGGTTTCTGGAGCTTTAACTATCCTTAACCGAGTAGTCTTGAACCAATACCCGTGAATAAAATTGATTGAAATATGGAAACCCTTTCCTAGTAAAAACTGTATCTGCTTTGTAACCGTTCAGGGGGGTGATTGAAAGCAATAAAGTGGTCAAAATGATTATCTGATTGAATCAGCGATCGCTATATTTGTTATTTGTTTGTTGTAAAAACTCAAGAATTGCTGCATTCACTGCTTCTGAAGCACCATAAGACGCGTCATGACAGCAGTTAGACAAAATTTTTAATTTAGCATTTCTCATAAGTTGACGCAGTTTTTCCCCATCACTAGCGGGGAACCAAGTATCTTGTTCACCCCATAAGATTAACGTCGGACATCTAATCGCACTCAGGTTACTTTGAATTTTACTGAGCAAACTTGGTTTATTTGCTTGTAAGTGCTCAATTTCCCGAGCTGCTGTTTGTAACTCTTCGGATACTTTGGTAAGAGTACCGAATAATTCAATATAAGGGTAAGTTATCCAATAAACATCTTCCTGGGTTAGTATGGACGGGTCGAACAGTACTCCACGTCTTTCTATCGCCATAACTTCCCTGACTATTGGCGCAAAAAGTTGTGCTAAACGCAAAGAGTCTACTGCTTGTACTAATTCCAAAGGTAATTGAGAAAGCAACCACATTCCCCAATGAGGGAGACGTTGGGCAAAAATAGGTACGTTTACAACCACCAACTGCGCTATTAACTCAGGATTTTTTTGTGCTAGCGCCAAAGCAATGAGTGCGCCCATTGATTCAGCTACAATCGTAACGGGTTCATCACATAAAGATAGAATAATTCTTTCTAACTCAATCACTTGATGCCCGTTTTTTTCCCGACGTGAGATGGGTTTTTCCGAAAAACCATATCCTTTAAAATCGTAGCATATCACCCGAAAGTTTTTAGACAGAGGCTCGATACTACGACGCCAGTTATAACTCCAACTACCTACACCATGTAATAAAAACAGGGGTTTCCCTATACCTTTTTCACCATAAGCGATTTGTACGGGATACCCACTAGCATCAGTAATTATTAAACTTTGCCTACCTTTTGGGAAAGTAGCTTGCCACCAATCTTTCATTTAAATTAACTAGCTGAAAAGTCCCAACAGCATTCCAAGCAATCTCACTATGATTACAGTCAATGCAACTAATCCAATAATAACAACGAACAAGGCAATCAAAACTGCAAATACAAACGATTTATCTTCGCTTCTCCTTTGGGTAGGCAAGATTAAGTGATCTTCGAGTAATTTGATATTGTACTCGTTAGCCTTCCAAGCAAAATCGAACAAATCGCCTATCAATGGTACAGCACCTAATAGACCATCTATTATTATATTCACAATCATTTTGCCTACTGTCGATGCTGGCGCACCTAGCCTTGCAGCTTCGAGGACAATATATGAGGAAAACAAAATCCCTATAAAATCACCGCCAACGGGTAGAAATCCCAAAATTGGATCTAGACCAATTCCAATTTGGGTTCCAGGAATGGTCACAGCTTTGTCTAGCACGCGACTGATTTGGCGCAGCCTTCTGAGAGTTGGTGCTTTGGCTTCAGGTGCGACAGTGGAATAACTAGGAGGTAACTCAGACATAGGAACAATATTGCTTCTGTAAATGAGACGCTAAATATTTTACTCCTGTTGCACCTCTTTCTCAGCTTGTGTAACAATTAATGACTACATTTTAAGTAGGATGTAGGGTATAGGGTCTAGGGTGTAGGGAAAAATAAAACATCACTACACCCCACACCCAGTCTCAACTAAGCAACTTTCTACACAAGTTTTGTATGGCTGAAGAATTAACAGCACAGTGGTTGGCGGAAATTAAAGCACTCAAACAGCAGGTGGCGGAACTTCAATCAGAAAGGGATACTGGTTGGGAAAGCGCGGAAAAATGGCGCAAACTTTATAACACCGAAGCTGAACAACGTCGTACAGATGCTTTAATGGCACAACAGACGATCGCATCTTTAAAAGCACAAATACAACAAATCAAGGGGATCGCAGAAGCACGACTTGATGACCCCACCGCAGCAGTTGTGATTGAACAAGAAGTCAAACAAATAGAATCACTTGAGGAATTAAAAGCCAAACTTGTTGCAGCTATTAAGGAACGCGATCGCCTACAGCAAGCCTTGAAAACTGAACAAGACAACCACGCCCAAACTCGCAAAAGCCTGACTACTGCTTTAGGCGATGCGATCGATAGATTGGCGAAAGAGAGGAGCGAAGAATAGGGGTGTGGGGTGTGGGGTGTAGTGATGTTTTATTTTTCCCCATAACCTACACCCTACCCCCTACACCCTTCGATTAAAATCCCATCGCCTTTGCTACAGACAATAGGTCTGCATCAATACCTTGCTGAAATTGGCTGTTACTGTGTTTGATAGCGGTGTCTGGGTCTTTCAGACCGTTCCCGGTCAGGACACAAACGACTGTCGCCCCTGTGGGAACTTGGTCTTTCACTTGTAACAAGCCAGCTACGGATGCTGCGCTAGCTGGTTCGCAGAAAATGCCTTCTTCTGATGCTAGTAGCCGATAAGCATCCAAAATTTCTGCATCGGTAACGGCTTTGAAACTCCCTAGACTAGCTTGTTGAGCAGCGACGGCTTTGTCCCAACTGGCTGGGTTACCAATACGAATTGCAGTGGCGATAGTTTCTGGATGCGGTACTGGCTGTCCGTTCACCAGGGGCGCTGCACCTGCGGCTTGGAATCCCATCATTCGCGGTAGGCGATCGCATTTTCCGGCTTGATGATATTGACAAAAGCCCATCCAGTATGCTGTGATGTTTCCCGCATTACCGACAGGGATGCAAAGCCAATCGGGGGAATTACCCAAGATATCTACCAGTTCAAACGCAGCTGTTTTTTGACCTTCCAAGCGGTAGGGATTGACTGAGTTTACTAAAGTAATGGGATAACTTTGGGCCATTTCGCGGACTATTTCCAGCGCCTGGTCAAAATTTCCTTTAATTGCAAGAACCTCTGCCCCATACAGTAACGCTTGTGCTAACTTCCCCAGCGCCACGTAACCATCGGGAATTAAGACAAACGCACGCATTTTTCCACGTCTTGCATAAGCCGCTGCTGATGCTGAGGTATTACCCGTACTGGCACAAATGACCGCTTTTGCGCCCGCTTCCTTTGCTTTGGATATTGCCAATGTCATTCCCCGGTCTTTAAAACTACCAGTAGGGTTGAGACCATCGTATTTAACGAATACACGCACTTGTCTGCCAATACGTTCTGCAATGGAAGGAACGGGTATCAGGGGAGTATTACCCTCTTGCAAAGTGACGACAGGTGTCTCGTCAGTGACAGGCAAGTATTCGCGATAGGCTTCTATTAGCCCCAGCCAGGGTTGGCGGTAAGATTGTGCAGCAGACAGGCTTAGAGTCACGGTATTTTATAATTTTATAAATCCAACTGAAATACGGCAATTGATGGTATATCTTTATTTTGCACACCAGATGCGCTTCTCGCGCAAGATGGTTATGAACGTGTTTTTTTTTGGAACCAAAGTACGAGCTTATAAGTCACTCAATACACCACATGAGATACGTTACAGATATCCATGAATACTATACAATTATTTAATGATTCTTAAAACTTCGCTATTATAATATCTCTAATGGTGTGAGTTGAGTTTTGGATTTATACAACTATGTCTACATCTAGCATTTCCGAACGCGAGTCCCACACTGACTGGGCAAGCAAATTTAACAAGTGTTTTTACCAAGCCGAGCAGCAGGCTAAGTTCATGCATTTGCAGGAAGAAGTTGAATGCCTGCTACAGCAATTGCAAGATATGAAGATGCAACGCATAAGCGCTACCCTAAAGGAGGATTGAGAAACGAATCTATACATCAGAGCTTTTACAGCTGCCGACATCCGCTGTGAGACGGCAGCACACTCTCCCTTAGTCAAAAATCAAAATTTTCTTTGACTAAGGTTTTTAGCTATAATCACGGATACTTTTGGTAGACTGCCTTGCGAGCACCTGGCGGAAAGCTTTGCGACTGCAACTGCAATTGAAACTGACGAGTGAGTTTCTCTTGGAATCAGTATAGATGACTTGGCTGGGATCAGACAAGATGAAGTATACGAGGACGAGCTTGATTTTTCTGAATATTTGTTAAGTGATGTGAAGAGGAAGCTTTCTGCTGATAAGGACTATATTTCAATTCCCTACTCAGGGACTTTCAGGAAATATAGCATTTTCTAGTCTGCAGAGGTATAAATTTATCTGCGTATATTTGCTGGCATCTGCGGTTAATTCTTTCTGAGCTTGGCTCGCTCACGGGCGAGGACGCCCGTACCACAAGAAATATTGTCCGACTTTTTTATTTGGAACTTCCGAGGAGCACTTGCAGCTGTAGTTCTTAGCTGATGATAGCTGAGCGCTCAAACTATAACTGTCCTAACAGTTTTTGAATTTGTGCGATAGAATCTTCTGTGATTTCGGGTTGTTCCCTTAACCAAGCACTTGCTCGTTGCTTACCGTTTTTTGCGGCGATAATTAAGCCTCCCCAAGCAAGTGCTGATTGTCGCTTCGGGTTCACTTGCAATTCTGCTTCCACACGATTCCACAACCGTCCTCCATCAGCTTTGAGTTGGGAGGCGATTTCTTGAGCATTTTGTGGTGAAGCCTCAAACACCTGTAGGGCTTTCTCCCAACGACCATCTATAATATAGACTACTACCTGTTGACTAGGACTTGCCCAACTGGTATCGGCTTGAGTTGCGGTGAGTTGGGAATGCAAGTGGATAACATCCATTTGTGCTTGTGCTGCTGCGGAAAAAATTCCTTTATGCTGCTTCTTGAACGATCGCAACCGTTGATAAGCTGGTGTCCACAATCCACTACGAGCTAATAATAGGGCGTCCTGATAAGATAAATTTTTCAGCGCTGGTGGTGTGAGTGCGATCGCTTCTAAGCCCATGGGGTTGAGCACAGACTTCACAGGTTTGATTTGATAAATTTTTAATTGTGGTTCTAAACCGATTGTTCGGTCTATTGTTAACTCTTGTTCGCGACTACCAGTCACTTGACGCCATTGAGGGAAATGTCCGTTTGGACTCGTCCACGGTATCATTAACTGTAAATGAGAGCGTTTGGGATTGTAATGAACGATATAACCGTAAGTAATTATATTTATTCCTTGCTGGCGGTGACCTTGTAAATAAAACCAAAAACCTGGTGATGGCGTCTCTCCTTCAAAACGCCCGACTTCATCCAAAGGTAAAGAAAGGCTAGAGCCTTGATTGTCATCTGTCTCATTGACGAAGGGAGAAACAACAAAGGATTCTTCAGGACCGATTATAGGTAGTTGATTTGCCAAATGATAGTACTTTTCTAATGTAGGCTGAAGTTCTAAATCTTGCGATCGCTGATAAACTCTGAGTTCAACGATAGATTGACAATTCGTTTGACAGTGCGATCGCTCTTTAAAAATTGGTAGTAAGAAAGATGCTGCGCTATTTCCTTCTAAAGGTAGGATTTTTCCTGCGACCAACCCCTGTTTGTCTAGAGAAGCTTGAATTTGTTTAAAAGTTTGGGAACGTTCGGTGTTATTCAAAGATATTTGCGCCCATTCTGGTACAAGTTTATTAAACCAGCTGACCTGATAAGGATTTAATATCAATTGGATGCTAATCCAGGCAAAAGTTACAATCAAACCTGCGCTGCTCAATAAAACAGCTATTGCTACCACCGTTCCCAGCCTACCACCCTGTTTGGGCTTTTTTTTTGATTTTTTATAAATATGCTTGACTGCGCCTCGTTTGGACTGATTATGTCTGTGTGGTTTTGGCGCAGAATTTGATGGAGTTACCATACTATTTCTTTACAAATCCAGTAATATAGTTCTGCTAAAGTATTTTCCTTTATACTCGTGTTTTTCATATCTTGCACTCTATTTATTAAAATCAGTAAATTCACTCATGTCATCCCAAAAACTGCTTAATACACTTTGAGCATAGGTGTGTGTGAGTAGAGTGTAAAAAGTGAAAAGGTAGACTGCTTTGCGGTTATTGTAGTACTGTATCAACTCTCTTATCTTTAATTTTAAGAGGGAACAGGCTACCAAAAAATCAATGCTCTTTTTAATAAGCAGCAATGAACTCAAGGTTGTGTTGAATGGAAAAACTTAAAGACACGGAAGTATAAAGATGAGTTTCTTTGTATTTCCGTATTTTTTTGTTTATAAAGCAGAGAAACCTGGTTTCGCAGAAGTTACCGGGTTTCTGAGTCCCGCAATTTTCCCAAATTAAAGATAGTTCAAGGGAGTTCCAAATAAAAAGTAATCAACAATCTCTTGTGGTTACAGATTCAAAGGACGGGAGGGGACGCCCGTATCACAAGATGGATAATTTATTTAGTGGAAGTCCCTATACCAATTTCCTAAAATCCGGTAGTCTTTGGCGGAAAAGGAGTAATTACGAATTACAAATTACGAATTTGTATTATACGCCTATTTTTTGACTGATAAGGGCTTGCTCATATCTTTGACCAGCAATTTTCCACGTGAATTCACTTTCCACTAATTGTCTACCGTTATAAGATAGCCTAGCTCGTAATTGTGGATTTTCAAATACTTGACCAATGGCGTTAACATACTCATTGGGCTGATTTGCGCGTAATGCTCTTAATGGTAAATTTTCTGTATCTACAACCAGTCCTTCTAAACCGCGATCGCTAGCTACGACAGGTACACCCGCAGCCATCGCTTCTAAAGTTTTGTTCTTAATCCCAAATCCAGTCCGCATGGGGATAACACAGACAGTCGCTTTATGTAAATAATCCACCATTGAATTGACTCGTCCGGTAACCGTTACTCCTAGTTTGTCTTGGAGTGCTAAAACTGATGATGCGGGACGAGAACCAACAATCTCAAACGTGGTATCGGGGTAGAGCTTCTGAATTTCTGGTAAAATTTCATGCGTAAAAAAGCAAACCGCGTCAATGTTTGCTAAATTGTCCATCGCACCAATGAAGATGATACTATGTCCTCCCGGATCTGTGGTACGGTTGGGAAATGAATCCAAGTCTACGCCATTGGGAATTACTACTATTTGACTGTTAGGGTTAAATTCTTGCATCTGAACCCTATCTTCCTCCGTTGTCACCACAATTGTTGAGAATTTAGAACAGTAACGTTGTTCGTAGCGACGCAAAAGCGGTAAGTAGAGTTGGTCACGAAATCGATTTTCAGAAATTCCTGTTTCCAACTGATTGCGACAAGTTCCGTAGACAGAGCTATGAATATTGACTACGGTGTTGAGTTGTTTTTGGAAATAGGGATGGACGTACACTTCGTTGACGCTATGCTCGCAAGTTAAGACATCACATTTTCCAGTACTCACAAAATTATCAATCCAGTTTTGCATCTCAATTGAGTAGCGGCTCAATACACTTGGTGGTGTTCCTGTCAAAATGAAATTAGCAAAGCGTTGAATTTTTTGTAGTATTTTACCGGATTTACTGCTCTCTTTTGGACGTGCAAAAAGAACTAGGTTAGTAACACAGCTTCGCAATCCTTCAATATCTGCATTAGTCACATCAGGTTCTCGCTGAGTGACCAAGGTGACAGTATGGCGTTGGCTGAGATACTTAAGTAAATTAAATGTCCTGACTTGAGTTCCCCCTCTTGTCGGTGGATAGGGAAATGTAGAAGAAAGCATCAAGATGTTCATAAGTTAACACGTAGTGTGACTCATTGTTTAACACATATTTGTAAAGAAAGGGGGTAGGGTGTGGGGGATAGGGTGTAGGGGAAAAGAGTTAGAGATTGAAAGGTGAGCTTTGACATCTACCCAAAATTAGAGAAACCCGGTTTCTTAAAGAAACCGGGTTTCTGGTGGTTTCACCGAACCTCAACTACGTATCCCTTACAGTCTTGAGGGTGTAGGGGGAAAGAGGTAGAGAACTGTGCTGCAAAACGAACGAATGAAAAGTCTTTTTTTCTACATTCTGTTTTACCCTTTTGCTGATGTACTAGTATGTAAGTCTTGTTATCCTTCTCTATACAAGTTCGTGAATTTTTCTGTAGTTTACGGAAATATACAGGGGATTTGCCGATGAAAGCTTTCGGTGTTTATACTCTTGCTAATGATACTGTTTATAACCAGTTAGTAGCATTGCTGAATAGCATTGAGGCAAATGTGAGTTCAGATGTTCCTATTTGTGTTATTCCCTATAGTAAACGACTAGACTTGGTGAAGCAGGAAGTTGAATCTCGTGAAAATGTGACTCTTTTTGAAGATTGGGATGCTCTTCAGTGCTGTGATGATTTTGTGAATGAGGTTTGGGAGGCTCATCCAAGAGCGCAGGAATCCAGATTCAATCATCCTGGTTGGTACAAAGGTTTTGTACATAGAAAGTTTGCTTCTTTTTTCGGCGAATTTGAAAAATTTGTGTTTTATGATGCTGATAGTTTAGCAATGAAACCTATTGATGACATCTGGGAGAAACTGGATAGTTACGATTTAGTTTTCAATGATTGGGAACACGCTAAACCTAGACCATTGACAGAGGTCGATTTAGATGTGATTGAGAAAGTGACTCAGTTCACAGAAGCCGATTTACGACCAAAGCTCCATTGTGATAGTTTCTTTGGCTCTAAAAGATATGTTTTTAGTAGAGAAGATTTAGAAAATTTAAAAGAACGATTGGTTGAGAAACGGGAAGTTGAATGGATTCGCCCCAGTTCTTGGTGGTCTAGTTCTGGATTATTTACTTACATGACTTTACATGGCGATCGCACCATGTTTAACTTTACCCTTAGTCCTAACGGTCAAGACAGAACTGGGAATTGCGCTAATGCAGATCCATTTGTGAATATCAACAATATTCTCTACAATCAAGAAGGATTAAAACCAATTCATCGCATTCATTACATGAGCTACTCTTCTCAAGACTTCGCTCGACTGTGTCAAGGTGAAGACGTTGATATTCGTTATAAGGAAGAGTTTTTATACTATCGATTCCTCAAGTATCCAGAACAAAAACCCACAGTGTTAACTCCACCAAGCCAATTAGCAAAAGTTAGTCGGCTTTTGCAAAAAGGTGTTAAAAAAGTCAAACAAACAATTTCATAATCATACCCCTATCTTTGTTGTTTTGGACATATGCTTGTCTTTATAATACCTCTTAAAAGTCCACAGGTTTCAAAATCATGGACTAAAGTGTGTCAAATTTTTAACAGAACAATTCAATCCATTTGTAACCAAAGTATTGGTGAATTTAGAGTTCTAGTTGTTTGTAGTGAAAAGCCAAATATAAAATTTAACCATAATTTTATTACGTACATTCAAGTGGATTTTCCAATACCAGCATCGGATTATGAATCGAAGGAATTAGATAGAACGCGCAAAGTTCTGACGGGGCTTATCTATGCTAAACAACTCAACCCATCACACATAATGTGTGTAGATGCGGATGATTGCGTAAGTAGACACATAGCTGAATATGTGAAACAGCATCCTCAAAGCTACGGCTGGTTCATCAAAAAAGGTTACGTATATAAAGATGGTGCTAACATCATCCGCATCATGAGAAAAGGATTTGACCAATTTTGCGGAACAAGTCATATTATTAGATATGATTGCTTTGATTTACCTGAAACTGTAGATGAAGATGAGCACATACAGCTAATATATAAGTACTATCTCCACAGACAGGTAAGAAATACACTGGCGAATAAAGGGATTGCGATCGAGCCTTTACCCTTTGCTGGTGCAGTTTATGTTGTAGGAAATACGGAAAATATTTATGTTGGTGTTGAAGACCAAGGTAGAAAAATTTCGCTGCAAACCAGATTATTACGTATGAAAGCTTTGTTTGATAATCGTTTATTGACAAGATCGATTCGTGAGGAGTTTGGCTTGTTTGATGTTTCTAAGACTCCTAGTCATGGAATTTTTGATTGAGCAAAGTGACTGGCTTAGGAGACTTTGAGTGAATAAGAAACCGTAGATACACGCAGATGTACGCAGATAAAAACCTTCCCTCGCCATCTATGAAATGGGGCTTTATAATTGTGGTGCAGAATATGTTTAACAATTCACTACTAACCACTAACCACTATCCACTATCCACTAACTAAAAAAACTTGTGCCTAAAGTCAGCGTTTGTATTCCAACTTTTAATCGTATCAATCTGTTACCTGTTGCTATTGATAGTGTACTACAGCAGACATACCAAGACTTTGAGTTAATTGTCTGTGATGACGGTTCTGTGGATGGTACACCAGAATTTATGTCTCAATATACGGACAGCCGAATCAAATACATTCGCCACCCCCAGAATATTGGTAAAAGCAATAATATGCGCTCTGGCTTCGATGCTGCAACGGGGGAGTATTTTATTAAGTTTGATGATGACGACAGGTTAACTCCAGAATTTTTAGCACGTACCTCTGTTATCCTCGACAAAGACCCAAGTATTGATTTTGTAGGTACTGACCACTGGGTGATTAATATCGACAATGTTCGTGATGAAGCGATCACTCAGGAGAATTCGCGACGTTGGGGAAGGATGGATTTAGCAGAGGGTATTGTTGATAACTTGCTGGAAGTTGTCTTTGTTAAGCAAAGCTTCCAAATAGGAGCAACTTTATTTCGTCGTTCCACCTTACAAGAGTTGGGATTTATGCAGCCCAATTGGCAAAATTGTGAGGATAATGATTTATTCGTGCGTCTGGCTTTGGCTGGGAAGAAGGGTTATTATTTACCTGAATTGCTGATGGAGTATCGCTTCCACGCCCAACAGCAAGGTATTGATAGAGCAATTCCTTATTTACGGGATAAGGTGCAGTATTTGGAAAGTTATCAATTTGAGCCTGAGAAGTTGGAGAGAATTAGACAGGAGCGTCTCGCAGAAACACAGTTATTGCTGGGATTGCGGCTGATTGAAAAGGGTGAAACACAAAAAGGACGAGAACTCGTTTTGGCTGGTCAGTCTTTTTCTACCTCTAAAGCTTGGACGGGTTTGGTGCTGTCTGTTTTACCCACCAGGTCGCGTCCTTGGGCTTTTGATTTGGTTAGGCGTGTCAGGGGGTAAGTTGGGTTCGTTCGTAGTAGCGCTTTAGCGCATGCATCGCAATTACAAATTAGATAAGCCCTGAATTAAAATTCGGGCTAAAAGCTCAAACCCGTTAAAACGGGTTAAAAATCACATCCAGTCAGATTTAGCTGACTTTAGCTCTCAGCGGTGAAATTTATTTCTTGGTTCTATCCCTTGCAGTATTAGAATAATTCTAAGAAAACATTTCTGTTATGTACTATTTTGTTAAGAAAAACAATCAATAATTTTTAAAATTGTTTTTTCTCCTACCCCATTAACCCGCTCAACAATATGACAAAATGATGTGTAAGTACCTCCTTTCTCTCGTTCTTGTATTATCTTTTCTAGAATTTTTGGTTTTATATTAATTCGATTTAATTTATAAGATAACTTAGACAAATCCCATGTATTCAAAGCTTCTAATGGTTCTATTGGCGTTGGAAGTTTGTCTTCGATTAACTTGATTGTTTCACCAATTGCTTTGATTTCACGCCGATATTCTGCCTGTAATTCGACTAGACGGTTTTCAACACGTGATTCAAAATTTGTGAGACGAGAATCTGTATTAGTAGAACGTGATTCCATATTTGTTAAACGGGATTCAAGGTTATTGGATTCACCAGATATATTAGTAGGAAAAGATATACTATTATGATTAGTAAGTTTCGAGTTTCTAAGTATTTGAATTTGCGCTTCTAGAACTTCCTGATTTTCGGCTTCAATAATAAAGGCTCCGATCATCTCGCCTTTACGTAAATCAATTTCTCTTGCTCTAGCAGCAGCATAGTATTCAAAATGTCCATCAACCACTTCATAAGACTCTAAACTCGTACTACGAAGTATTAAAGGATTTATAATTCCTTCACCTTTGACAATCAGTTCTGCAACTCGATTGATCTCCTCGTCTGAAAAATTTGAACGAGGAATATTAGATGTAATTTGTTTGACAGGAACAAAAGAGATAGATAACAGCATTACAACATTCCTATTTTTTTCAATACTTCTTTAGCTAGGAACTCAAATTCTTTAGCAGAATCTCCATCAGGTTTATAATCAAACACAGATCTAGGATCGGGAATTTCAATATCTCCTACCTGCTGAACTTGTTCAAGGCACTTTGCAAGTTCTTCTCGTTGATGGATAACAGTATCCATTACTGGTAGTTCATAACGTTGAGAAATTGCTGCTATCTGTTTTGGCAACGTATACTGCACAAACTTAGGAAAAGTTGCTATTTTACAAGGAAGAACACCCAAAATTTGTAAAGATGATTTACCTATGAAGTTTCTAAATTCATTTACATCTTTTTTTAGATATTCTTTGACATTTACTAATCCTTGATTAGCAAAAGGCTTCAGATCTGAAGGAATAATAAGATAATCAGATGTTACTAGAGCAACAAAAGCAAAAAGATTTAATGAAGGAGGCGTATCAATAATTACGATATCATACTGTTCTTCTACTTGCTTCAGTTTCTTTATTAGCATCACTTGGCTAGTTTTGAGTCCGTTCAATTCAGTTTCCATCTTCATAAGATTAATGTGTGATGGAATCACATCTATTTCAGGATTATTAAAGGAAGATTTCCTGCACACTTCTGATATGGAATCCAGTTCTGCTGACCTAAGTATATGATAAACGTAATTGTCTTTTATATTATCTAAAACCTCATCATCAAATTTAATTAAGCCTGTTGCAAATGTAGTGTTAGCTTGACTATCAAGGTCAATAACCAAAACTCTTTTGCCCATTTTTCTAATACCAGCTGCTAAATTAACAACAGTTGTTGTTTTACCTACGCCGCCTTTATTATGGTATATAGCAATTGTCTTCATTGTAATTTGCCTTTTTTTTGCAGAACTAATATTAGCAGTTTGTTCAATTTGAATTTTATCTACTTCAGGTAATTGTTCTTTAAAGTTATCGTTGATATATCTAAATTTCAAATGAGTTCTACCAATTAAAACTTTGATTTCATTTATCCTTTGATCGAGTTCTTGACCAAAACACTTAAATACTAGCTGAATATCGTCTTGTAACTTCTTATAAATCCTTATTTCTTTCCCATTAGTTAACAACCCATATCCAACATTTAAAGTTGTTAAGTAATGCCTAAATCGACGGACATGACTGTCTAAATTTTGCTTTGGGTGCTTTGCCTCCATAACAACACTTAGCGGCGAGTTATCATCTAACACAAAGGGAATGACTTGTGCAGCAAAGGCTAAAAAGTCCAAGCGGATACTACCAATAGCGACTTCTTGATACCAAGTGTCTGGCGTATAACCTAGCTGTGGTAGCAAATACTGAACTATCAGTTTGCTCTCAACTTCGCTCTCGTTGCGGCACAGATCAGGATTAAAAGTCAATCTGTTTCACCTCAAGACAAATTATTATCATTATTGATAATCTAATACTGGCACGATTATGACATACTTATACTTTTTTGCTTGCTTAATAATACGTAAAATAAAATAAATTTTAATACATTTAGGAAAAATATTATGATTGAGATAGCTGACTAATGGAATCAGAAGGGGTGATAAGAGCGATGTAATCTAGGCTGGGCTTGCCTTTCACTATAATGACTGCTGAAAAGATGAGACTTAATTTTAGCGATCGCAAAAGTTGTTCAAATCCAATACCGCAGGGGATAAGCCCTGAATTAAAATTCGGGCTAAAAGCTCAAACCCGTTAAAACGGGTTAAAAATCACATCCAGTCACAATACTTGTCGGAAGAGCGATAGTTGAGGTGGGTAAAACCTGGTTTTGCAGAAGTTACCGGGTTTCCAATTTTCGCTTATCCGAGTAGTATTGAATGCTATATCTGGTAAGATGCAGAAAAGAACAGAGGTATTAGTAAATGTACATTTCGCATTCGGTCATAAGAATAACCTGTACCTCAAATTGCAGTTTCTCAAACTGAGGTGGCACAATGGAGAAAAAATACATAATGTTTGTGTTTCATTGAAGTTCCTGTTGATAAAACTAAAGCGGCGATTAACATGACTCAAACCACCAAAACGCCCATGACTTTTGAAGAGTACTTACGCTATGACGATGGAACGGATAAGAAGTATGAATTTGTGGGTGGAAAGTTAGTTGAAATGCCTCCCGAAAGCCCTCTCAATTCCAGAATTTCATTTTTTTTAGCACTCCAATTTGCCAAGCTTGTATTGGAAGAACAAATTTGCCACAAAGATACAGAAATTGCCGTATCTGGATCGCAAGTACAGACACGACTACCAGATATTATGATCCTATCTGAGGAACTCGCAGCAATTTTGGGACAAACAAACCGGGGTACAATCGAGCTAGAAATGCCTCCACCAGAGCTGATTATTGAAGTCGTGTCCCCTGGTAGAACTAATGAAGAACGCGATTATCGCTTCAAACGTTCAGAGTACGCGGCTAGAGGAGTTTCTGAATATTGGGTAATCAACCCACAGGAACGCAAAATCACGGTCTACAAGCTGGTTGCTGGTTTTTATGAGGAGGAGGAGTACACTGGAAATACACTCATTCAATCCCGATTTACAGCTCTTAGGCTAACAACTGAACAAATCCTCAACCGTAAGCTTTAAAGGGCGATCGCCTGTATCGTCTCTAGCTGTGGTACTGTTAACCAAATCTCAACATAACAATCAAAAAATCAGCTAGATTATAGCAACTAGACATCTCCAAAAATTAAATATGCGTTCGTCAAAACCGTTGGTAGGGGCTCTCGGCCGTTCGCCCTTACATCATTTTTGGAGATGCCTATTCTATTATAGAGTCACCCTAAATCATTCGTAGAAGCTAAGAAATCCAGTATCTTGGAAATGCCAGGTTTCTGGAGTTTCGCAATTTTACAAAATCAATAGAATTGCTACACTTAATCAGGGTCTTCCAAATAAAAAATATCCAATTTTTTCTTGTGGTACGTCTGTCTCAGACGTTAGGAATGAGAGGGCGCAGGCGAGGATGCTCATCCCACAAGATAGATAATTTATTTATTGGAAATCCCTAAGTGAAAACATTTTATCACTACATACACTACAATGTGTAACATAGCTATGCTATTTGTTAAGTAATCATTTTCTGGTTTTTATGAATTTCCCACCCTGGTAAGCTGCTAGAAAATTATCGCCCCAGCGAGTTGCGTTACAAACCGTACAGTTTTGTTCGTGGATTCCCCCGCCAACAGCCAACGTTTTGATTTTGCGTTGGTTATCAAATGTTGAAGACGGGAGAATTACACAATGCCATTGCATGGTAAAAATAAAACTGCAAGGAATGTATTTTTATTGACGATTATCTTCCTCGTCATTGAATTGTTAGACGAGATGATTGATGGGGTACGTGGGGCTGCTTGGCCATTGATTCGTAATGACCTACATCTTAACTATGCACAAGTAGGAATGTTGCTAACAATACCAAATACTATCAGTAGTTTGGTAGAGCCGATACTGGGAATTTGGGGAGATATCGGTCAACGACCACAGTTAATTGTAGGTGGAGGCGTTGCTTTTGCGATCGCTTTACTACAAATTTCCCTCAGCCATAATTTTCCATTATTGTTAATAGGGTTTGTGCTGCTTTATCCCGCATCAGGCTGCTTTGTCAGTCTTTCCCAAGCCACCCTGATGGACGTTGAGCCGACACGTCATGAGCAAAATATGGCACGTTGGGTATTAGCTGGTTCTGTGGGAAATGTGATTGGACCCTTAATTTTAGCAGGTACCGTTGCATTACATCAAACTTGGCGTAGTGCGTTTTTTACATTGGCGGTACTGACAGTCTTACTATTGGGAATGTTGTGGAAGTTCCCGATGAAGACTGCAACTACGTCTTCTCAACTAGATGAACCGATACAAGGCTGGCAAGATGGGATAAATAATGCCATAAATGCCCTTAAACGGCGTCAAGTCATCCTTTGGTTAACCTTATTGCAATTTTCAGATTTGATGCTAGATGTTTTGCATGGCTTTTTGGCATTATATTTTGTTGATGTTGTTGGTGCAAACAACACACAGGCGAGTTTTGCTGTCACAGTCTGGCTGGGGTTTGGGTTACTGGGAGATTTTTTACTCATCCCCTTGCTAGAACGGGTGAGGGGATTAGATTATTTAAGATTAAGCGCCATGATTGTCTTGTGTTTGTACCCAGCTTTTTTACTTGTACCAAACACCAATATCAAATTAGTAATTCTTGGTTTGCTGGGTGTGTTCAATGCTGGTTGGTACTCAATTCTCAAAGGACAATTGTACACAGCGATGCCTAAACAAAGCGGTATAGTCATGACATTGAGTAACTTATTTGGTTTAGTCGGTGGTTTAATTCCGCTTGCACTTGCTTTAGTTGCCCAACAATATGGCTTACAAAACACCATGTGGCTATTGCTTGCAGCACCCATAGCCTTATTAATTGGGCTGATTGATGCTTAATTTTGAACTTTGAATCATAGTAGCCTTAAATCATCGGTGAGATAAAGAAACCCGGTAATACCAATTCTCTAAAATTTCGCTACACATCAAATATTTGTAGGGGCGTTGGCGGAGCCTTCTGCTACCGGAGACGCTACGCGAACGGTGGAGGGTACGGCTGTTCGCCCCTACCTAGAATACAAAATTAACACTTCGGCAAATGAATGGGTGATTTTGGTAAAATAATAGCAGAAAACCTAAGATACTTTACCTACATGAACAAACCCGTAGAACTCCCTAGTGGTAAAATTTTGAATATAGCCCGTTTTGTTGCCCTGATTCCGAATACAGATGATAGTCATAGAATGAGCTATGACCTCCTAATATCGGGTTATTCTAACCCTATTTCATTGGAAGCATCTGATGCAAGCGCATTGAAACAAATTTTGCAATTAGAGAAAGCCAAACTAACTAATAATACATATTCTGATTGGGATAAAGAAGAGCAGTTAAAGAAAAATCAAAAAGCTAGATATCTTTTAGCTAAACGTATAGAGCGACATCAAAATATGTCTGAAGAAGAATCAAAAGAACGTGCAGACTTGTTTGAATCATTCAAGCATTCGATAGATTTATCAAGGCTTCCAGAGCAGAAATTATATTCGCAAATATGTTAGTTTTTATAGATTCTGGAGTCTTAGGACTTCTCTCCAATCCTCATAAATTAGATGAAGCAAGTGATTGCGAACAATGGCTATATAAGCTAATTTGTCAAGGGGTTTATGTTTGTTCTTCTGATGTATGCGATTATGAAGTTAGGAGAAATTTGATAAGCGTTCAGCTATTAGCCGTCAGTAGTCAGCTTTGAAACCTATTTCCCTTAGATTTTCTGGGTGTTTCTAACACCGTAGTCAATATCTCTATGGCTTATAAAGCTGATGGCTGAGTGCTGACGGCTGAACGCTTACGGTTGTTGAATCAAAGTATGAATTGGTTCTATACAGAAAATAAGTTGTAATGCTCAATGTAAGATATAAAACAAATTTGGATGCTGTTGACTGGGAGCAGATGAAAGCAACACTCAAGACGGATGCGTTCGATAATGGAAGAAGTCCAAAACAACTCAAGCAATCCTTTGAAAATAGTTACGCTACTTGTATTGCCTATGTAGATAGTCAAATCATTGGTACAGCCCGTGTTTTGTCTGATGGTGATTGCAATGCTTATATTGTCGATGTCTGGACGCTGAGTGCTTATCGTTGTCAAGGGATTGCACGTACAATGATGCAAATTCTGTTAGACAAGCTGAAAGGACAACACGTGTATTTATTTACAGATGATGCTCCAGAATTTTACAGAAAGATGGGTTTTACTGAACAACCAATTGGTATGAGTCGAGTGATTGGCAAATGGTTGGTGAACGAGTAAATTATTGAGTGGGCGATCGCACAAAATCCAGCTAGGATAAAGAAGCTTGTCAATTGCTGCATTTTAGTTAGACCTGATTCACTTTAGGAAACAATACCCGTATGGATACGAAAGAGTTGAAGTTTATATTAAAGTTGCTGGGATGTCCTAATTATCGGTCAACCCTAAGTGCTTTCACGACTTTTAAAGGAAAAGAGAAAATTTGTCAAAGCTTAGGCGATCGCGAACTCATAGCTTATTCCCGCGAAATCGCCACAGTGGAGATGTTACCACCAGGTAGCGCTCTTCTAGAAATGGATAAGGAGCAAATACCGCTCCAGCCTAATGAATTGAAGGTACTTAGAAGTATTGGTAAGGCTTCAGGAAAAATCACACCTAGCAAAATTAAGGTCAAAACCATGAAGTCTGGTGAACGAGATGCTATTTTGCAAGGCTTTCATGAACGGGGACTGATTGAAGTTGAAACCAGACTTCAAAAGGCTAATGCGGAAGTGTGGCTCACTCAACGAGGAATTGAGTATTTGCGCGATGATTATAGCCCAAGCGGCGCTCAACCTCTCATTAGCTTGGAACTGCTTAACAATTATCTGCGCTTTTTGCGGAAATCCCTAGGTGGAAAGCCAGAGCAAGTGCAAGCATCAGCACCAGTAAGTGAAGATGATGCTTTAAAGACGATTACCAATATCAGTGATGAAGAAATTTTACAAACCATTCAGACATTGGATCGAGAATTAGGGACAGACAATTACTTACCAATCTTCCATCTGCGACAAAAGTTACAACCTCCGCTGTCAAGGGATGAATTAGATAAAGCATTGTATCGTCTGGAAGAGTCCGATCAAATTGAAATGAGTACTTTAGCAGAACCTGGGGATTACACTCCTGAACAATTGGATGCGGGAATTCCTCAAATTAGTGGTGGCTCCTTGTTTTTCATTACTTTGAGTTAGCACAAGACACCTGCAACAGCAGGTAGGAAAATGTCAATACACCAGGGATACTAGCATGACTACTCTTGACGACGTTATTAAAAAATCGCTCAACCCATTTGATAATCACGCAGCAGGTAACTTTTGGGTAGATCAGGAGCGACCCCCTACTGTTGAATCTATTCATCAGAAGCCATTAAATCAAATCAAAAGTGTTTTAGCACAGATTGCTCAAGACCATCAAACCCGCACCCTAATTCTCTATGGCGATGCTGGTTCAGGAAAGACTCACTTTTTGGGTCAGTTGAAACAACAATTAAATGATAAAGCTTTTTTCGTATATATTGAACCCTTTCCCCAAAGCGACCATATTTGGCAGCACATTCTGCGCTACACTGTCGATAGTTTAGTGAATGCTCCTGAAGGACAAGCAGATTCTCAGTTGATTCTCTGGCTCAAAAGTTGCTTCTCTACAATAGAAAAGGGGTTAAAAACTGAGCAGCAAAGTTTAAGTGATAGAATTCAAGGTTTCTTTGGTTCAACAAACACAGATGCTCAGAGCGATCGCCAATTATTCATTAATATTCTCAAAAAGACAATTGGTACGATAGGAATTTACAACGCCAATGAATTCTTTGGCGTCCTTTATGACTTAACGAATCCAGACTTATATTTTTTAGCCTGTGAATGGTTGAAAGGGGATGACCTAGATGAGGAAAGCCTGAAGAAATTAAAAGTCAAGCAATCTATTGATGATGAAGACCAGGCGCGAGGTATGTTGGGTAACTTTAGCAAAATTTCTGCTAAAACTCAGCCCATTGTGTTGTGTTTCGATCAGTTGGATAGTATTGGTCGTTCGCCAGATGGTTCTATTGACTTACAGGCATTATTCACCGTTAATTCTACCATTGTTAATGGTAAGTGGAAAGGTTTCCTGGTTATCATTAGCATCAGGACAGAGACTTGGAACATCAATTATAAGCGAGTGCAGCCTTCTGATATAGATAGGGCTCCTATCCGGATTCCGTTGAAACGCATCACAATTGAAGAAGGCGAAGCCCTTTTAGCTACTCGACTCAGTCCCCTACACAATCAAGCTGACTCTCAACCTGCTTTCCCAATTTACCCCCTAACTAAGCAAGTACTGGAGAAAGTGTTTCCCAGTCGCAAAGCAACGCCCCGCAGCATCCTGATGCTGGGAAGACAACTATTTCAAGATTATAAGGAATGGCTGTTTAGAGATAAAAAAAACCCGAAACCACAATGGTTAGGTGGCGCACCACCGTCACCACCACAACCCCCTGAAATAGAAAAAGTTCTAGCAGAATTTGAATTGCTATGGCAGCAGGAATATAAGAAAATTCAGGCAAAATATACCAAAATTACATTGCTAGGTGCAACTGACTTAGTTCGGATGTTGCAACAAGCTTTAGCTGCTTTTCAAGTCCAGGAAATCAAGTCTAAACTGATAAGTGGAAAGTACGCCAGTTATTCGTTAAGTTATCAACACCCAGGAAAGCAAGAACGGGTAGGAGTCGTTTGGACAGAAGACCCAAATATGACCAGTTTTTTCAATGTGATGAATGCTTGCCAAAAAGCAATTCAACAGAATCTTTGTGACATGATGTATTTAATTCGTGCTAGTACTGTGGGTAAACCAAACCTAGCGGGAAATCAAATATATAAACAAATTTTCACATACACTGATAATCTTCATCTCAAGCCAACATTAGCTTCTGTACACTACTTGGCTACGTATCACAATTTAGTCAAAATGGTAGAAGGTAATGAATTGGTACTTGCAGGTAAGATTATCAGATTGCAGGAACTAGAAACTCTCATCCGCGATTTTAAAACTTTACAAAATTGTCTTTTGTTACAAGATTTAGGAATTGTTTCAGTTAAGACGACACCAAAATTAGAAATAAAAGATTTTCAACCTGTCAAAAACTATGTGTTGAATCTAGTTATCACTCAGAGCTTTATCGGACGAACAAGATTAATTGAAAATACAAATATTCAGTTTCCAGATGTCAATAAATTAGATCTAGAAGAGATACTAAATCAGCTATGCCAAGAACAAAAAATTCAAATCGTAAATACTCAAGCAAAACCCGAAGACCAAACCGTCTGTTTAGTCGTGAATAAATAGTTTTTCCGTTTAACTCAATAATATGCAATATTTAACAGAAAAAACTGCAATCCAAGCGGAAATTGAGAAATTTGCTTTGGCTAAAAAACTGTGGCTAGATACAGAAATTGCTGATTGGAAGACATACTCTCCAAGGTTATCGCTCATTCAGGTGCTAGCTGACCCTACAGATAGGACAGGAGAATTTTCTTACATTCTAGATGTCTTAAACAAACCTGAGATAGTATTATATTTCATTCAACAGGTTGTAGTCAATCCTAAAATAGAAAAAGTATTCCATAATGCTAGCTTTGATTTGAAATATTTAGGAGGAGAACTCGCTAAAAATGTTACCTGTACTTTAAAGTTAGCTAGGAAGATTAAACGAGAAGTCCTCAAAGTCACCAACTTACAACTGAAAACTTTAGCAGTAGAACTTTGTCAATTCTCTAACGTCGATAAAGAAGAACAAGGTAGTGATTGGGGACGGCGTCCTCTGACGCAAAAACAACTACACTATGCTGCAATGGATACAGTTTATCTGGCTGCTGTTCATCGCCGCTTATTAGAGATATCTAACCCTGAGGTGGTAAGTCGGATTTTTGATATGGGCTTGAATAACTCAAAAAAAATAACTGAAAAATTGGAAAATATATCTTTAACTGCTACTAAAATAAGAGTTGCCTTTGAATGTCCTCGACTGTTTTATTTGAATCAGCGTTTTGGTGGAAATACTTTATTTTTGCCACCAGAAAACACTATTGGAATTGGCAATACATTTCATCAATTAGCAGATGATTTTATAAAATTATCTATTCTTGAGCCTCGATTTAAAGACTTATTTAAATCAGTGGTAGCCAAGTTGCAGGTAGAGGAAGTTGCTTCTAGGATGCAACAGATTTTTTATGAAGTTAGATTTTATTCTTATTTACAAGAAACTATAAAAAAAGATGTTAGTCAATCGCAATCATTGCTGCAAGTTTGGCAGGGATTACAACAACTCATCAGACGTTTTGCGGAATTGTTGGTGACGAATCGCCGCTATTGCACTGCTGAAACCGTGATTCGTAATACTTTTGTATCAGAAGAACGTAAACTTGAATATTACTTTAATCTCGCAGATGGTACGCAGCAACGAGTCGCAGGTGAATTTGATTGCTTGGTCTATAACTTTGAGCGTAAGCGTCTGTGTGTTTTGGAGTTTAAAACCTACCAGCCCGCCGATCCATCAGCACAGTTAGCTCAGGTTGCGCTCTACAGTTATATGCTATGGCAGAAGAAAAAAGTAGCAGTGGATTCAGCGGTTTACTGTGTTTTACCAGAGTTTAAAGAATATCAGTATTCCTGGGAACAGCTAGAAAACACTGTGCATCAGCTGATTCCCTACAAATTACAACAAATGCGGCAATGGTTGAAGTGGGAACCATTATTACCCAATTCTCCACCGCCAACAACCCAGCCTCAACTGTGCAACATTTGTCCTCAGCAGCAAAAGTGTCAGAGCTATTTTGTAGAAGCATCTGAAGTTGAGGAAGTCTCTGACAAAGAAAAGCAACCAGCAACAAATGAAAAGAATGGGAATACAGAAATCAATGCTGATGAAATGGGAGAACAATTGGTTACTACTCTACAATCTTTTAACATTGGTGTAGATTACCACGGGGCGGCTGTTGGTCCGGCTTTTATCCGCGTGAAACTCAAACCCCATCTTGGTGTGAAAGTGAATACTTTGTTGAAACTATCGGCTGATTTGCAGGTTCAGTTGGGGTTAGCACATCCGCCTTTGATATCTCCGCAAGCTGGGTATGTCAGTGTTGACTTACCTCGTCCTGATAGACAAGTGGCTAGGTTTGAGGATTACATAAAATCGCAAACTTTAGCAGCAACTTCCCCAGTCAAAATTTCCATAGGGGTTAATTTAGAGGGACAATTGGTAGAGGCTGATTTATCTGACCCAAATACCTGTCACTTTTTGGTAGGAGGTACGACTGGAAGTGGAAAAAGCGAGTTTTTGCGATCGCTCCTCCTCAGTCTCATTGTCCGTCATTCCCCACAACATCTACAAATAGCCCTGGTCGATCCCAAACGAGTCACTTTTCCAGAGTTCGAGCAGATGGGATGGTTGTATTCACCAGTCGTTAAAGATAGCGATCGCGCCATTGAGCTTATGGATGAACTCGTAGTAGAAATGGAGTCGCGCTATCAGCGATTTGAACAAGCCGGATGTGCTGACTTAAGCAATTACAATCAACGATCTCGTCAGCCGTTACCTCGCATTGTTTGCATTTTCGATGAATATGCCGATTTTATGGCAGAAAAAGAATCTCGCACATCGCTAGAACAAAGCATTAAACGACTTGGTGCAATGGCGAGAGCTGCAGGAATACATCTCATTATTGCCACTCAACGCCCAGAAGCAGGTATTGTCACCCCCATTATCCGCTCAAATTTACCGGGACGAGTTGCACTCCGAACCGCCTGCGAAGCCGATTCCGCAATTATTTTAGGTGGTAAACAAACAGATGCGGCTCGCTTACTAGGGAAAGGAGACTTACTTTATCAAGCCAGTTCTCAATTACAGCGGTTGCAAAGCTTGTTAGCAAACGAAATTCGGTTGTAGTGATTCCAATACTACTCGCAATACGGTTGGTGTTAAGCACGCGTGTCAGAAACCCGGTATCTTGGAGATACCGGATTTCTTAATGTTGCTTAACACCAACTGTATTGGTTTTTAATGCTCTTATTATTAAAAAGTTTAATTAACATTCTATAATCCAATACGGTTCAGATAAGCCGGAATAGAAACCCGGTTTCTTTGAGAAACCGGGTTTCTGGCATCGCGGATAATCCTTAACTGAACCGTATTGTTCTATAATCAATTAAAAAAATGAGTGATGTAACTAGTTTTTTAGTATCCCCCTCATCTGACGAGCCTTGTTAATAATTAAACGAGCTTTAGCTTTTTGAAGTAAGTTTGACGTATTTGATTCTTCTGTAAAGATTTCATCTGCACCATTTTCTAAGCGGTCTTTTAATTCTTCAAGTAAAGCAGGTGATTTTGGTTGAGAACTTGAAGAAGCTTGTACTACTTCTTCCACTTCGTTGATTAAAGCAGCAAGCAGCCAAGCTCTGGCAACTGAAAATGAATTTTGACCTCGTTTTTCAATATACTCTGTACCCAGAGAATAGTCGAAGCAATCCAGTAGGGTTTGTAAGTCTTCAAAAGAAAAGTGAAAGACATCCAAAAGTTTTTCAATGTTGCGATAAATCTCGTCTTCTATTTCATTAACTTGCTCGCTCCAGCGTTCTGGTATTCGATACGTTTCTTGGAAAGCATCTATTCTATCGCTAAGGTTTAATCCTCTTTTTGGCTTTAACGAGCCTATTTGTGTAGGGTTATTTTGATTTTTGAGAGTAACCTCTAAATAGGTTGTATCCCACAGTCCAGAATCTCTATATAAGCAAAATATATCTTCTAGTTTACGTCGAGTACCAGTATTAACTCTTTGGCAGATTAAAGGATCAGATGTTTTTTTAATTCTTTGATTACAAGCAAGACAGCTTGGCACTAAATTATAAGGATGACAAGCTAGGTGTGGATACTTACTTTTTGGTAGATAGTGGTCAATATCTGTTTTAATATCTCCTGCTTTTGTACTATATTTAGCTTCATCACAAGCAGGACAAATAGATAATGTTCGATTTTTTGCTTGAAATGCTTTTAAAAAATCTTGTGCTCCAAAGCTAGAAGGATTATTACCTGAAAATATATATGCAGGGAAACCAGGGTTTCTTTTTCTTGGGCTCCCTGCTGCTCGTAAAACGTTTTCGTAGAACCCAATTAAAAAATCAGATGCTGCTTTTTGCCAAGGAGTTATGGTTTGATTATCGAGAGCTTCAAGAGTACCATTAGGTTTTTTGAGGAGTCGAAATGCTTCATAAGCAAGCCGCTTAACCCATTTGCGTTTATCAGTGCTAGGAGTGGGGTCTTGTGCAAAATCTTGAAGAGGTTTGAGCCTACTTTCTGAAGCTTGCCATATCCATTTAGCTATTTTGTCTCCTCTTCCACGAAATCTGTGACACCGATTCAGGCGATCGCCACAGTCAGTTTGATCTAAAGTGGAGTTAGAAGCAGCGTAAAATAACAGCCAAATTTGCAAAACTACGACATCCGTAAGTCGTTCACGGGTTAAGGCTGGTAAGTCAACATTATGAATCATTCTGGCTCGATTTCTAGTAACTCCCGACGTATTTTATAACTCCAATAGCCCTGAGCGACCACTGAGAGAAGATTTTCCAAAGTTTGGCGTCGTTCCTCAAGATTTCCATTAGTTTTTTCTGATAGTATTTTCTGAATATATGAGACACTTCTTTGACCAGCTGGATGTGGTGCATTGAAAACATGAACCATGATATCACTTGGGTCTGCGGCAAATGTTTTGAGGTCAGGTCTTCTGGCATTGTTGGTATAACTTGCAAAACGGTTAAGGATGATAATATCCTCTTCTAACACATCCGTAAGAGTAATGCTAGAGTGCGTTGTAATTAAAACATGGCTTTGTCTCCCTTCTAGGGTCTTGTCTAAGAGAGAAACGATTTTACGCTTCCAAAAATCGTTGAAGTGAACTTCTGGTTCATCTAGTAAAATCAATGCTTCAGTTTCGCCTAATAGTGTAAACAGACACATTCGAGCTAAAAAGCTACGCTCACCATCACTTAACCAGTCGAATAAAAGTAAAGGCGGATCATCCTGTTCTTCATTTTCAGGATGATTTGAACTTGAACGTTGTAGAAAAATGTTGACTTCTCGCAAAACAGATTGACCATCATCACTGAATCTGCCTAATCGGGCTAATATTTTAAAAAGCTGTAACCCACTAGAAAATTCTTCGATAATGGTTTGGGCAGTAGAATTCCCCGATGCAGTTAGGTCAAATACCAGTAAGTAGTCGCTACCCAAACGTAAGGTACGAGTTGCTAGGTTTACCAGTCGCTTCACCTCTTCTCGGTCTGCTTGGCTAGTAGTTCCCTGAGTCAAGCGGAATTTGAGGGAAAAACCTGTTACCTGACTAATACTTATACCTTGGAGTACTTCTTCCAAACGACGATTCTCTGAGGTTTGCGCGATATCTGCTAATAAACCGCAAAGGGTGACAAGGGAAAGTTGATCGGCTTCAATAAACAGAAATTGACTTTCTTCTTCTGGTGTATAATTTTCTATTGTATCAAAACGTAGTGGGTTCCTGGGTATTTCTCGTATTGCTCGTTCAAGTAACGATAGTTCTTGTATTGCTTCTGAATACCCACCATTAACGGGCTGAATGTCGTCAAGTTTTTTCCAGGCTGTTTCACTACCTGTTGTAAAAGCAACAACTATTTCTGGTAAAACACTACGGCTAAGTTGAACTTCTACATTGTTTTCCCAAACCTTCAGTTCCCCAAGAGGTAAAACTTCCTCAGTATCGAAGTCCTCGAATTCTGTTTCTTCTGGAAAATTTGAAAATTTGATTTGACGTTTTGTGTCGGTTTCTCCTAATTCGTACTCTAGTTCAAAACAGTACTCAATGGGAGCGTTACGCTCTAGCTTTCGCATCAAATCAAATAGTACCCGCAGTACCGTTGACTTACCAGTACCGTTGACACCGACTAAGAAATCAAGACTGTAACAAGAGGGGTTAGTGAGGAGGTTTTCTGTTTGAGGACTGAAATAAATTTCTAGGTTCCGGAGAACCTGATAGCTTTCCAGATAGAGTCGCTGTAATTTCATTTGCTTTCCTCTCCTGAATTTAATATACCTGAGTCTAAATCCCATATATCTCGCTGGACAACACGACGATAGAACAGGAGGGGTTGATTAGTTTTTGGGTCTGCTATGGTTACAGGTACGATAACCCCCATACATTCTAAAAGGTCAATAGTTGAGCGAGTAACTTCTGTTGCTTCATTTGTATCACTAGTACTGAATTCTTCTAGGGTAAACAGTGCTGCTGTATAATAACTATTTATTTCATTATCAGTCACTATCTCTGTTTTTTCACATACTTTTTGCCAAATTTTGATTTGTTCTTGGCTTAAGTTCCCAAAAGGTTTGATGTCTTCTTGAATAGGAGAAGGTAATTTTTGGATTGCTATTGGTGGTGACTCTAAATGACCGAAAAGACTTTCTATACGTTGGGCTAGCTGTTGTTGGTTGCGGTAAATTTGAGCTAAAAGGGTTGTCGGAGATTCAAGAGTGTTTAATTCAGTTTGAGTTCTAACGTATGTTTCTGAACGTAGGTCATAAGCTTGTTCATGTATCGCAGATTTGGTAACAGCTACGCCTAGTAGTCTTGGTTGATTTATTCCGGTGATTTGGTTTTCTAAAGAAAAGGAAATGGCTACAGCTTTAACCTGATGCGAAAGTAACAAAAGCACTTTATCTCCATTTTCTTCTGCTTGTGGTTGTTCTATGTTTATATCAATTTCTTCTTGATATTCCTCAGGTTCTAATTGCTCATTGCTATCAGACTTTTTTAAGAAATCTAAAGGAATTTGTAAGCTAATTCGCTGTGGTGGAAAAGCTGCGTTCAATTCCACTAGTAATGAAGGAGATTTTTGACCTGTTTGAAAATCGAAAGTTTGATATTTAATATTTTCTAAATTTTTGTCTATTCCCTGGCAAATTATACCAATCTGAGTTTTACCATCGAACACCCATTTAACACCAATTTGTGGGTTATTGTCATCAGGGAGTTTAGCATCAAACTCAGATTTATGAGTTGCCCAAGCTGCTTCTAAAAAAGGTAAATCACTGGGCTGGGATGGTTCTTGAGTTAAGTCACGTCCCTTACCTGCTGGATAACCATCTTGTTCCACTTGAAAAAACCAAGTTAGGTATTTTTCTGAGGCTTCTACTTTGCTAAATACCAGCAAATGGGTTTGGAGAGGACTATAGGGTTGAAAAGCGTCTTTTGGGAAAGAAACTACTGCTTCAAGGAAATTTTCATTAACTAATTGATAACGCAGATTTTTTTCGGCTGTGCTGTTACTAAATAAAATTCCAGATGGAACTAAAACTGCTGCACGTCCATTGATAGATAATTTTTGCAGTGCTAGGCTTAATAGTGCGGTTTCGCTACGACTACCAACTTTTTGTTTTAAACTTGTCTCTGCTAACTTAGCATCAATTTTTGCACCAAAAGGGGGATTGATCAGAATCCGATCAAAATTTAAAGTTTTTATAGCATCTTGTTTAAGAAATGCTTGTAGGGCATTTCCGTAGAATATAGTAGCGTTTAATTCATGGAGTTTAACATTAGCATAAGCAATTCTTGCCCATTCTGAAGAGATATCAATACCAATGGTTATCCCTTGAGGTTTATAAGCATGATTTACTAATAACCCAGCACTACCACAAGCAAAATCTGCTAGGCTATGAGTTGGCTCAACTTGGGCAAGAGCCATCATACTTTTAGCAATATGTCGAGGTGTAGGGTAGCCTCCACCTGTAAGCATATTGGGTAAATAAAAGATGACGTGACGGTCTAAAAGTTTCGCGGTTCCTCCTGCTGTGTTTGCTGCTTCGGTAAGGAGTTGCTTGATTTTTTCTGCGTTTAAATTCGGTTGATTTGGCGTTCTTGGTTGTAGTTCTTCCTCAGAAAATTTTAGTTCGTTAATTTCTAGCAAAAATGCGGCAATATACTCAATAATCGCCAGGTCATAAGAAATTCCTACTTTCCGGAATTCTGACCAAACTTGATTCAGCAAATCGCGGATTTTTGTCATATTCTACAATTTTCCTCGAAAAGCACGCTCTAAAATTGATTTTTCTAGCATATCAAGTAATTTGGCATCTTGTTCTAACAGTTTTAATATTTCATCAGCTTCATGTTGAATATGTTCAAGGTAAGCAACTGCTTGACGCTGCTGATTGAGAGGTGGTAACGGTACTGGAATGTTCGCGACATTTTTAGGATAGATGTGTGTTTGTCCTCTTTTATCAGCAAAAGCAATACCAGTTCTTCTAGAAAGAATTTGCCTTTGACCTTGTTCAGACCAAAGGTAATAGTAAAGCCATTTACCTAATAATTTTTTCTGATTCCTAGAACGTAAAATCATAATTTGTGTATCTACTGTCCAAAATTCTTCGCATTCTTGAACGTAACTTACACGTCCCAGTGTTCCTTCTGCTATATTTGCCATCAATACATCATCAGGTTGAATATATCTATCCTTAGGAATTTTTTTTACTTGTTCAGCTTTCGTATAAGAAGGATTAGTTAATCGCAAATAGTGAGGATAAACGTGCTTAGTTTTAAACACTCTGATATTGGAATTCCCTTCACCACTTGCCCGACCATTAAATGCTGTAGCGACCTCTGAAAAAGATACAATTTCAAGAAGAGATTCCAGATTTAGAAACACTTCATTGAGTGCGACAGATAACAATTGTTCTGTGTCTTTACGAGTTTTATAAATCAACCTACGAGACTCTTGAACTTCAGCTAGCAGTGTTTCTATACGTGCTACAATTCTACCCTGAATATCTAAAGAGCGGATTTGGTTCTCAGGATAAGGAATAGGTATTAACAATGATTTAAGTTCGTCTAGTCTAATTCCTTTTACCGTAACGCCAGAACCTAGACGTTCAATTTCTGATGCATAGCTTTTCAAGTAGAGAGTTAAATACTTTTCTAAAATACCAGAATAGAGAACAAGTCCTTTTAAATCTTGGTTAATTGCAACTCTTATTTTAGCAATACTAACTTTTCCAAGCCCCATTCGTGTTGCAACAACAACAGTTCCTGGTTCTACTACTTTAGCTGCACTATTTTCAAGACCTTGAGTAGTAATTGATTCTTTTGTAGTTAATATTTCATCACTTTTTAAATCTTTAACACTTGCCCAGTTAATATTTCCTCCCCAGTAATCAGGATTTTTTCTGTCTGGTGTTCCACCTCCTACTATCTTTTTACAAAGTTGACCTAGTGGTATCCACTTCCATCCTTCAAGGAAATGTAAATCATTATTGTCTATACTGTTTTCAGTAGTTTTAACCATTACGCCTCCTTTTCCTCACTAACTATCTTATGAAGGCGTTCTATCATTTGATGAAGCTTCTGTTGATTCTCAAGAATTCTAGCAGTCAACTCTGAAGGATGTGGCAACTTTTCACCTTCCAAACAGTGAGGGTTTCTGGCTGACAAATCATACTCAAGTTCAACTAAAGTTTTTCCATCTACAAACCAACTATTATTAGTAAATTCCTCTTGGGTAACTTTTCCCTGACGATACGCTAGCAATTTTTGAAAAACCTGCCTTACTTCATGAAAATGCTCATCTATAATGGGATTTCCTTTATTGAATTTCTTTAAATTCTCAGGCAAAGGCATTTCATAATAAAGAACTTCTTTTGTAGAGATGGAACGCTCAAAAAATAACAATGCTGTTTTGACATCTGAATAAGGTGCAAAGGCTCCAGGTGGCAAACTCACTACTAAGAACAAACTAAAATCGTTCAGCAACATTTGCTTAACTGTAGCAAAAGAACCACTTCTAAAAAGCGTTCCTTCTGGCACTACCATGCCACAACGTGCTTTACTAGATGGCTTTAGTTTTCTAATAATATGTTCAACTGCTAATAGCTCCGTAGCATTACTTTTTATAGGAAAATTTTTTTGAATTTGAGCATTTTCTTTACCTCCAAACGGAGGATTTGTTAAGACGATATCAAAATGCTCTGAAACATTTTTTAAATTTTCTGCTAGGGTGTTGCGTCGGCGAATATCAGGAACTCGGACGCCATGCAAAACCATATTCATAATACCAAGTAGAGCTGGTAGTGCTTTTTTTTCTTGACCCACGAAGGTGTCATACTGAAGAATTCTGTGGTCTTTAGTTGTTTTCTCCTGCTTTTGCATATGCAAGTATGCTTCTACCAAAAATCCACAGGAACCACAAAAAGGGTCATATACCGTCTCTCCTATTTGAGGATTAATGACTTCTACCATAAAACGAATAATTGAACGGGGCGTATAAAATTCCCCAGCCATTTTATTTTCGCTTCCCAACCGTTTTAATAAGTCCTCATAAATATGAGATACAGTGTGAATATCATCAGGATTTTTAAAGTTAATGCTATCAACAATTTCCAGCACATCTTTCAGATTATACGGTGAGGCGCAGACAATAACATTGCGATCGCTAAATATCCCCGAAATCACCTCCCGTTCTGATGAACCATAGAGATTAGCTAAATAAGGTATTAGTTCTCCTCTCACAAACTGCATTAACTTTTCGCCATCCCATTCGGGTGTAGTGAGGCGACTATTATATCCTACGTTCTTACCTAGAGCTTTTGGTATCCAGCTAGACCATCGGTAAGATTCATCAATAACTCGCTTGTACTCTCGTCCTGCGGATTCGGCTTCTTTCTCAAAAATGACTTCCTGCTCATCAAAAAATTTCAAGAACAATAACCAAGCTATATGCTCGACGTATTCCATCACGCCACCACAATTATCGTCGCGGCGCAATATATCACAAGCTCGCCAGATGTCATTAGTTAACTGTTCTCGACTCACGCAATTTCCTCACGATACAGGCGTTGCTGCACCTCATTCTATGCTAAACGCACATTATTAATACTACCAAAACGTTGTTCGAGCCTAACACTTGTCCCACTTTCTCTTAAGGAGACAGCCGAAACACTTCCGGATTTACCATTTCTTGTACACCAGCCAAGCGGTACTTGTCGAGTCATGCTAGAATAATTGTCTATTTTATAACATCTTCTCGTCTTCTGAGATACAAATTTATCTGTGTCCATCTGCGTCGAGGGTGCGGTTAATTCTTTCTTCAGTTTACATAAATTTACGATTATTTCCGTATAATTCTTGATTGGCTTGAGTAAATATCTTCTATCTGTTGCTAATGCAATGTCAGTATGATTACCGTTGCATCTTTGTTGTGTAATCGACTACGAATTAAGAGATTGCAGTTTTTGCCAAAAAGTTTTTTATGAATACATAAGCGATCGCCTCTACCATCTCGCAGTTAATCAATCTGTAGCGTCCACATTTCCCAAATATTTCTACTATCGTTACTCAGTTTACATACTAAATAATCATTTCCTAGAAATACTAAGACAGTACACAGATCATATAAGAGGTATTATTAATGTCGAAAAGAATTGAATGGATTGATTGCTGGAAAGGTCTTGCCATAACTACAGTTGTTGTAGGACACATTTTTACCACACTATCAAAATATATTTACTGGTTTCATATGCCGCTTTTTTTCTTTATCAGTGGATATCTTTATAAAGAAAAAACTGACTACGCTGCTTTTTTTAAGAAAAAATTCTTTCATCTTATGGTACCCTATTTTTCATTTCTTGTTTTATTTACTTTACTTCAGTATCTACCATTGATAATAGATAGTTGGCAGCAAGAACAATTATTGACAATAGATAAAGTTATAATCTCTACATTGACGTTAATCTGGAAACAATTTTATGGTGGCGCAAATCTGGTGCTTTGGTTTGGTGTGTTCTGGTTTGTAACTTGTCTATTTTTTACACAGCAGTTATATAACCTGATTTATGTAAAGTTTGGTTCTAATAATTGGCTGATGTTAAAAATTATGCTAGGTTATTATTGTTTAGCAATGTTTAATTATTATTTCTTAAAAAAGATTATTTTTCCTTGGAATATTAATGTAGTTGCAATGGCACTTCCATTTTACTGGTTAGGACACATGGCAGCTAAATCATTATTCATGAATTCTAAAATCTTGATATTAGGAATAATAATATTTTTGGGGGCCTTTTTATTAGATACAGGGTCTCTAGTATATTTCCACTTAAATATGAAAAATACTAGTTATGGAGTATTAATTTTGAATGTCATCATAGCTTTATCTGGGATTATTATTACACAGCAATTGGCGGTACTACTTTATAAAAGAGTTTATATACGAAATACCCTACGTGAACTTGGTAGTGCTTCTATGCTCATTATGTATTTGCATCAGCCAATACAAATAACTCTGAAAAATTACCCAATATTCGCATTCCAAGGTATTAGGGTAATAGGTACACTAGTTATTTCATATATTATCTACAAAATTATTATCAATTATTCAATTATGCGTCAGCTTTTTTTAGGTAATTTTTCAACTTATGCAGTAGTGGAAACTCTAGATGAGAGTCATTCAAGAAATACATAAACAACAAGGTCACAGGGAACAGGGAGGAACGACCAGTTAAGCTGTTCCCTTCTCAATACTGCTCAGTTCACAATTATCGAGGCTCCAGAAACCCGGTTTCTTTAAGAAACCGGGTTTCTAAACTTCACAATTTTTACAAATCAAATAGGATTGTTAGCTGATAAAATAATTGCTTATAGTAGCGATGCATGCGCTAAAGCGCAACTACGAACCAAAATTATTATCGTGGGTTTCTTTCTCATTTTTCTGCGAGAAATAAGAAATATGTAGAATTTGAACTCCTGCTTTCCAAAGATTTAGAATCTGTAAAGATTGATGTAACCCGTTAAAACGGGTTTGAGCTTTTAGCCCGAAATTTATTTCAGGGCTCCTCCAACCATCCTTTGATTGTCAGCGTAGGAATGCTATAGAGTGGATGATTAAAAATAACTTTTACTGCTTCTAATCCACCTGCATTTAAAACTGCTTGCAATCTGGCTTTCAGCATTGGATTATGTTGAATTTCTTGATATATTCTTTCCGTTACAACATCATGTGTTGTTGGATTTGTTTGAGCTATTTCATAAAGCAATTGCTGAATTTGTACTCTAGTTTCGACTAAGTTTCGTTTAGAGTTAATTGCAATATTATTACTTATTTTGTTTTCCGTAACTCTTTGATTATAAGAATTTTCTGGTCTTTGAGTATATTGAAAATCGTAAATAGTTATATCAGCCAATAATTTAATTATTTCAGTTAAATTCGCACTTTTACGATGATAAATGTCGATTTTGTCATCTTCAGCTAGTAACTCGACTCGATATTTTTCTTCTATTGCTTTGAGTTCCAAGTCATACTCTTGCGTCAAATATTTTTGAATTTCTTGATAGTTAGCATAACCAGAAACATTTACTCTCAAAACAAAAGCACCATCATTCTTATGTTCAATAGCTTGAATAGTTAACGCATCACTACCACACTCAAGTTGTAGCTTTTGGAATGCAGTGAAGAACGCTTCCCAATTAATACCATTCTGAAAAACCAAATTAACAACTTCTAGATTTGGTTGAAATTCTTCTATAGGTTTCTCTGATGTCAAATTGTGGTTGACGTTATCAGAGCTATGTTCTTGTGGACTTTGATGAAGGTCAACACTCTCAGTATTTAAATTCTCAACGTGAGTCTCGCTGCTAATCTTCCCACCTTCTACATTAACATCAATCTCCGATGCTTGAACTTTGTTGATGAGGTCAATTTCTGTCACCTCATCCCAACCATAAACAGCCCCAGCGTAGTTTTGGCTTCCCCCCGCTGCGCTCTCCCATATCTGACGCCACTTCTCCTCAATGATTGTTTCCTGACTGATTCGTGCTTGTTGAAGGTTAGCTCCCGTGAGGTCTACCCCACTGAGGTCAGCCCTTCTCAAGTCAGCATTATGGAGATTAGCTCCCCGGAGGTCAGCACCACTGAGGTTAGCTTTAAAAAAGTCAACTCCACTGAGGTTAGTCCTTCTGAGGTCAGCACCACTGAGGTTAGCTTCTGTGAGGTCAGCTTTCCTAAGGTCAGCACCAATAAGATTCGCCTTTGTGAGGTTAGCCTCTCTTAAGTTAGCCCTTTTGAGGTTAGCATCACTGAGGTTAGCTTTAGTTAAGTCAGCCCATATGAGGTTAACGCTACTAAGGTTAGCCTGACTCAAGTCGGCGTGACAGAGATTAGATTTACTGAGGTCAGTTCTAGTGAAATCAGCGCCTTTAAGATTAATACTGTGGAGGTCTACTTCACTAAGGTCTGGAACTGTTTCAGGATTTTTTGTTCTCCACTTATTCCAAACCGTTTTCACTCCTTGCTTTAGCAAAGCCCAATGTTCGTTATTTGCCATCTAGTGCTAGCCTCTCAGTATTAGTTACAGCTTAACGCAGTGGTTTGTCAACTATACACCTACCATCTCTTGACAAATTTTAATTGCTTGAGTATTGGTGCTTTCATTTTAAAGTATAAAACCACACCGCTAAAACGGCGTGGCAAAGTTTACATATAATGGTATTTGGTTAAAAAGTTAAATTGTACTAAAAAAAGGCTTTGAGTTGTCGTTGTCTTTAACTACAAACTCAAGTAGTGGTATTCCGGATTCTGCTCCAACATTTTTGACTCGAAAAACTATGTAATTATGCTTGAAGAAAAACAAACTGCACGGGAGACTATATTACTAGAAACAGGTACATTGTGGCAACGTGTGAAAGAGCAGACTGAGTATGCTCTACAATCCGGAGCACTGTTATCGATTCCCACAGATTTTGAGTTTGTAGAACAAGGTGGCGTTCGCTTTGTGGTACGGGTTTTATCCAATTTAGCACGTAAGGATGCGGCTAAAAAAGCAAGGGAAAAACTGGCGACCTCTTCTAACAAGGACTTCAACCCCTTCCTTCCTTATGAGGAAGATTTATTTGTGACCGATATTTCTGACACTCATGTCTGTTTGTTAAACAAATTTAACGTTGTTGACTATCACCTACTCATTATCACCCGTGCTTTTGAGGAGCAAGAAACTCTACTTACCCAACAAGATTTTGCAGCCATGTGGGCTTGTTTGGCAGAAATCGATGGTTTAATATTCTATAATGGTGGTAAAACTGCTGGTGCAAGTCAGCGCCACAAACACTTGCAACTCATTCCATGTCCCCTCGTGCCTAATCAACCCCAGCAACTACCTATTGAACCTCTGCTCGCATCCGCCCAAGCTCAAGATTCTGTAGCGAGTGTAGCGGAACTTCCTTTTGTTAACGCTTTGACACAGTTAAATCCCGATTGGGCGCAGTCTCCACTAGAAGCAGCTCAAGCAACACTGGAAAGATATCACACCCTATTGGGTGCAGTGGGTTTAGAAGATGGAGTTAATGACAACAAGCAATCTGGCGCTTACAATCTTCTGGCTACGCGAGAATGGATGTTGATTGTACCGCGATCGCACGAAAGTTTTGAGTCTATCTCCATAAACTCCTTGGGATTTGCAGGTTCCCTTTTCGTCCGTAACGAGCAACAAATGAAAATGTTAAAGGACGTTGGTCCCATGAATATTCTCAAAAATGTTGCTGTCACTTCTACAAATTAGTAGAAATGGCTTGCACCGGACAAGTGGGAATGCACTGTTCGCAAACAATGCAGCGCGATCGCGTAAATGTCAGCTTATAATTATTTTGCGGGTCTAGTTTCAAGGCTTCTGTCGGACAAACCCCAGTACACAAACCACAATGGACGCATAAGTCCTCATCAATAACTATCTCCCCTAAAGCCTGAGAGACAGTGATATTTTGCGATCGCATCCACTCAATTGCTGCATCCACCTCATCAATATCGCCCAAAAGTTCCACCACCAGTTTACCAATTTGATTTGGGGCGACTTGAGCGCGGATAATATTTGCAGCCACATTAAAATCCCTAGCCAATCGGTAGGTAATTGGTATTTGAACCACGCGTCTGGGAAAGGTAAGAGTCACTCGTTTCTTCACGTTAACAGTTGATAAATTTTTCCAACATTTCTACTATTGTAAAAATATTTCTTTACAAACCCCACACCCTACACCCTACACCCCACACCCTCAGTTAAACTAAAAAAGAACTGCTTAATAAGATTTAACAATTTTTTATGAGTAAAAATCCACCTGTCGATTCGACCGCCAACTCCGAATCCAACATTGGGGCGCGCTTAAGAAACTTTTTAATTGCAATAGTAGCAATTGTTCTCAGCGTTGCGCTACTTGTGGGACTGCGAACCGAGACAACCTCTGCATCCTTGAGTCAGTTAGACGCCCAGTCTACACCTTTAGAAGTTGCTTTGACAAACGGTAAGCCATCACTGATGGAGTTTTATGCAGACTGGTGTACTGTTTGCCAAAAAATGGCACCAGATATTGCAGAACTAGAACAGCAGTATACTGATAAGGTAAATTTTGTCATGCTAAATGTAGACAATACCAAATGGTTACCGGAAATGCTAAAGTATCGGGTGGATGGCATTCCCCATTTTGTGTATCTGAACCCAGATGGAGAACCTATTGCTCAAGCGATCGGCGACCAACCCCGCACCGTATTAGCAAGTAATATAGAAGCCCTAGTTGCTGGTTCCTCTTTACCCTACGCACAAGCTACTGGTAAAGTTTCCCTGTTCAAAGCACCTGTTGCACCCACTACCAATCAAGATGACCCCCGCAGTCACGGGAGCCAAGTAGTGAATTGAACTTAGTATAGGTTGTTAGTAGTTAGTGGATAGTGGTTAATAGATAGGGGTGTGGGGTGTAGGGTAATATAGTGTATGAGATGATACCTGCAGGAAACTGGTTAACTAACTCCTATAGATATTTCCGAGTTCTTGAGGTACTCCGAAGAAAGAATCAACCGCCGATACACACAGATAAATTTGTACCTCAGCAGTAGACTAGAAAATGCTATAACTACTAACCACTAACCACTAACCACTAACCACTAACCACTTATTGACCGACAATTTCAAGGGGAAGTCCGATGAAAGTTTTGATAGTGGAGGATGACGAAATCACTGCTACTATGATCGCAAAAGCATTGAATGCTCACAATTACATTGTCAACAAAGTGACCAATGGTCAAGAAGTTCTGCAACTGGTACAGAAGTTTGAATATGACCTCATTGTGTTAGACATTATGTTACCCGAACTGGATGGTATCAGTGTTTGTCGTCAACTGCGTTCTCAAAACTATCAAATACCCATCATGCTATTAACTGCAAAAGATAGCAACCTTGATAAAGTCATGGGCTTAAATGCAGGTGCAGATGATTACATGATTAAGCCCTTCAATATATCAGAACTTATCGCCCGCATTCACGCTTTACTCAGACGACCTCAAGGTTCCGGTGTAGCAAACGTCTTGACATGGGGAAAGTTGCAACTAGAATATAACAACAGTATAGTGACGTATGATGGAAAATTTCTGCGGTTGACGACCAAAGAGTATCAGTTACTAGAGCTTTTTCTACGAAACCCCCATCGAATTTTTAGTAGAAGTGCAATTTTAGAACATCTTTGGTCTAGCCCAGAATATCCAGGAGAGGATGCCGTTAAAACCCATATTAAAGGGCTTAGGCAAAAGTTAAAAGCTGTTGGTGTCTGTGCAGATTTCATTGAGACAATCTATGGTTTTGGGTATCGGCTCAAGTCCTTATCTGAGAATGAAAATGCTATGTCTGCAAGCATATCTTCACAACCAACAGAAACAAGCCGACAGCAAGCGGAGTGTCAGCTAGTTGCATCACTGACCAAACTTTGGGAACGGTACAAGAAGAGCTTTATTGAAGAAGTCGCATTGTTATTACAGGTGAGCCATGCTTTAGCAGCAGGGACTGTAGAAGCTAAGATACAACAACAAGCAAAGCAGGTCGCACACAAATTAGCAGGAGCATTGGGGTCTTTTGGCTTTACTGAAGGTTCAAGATTGGCTAGGGAAATTGAAAAATTGCTTCAGATAGCAAAATTAGACCAGGTTCAAGTCAAAAGTTTATTGGATTTGGTAAGCTTCCTGCAACAAGAACTAGAAAATTCTCCCACCACAAACTCTCCTTCTATTGTTTGTGAAGTTCAATATGCTTCTATACTCATTGTAGATGATGATGTGGAATTGATAGACAAAATCAATCTGGAGGCAACCGCATGGGGCTTTCAGGTAGATGCAGTCACGACTCTGTCAGCAGCTAAGCAGGCGATCGCTTCCAACCCGCCCGATATTATTCTACTGGGTCTAAAATTTGCTGATAGTGCCGAAACTGGATTAACTTTCTTAGCAGAAATTAGGGAACAAAACACAGATATTCCGGTCATTGTTTTAACCGGGCAAGGAAGTTTGTCAGACAGACTAGCAGTTGCTCGTTTGGGGGGTCAAGCCTTTGTCAACAAATCGCTTTGTGCTAATGAAATACTGAACGTAGCTTATCAAAAACTCAGTCATCAGAAGCCCCCAGAAGCCAGATTGATGGTTGTGGATGACGACCCAACGGTTCTCACTGCTGTATCTATGTTACTATCTCCTTGGGGACTTCATGTTACCACTCTATCTGAACCCCAAAAGTTTTGGCAGGTATTGGAAACCTCAGTTCCAGATATGCTGATTCTAGATATAAAAATGCCTGACTTTAACGGGATTGAACTTTGCCAGGTGGTACGTAACGATCCCCAGTGGAGTCTACTACCCATACTGTGTTTATCTGCTCATCAGGATCAAGAAACAGTGTATCAGGTATTTACAGCAGGTGCAGATGATTATATTCAAAAACCGATTATAGGACCCGAACTCATTGCTCGTATTTTTAATCGGTTAGAGCGAACAAAAATGTTGCGCGAATTGTCTGAAATAGACCCATTGACTGGGGTCACTAATCGACGCAAATCTATCCAACAGCTCAATAATTTGCTATACTTAGCAGAACGCCAAAACCAACCATTTTGTTTTGTTATCTTAGACTTAGACCACCTTAAGTATATCAACGATCAATACGGTTATGATGTTGGGGATAGAGTACTGAGCAGCATGGGGAAACTTTTAAGGCATTCTTTTAGGTTGTCGGATGAGATTGCTCGTTGGGGTGGAGAGGAGTTTATTCTTGGTTTGTATGGCGTGCAGCGAGAACAAGGTGTGAAATTGCTAACAAGATTTTTAACAATCTGGAATCAGCAAGAGTTTACTGATGCTAATAGTAGAAAATTTCATGTCACCCTGAGCGTGGGAGTTGCAGAGTATCCTACAGATGGTGCTGACCTGCAAGCACTTTATCGAGCTGCTGATAATGCGGTGTCTCAAGCTAAGACAATGGGAAAAAATCAAGTGTTAGGCGCAGAATAAAATATCTTAAGAAGGACGGGAAACAGGGAGAGCATCGAAAAATAAAAAAATGTAAATTTTTTCACTTATTAATGGTCACTTCGTTATTAAGGGTGACAAACTATACAAATGCACATCGTTTTGATTTTTACATTGGTTAGTTTCAGCTTGAATTTAGCACTTTTGTATTTAATATACAATTGCTTAAATTATCGAAATATTACCGAACGTAAAAAGATAGAAGAAGAACTACAGCAAGCCCGCGATCGCTTAAAATCAGAAGTAGCCACAAGGGTTGCTGAATTAAAGACAACAAATATGCGACTCCAAGCCGAACTCGCCGAACGCAAACGGACAGAAGTTTTGCTGCAAGAAAGCGAGGAACGATTCCGCAGTGCTTTTGAGAATGCTGCTATTGGGATGTCTTTAGTAGCTCCTGATAGACGTTGGCTGCGAGTCAATCACTCTTTATGTGAAATTGTAGGGTATTCTGAAGCTGAATTGCTAGCTTCCTCTTTTCAAGCAATTACCCATCCAGATGACCTAGATATTGATTTGAACTACGTACAAAAAATGCTAGATGGGGAAATTCGTTACTATGAAATGGAAAAGAGGTATATCCACAAGTTGGGACATATCGTGTGGATTTTGTTAAGTGTATCCTTGGTAAGAGATGCAGAGGGTCAACCACTGTACTTTATTGCCCAAACCCAAGATATCACTCAGCGCAAAAAGGCAGAACAAGCATTACAGGAAAACGAAAGACGGTTTCGGGCTATCTTTGATCGCACCTTTCAATTCACTGGTTTACTCAAGCCAGATGGTACGCTTTTGGAAGCCAATCAAACAGCACTGGATTTTGCAGGGATCAACCACTCGGATATTATTGGTCGTCCCTTTTGGGAAGCGCGATGGTGGACAATTTCAACTAAAACTCAAAATCAATTAAAAGATGCAATCACTCGTGCGGCTGAGGGTGAATTTGTGCGTTATGAAGTGGACGTGATTGGGGCGGGAAATACGGTGAAAACAGTTGACTTTTCTCTCAAACCCGTAAAAGATGAAATCGGAAATGTTATATTGCTGATTCCAGAAGGGAGAGACATTAGCGATCTCAAGCAAGTGGAAAAGATGAAAAACGAGTTTATCTCCATTGTCAGCCACGAATTGCGAACACCACTGACCTCAATTCGTGGGTCTTTAGGGTTACTCACCTCCGGAAAACTTACCCCTGAAAAAACACAACGAATGTTGGAGATCGCGACGATTGAAACTGAACGTTTAACTCGTTTGGTCAGCGATATTTTGGATTTAGAACGACTAGAGTCAGGAAAAATTCCTCTACACAAAAGTAGGTGTGACACCGCAACCCTCATGTTGCAATCTATAGAATCTGTGCGATCGCTTGCTGAGGAATCCAAAATTACACTGAACACAACTCCCTTATCAGTACAAGTATTAGCTGATTCAGATCGTATCCATCAAACTCTCGTAAATCTACTGAGTAATGCCATTAAATTTTCATCTTCTGGAGGTAATGTTCAGTTAACTGCCAAAGTGTCTCAAGACACTACCTGTGTCATGTTTCAAGTCCAAGACTGGGGAAGAGGTATTCCAGAGGATAAAAGAGAAAGCATTTTTGGGCGTTTTCAGCAAGTTGATGCCTCAGATTCTCGCACTAGGGGAGGAACAGGCTTGGGATTAGCCATCTGCCGATGTATTGTAGAGCAACACGGCGGACATATTTGGGTGGAAAGCGTTTTGGGACAAGGGAGTAGTTTCTATTTTACTTTACCACTGGAAAGAGGGGTGTAGGGGGGTAAGGGTGTAAGGGTGTAGGGGAAAGAAATTTTTATGTGTTTTGGTATGAGCGCTTAACACTATCCTCCTAAAGTAGTAGTATTGTATTTTACAAATTAGAAAAATTGAAAAGAGCAACTAATCAGTCATGTCAAGGCGAATTTTACTCATAGATGATGAAGAACGTCTCACAGAAGTGGTGCAAACATGTTTAGAAATTATGGGAGATTGGGAAGTTCACACTGCAGGAACAGCACAAGAAGGGTTGCTCAAAGCAGAGACAGAAAAACCAGATGCAATACTACTTGATGTTATGATGCCGGAAATGGATGGTATCACTCTGTTTCGTTCTTTACAGCAAAACCCTGTTACTCAATCTATTCCCGTCATTTTACTAACCGCCAAAACCCAGTTGGAAGAACAAGATCAATTTGCAAAACTAGGGGTAACGGGAGTTATCACTAAACCTTTCGACGCCTTAACGTTGGCAGATCGAGTGGCTGAATTGCTAGTTGGGGTGTAGGGTAATACAGTTGGTGTGAAGCAGTTATTTAGAAACCCGGTATCTCCAAGATACCGGGTTTCTGTGCCCATCTCTACTAACACTACACCCAACACTCCTGTCCTAATTAGGTTTCGTCTTCACATCGTACTATTTGGATTATGAGCTGACCCTCCTTGCAACTTCTCTGGCGTCCCACAAGATGGGATAATTTGTTTTTTGCTATTCCCTAGGTAAATGAACAAACGCAATCTCGACTGGAAAATTCGACTACTGGATAGATTGTTGCGCTTTAGCAAACCAATTGACCAATTGAGCCTTGCGGAGCTACGTCAACTTCAAGAAACCTCAATTCCTGCAATTGTCCAAAGGGTTTTGGGTGGAAAACGAATTTCATTACCGCAAGTGACTCAGCGAACAATCAATGGTCGGCATGGAGAAATTCCCATTCGACTTTATTATCCTTCAACTGAACAGATAAGAACGTTAATTTTGTTTTTTCATGGTGGGGGTTGGGTGTATGGAAACTTTCAAACTCATGATTTGATGTGTCGTCGCATTGCAAGAGATACGGGTGGGTTGGTGGTTGCTGTGCGTTATCGGTTAGCTCCTTGGTTTAAGTATCCAACTGCATTGGAAGATTGCTATGATGTATTCACTTGGATTGTTCAACATAAAACTGATTTGGGTACAGACATACGCCAGCTGATGGTGATGGGTGATAGTGCAGGTGGAAATTTGGCGACCTCAGTGTGTTTAATGGCGCGGGATCGGGGGGAGTCTGGGGCGATCGCCCGACAAATTCTGATTTATCCAGAGATAGATGGTACTATGAGTCAGCCTTCGGTAGAGCGGAATGCCAACGCACCTATTTTGACAAAATCATTAATGCATTTTTATGTAAATTATTATACTCGCAATGAAAGCGATCGCTTGGAACCTTATTTTTCTCCCCTGCTAGCTAAGGATCTCAGCAATCTCCCTCCTGCTTTGATCATCACAGCAGAGTACGATCCACTCTGTGACGAAGGTCAGGCGTATGCACAACGATTGAGGGAATTCGGTAATCAAGTTCAGTTTACAAAGTATACTGGGATGATACATGGATTTTTAAGTTTTCCTCCTTTTTGTCGGGGAGCGTTACCAGCATTTTCGGAAATTGCTACCTACGTTAAGAAAGATAAAGTATGAAGGGCAAAACTTTTATCTAAAACCCTTTGGTTTTATACTACAGCGACTTCATCCTTCATACTTCTGTTGGACTCGTCGCCACAATTCCTCATCCTCTCGATAAAGACTTAATGCTGCGATCGCGTCCTTTGCATCCGTACTCTTGTCATCATGAATGAGTGATATAAGAAACTCAAAAGCTTCATCATGTCGCAGCATGGCGATCGCAAGTAGTCCAGTCCGGCGGAGTTCTGCATTTCTTGTGCGTTCCCACCAGGTTTTTAAAGTATGAAATGCTTCATATAATCTTGATTCACCCAATGCTAGTGCTGCTAGTTCGCAGACTTGCTCCTCTGGGTTATCCAGAAAACTAGCAACCAATGGAAGTGATTGAGTAGGAGCCAGTTGCAATAGCGCCGTGAAACACTCCGAAAGAACTTGAGGCGCTTTATCGCCCATACGGACTTTCAAACGAAGTAATGGTACACCTTGTGAGTTACCAGTGTATGCGATCGCCTTCGCCGCACCTACCCGTGCTTCTGGTTTTGGGTCAGCTAGCAAATCTGCGAGTTCATTCATCACCTCTGGGTAGTTCATTCTTACCAAACCTAAAGCACATACGCCACGCAGAATTGCAGCTGTATCTTCCGTTCCACCCCAAACAGGTTCCATCTGTACATGATGAATTCCCTCAAGAAAGAGGCTCTCATCACTGTACTCCAGACGGTAAAGCGTTTCTGCAATTTCCTTTTTAGCAAGACAACCCGGATCTGTTTGCACGGGCTTGACCATCATTCGAGCAAAAGCTGCTACCAGTTCGCTTATCAGTTGAGCGATCGCAAACTCTCCAACCATTTTTGCTGCTTGAGCAACCGCAACAGAATATTTGCTTTTGAGGACTTGACACAGGATTGCGATCGCCTCCTCACTCGTAGGATTATCTCTAATCTGAGCGAGAGTAGATAACGTTTCTTCAAGTTTTCGCGATTTTGCCATACAGGATAGGGTGTGGGATATAAGGGCGTCCGATCATGTTCGGGTAAAAACTTACACTATGTCCGTAGTTGCGCTTTAGCGCATGCCAACTACAAGCAAATTATTTTACAAGTCATTTAGCGGACATGATATCAGGCGTTGCGCTTAAATAAATTCTGGTGTGTGTAGTTCATAACTGACTGTTAAATAAATTTAGCTGTCCTTTCTCAAGTACATTAGTACTCTTTTGGACAAAAGTCAAACATCATGGTGCGATCGCGTAGAAAATTTTACCGTATATCTACTAATTTACATAGTCATAAAAACTATTATATTTTTGGCAGTATATAAAAAACAACGGGTGCGTTCTTCCTAAATTGGAGATTTTGCCGCTGAAAGGCAATGTTGAAAACCAGGTATAAACAAAACAATGACCCGACAACCGCATGACCAGTTTGCCAAACAGTATTTAGAAGAATTGCTATCTCCATATGGACTGGTGGAAGTGACTCGTGAAGTGATTGATGAAGTCCGATTTGTCGATGTGTTATTTGCACCAGCAGCTTCACCGTCAACAGAACTACAAAATTTAGGCTTACTAGGTAGAATTGCAAAAAAAGATTGTTTACTCGAACCGTTTCGCAATCAACCGAGTAAAACCGAACTACGCAACTGTATGCTCAAGCTATTTTCTATTTGTGGAGAATTACAACGCAAAGCCAGACGAGAAAATACACCTTTACCAGAAGACGATTTACCACACCTATGGATTTTAACCACTTCTGCTTCCTTGAATTTGCTCAATAGTTTTGGTGCGACATTACAGCTAGACGATTGGTTACCGGGAGTATACTTCCTAGCGGAATCGTTGAAAACAGCGGTAGTTGCCATTAATCAATTACCAACAATACCACAGACATTGTTATTGAGGATATTGGGCAAAGGCGAAACACAACGTCAAGCAATTGCAGAATTATTAGCATTACCCGAAACAAATCAGTTGCGTCAAAACGTACAAGAACTAGTAGCGAATTGGCGTGTCAGGATAGAACTACAGCCACCATTCACACAAGAAGACCAGGAGTTACTCATGAACTTATCACCGATTTACTTAGAACGCTTAGAAGCTTCTCGACAACAAGGACAACAAGAGGGACGACAACAAGGACGACAAGAGGGACGACAAGAGGGACAGCGTTTAGTTCTGGAAAACCTACTAAAAGTCAAGTTTGGTGCTGTAGATGAGGAATTATCTTCTGTCATAGATGCTTTACTCGAACTACCGCCAGAGGAATTTGCTCAGCTGTTACTTCAGTTGTCAAGTTTGTCTCGTGAAGACCTATTGGCAAGATTTGGAAATTCCTATAATTAATATCAGTAGTATGAGGTGCATTTTTTGAGAATCCAAGAAGTGAGTTTCTAAAGGCAATCAAAATTTGGAAATTTTTACAATTAACGTGAGTTTCAAATAAAAAAGTCGTCAAAAACTTCTTGTGGTACGGGCGTCCTCGCCCGTGAACGACTGACCATCCAAAACTTACGTAGTATTGCTACAACACCACTTGCGCGATTGTCGAGGAACCCGCCCACGACGCTGGCTCCCCTACACCCTTTTGAAGAAGTGATATAATGTTATTTCATTAAGAGCGCCCCACAGCCAGCATCTGCAACCCGCTATGAATGAAATAAACACTCCTCCCCCCTACACCCCACACCCCACACCCTACACCCCATGTTTCTTATGAGGCAAACACCGAAGTGCCTTTAAATCAGTTTTTGGTTTGTGGGCTGGGTAGTTTGGGACAACATTGTGTCGTTGCTCTCAAGCTATTTGAGGTGAGTGTGATTGCTATTGATAAAAGGCTACCAGATGAGTGGGAAATTCCTGACCTTCCAAATTTACTAGACGATTTAATTATTGGTGACTGTCGCCTTCCTGGTGTTTTGGAAAAAGCTCGAATCTCTGAATGTCGAGCGGCGGTTATAGTGACGAGTTATGAGCAAGTTAATGCAGAGACTGCGATCGCACTCCGAAAACTGAATCCAGACACTCGTTTAGTTGTCCGTTCATCAAAAGAAAACCTCAATCAATTACTGAGTGACCATTTAAAGAATTTTATAGCCTTTGAACCGACTCAGCTACCCGCGCCTGCTTTTGCTCTTGCTGCTCTTGGTACGGAAAAATTAGGATTGTTTAATTTAGAAGGACAGTGGCTGCAAGTTGTAAAACGCAAATTGTTATCAACAGACAGTTGGTGTGGTAACCGATTATTATATGAGCTAAACACTCATAACCGTCGCATTCTCCATTACACCTCTGATACTGATGCCTTCACATCTTTTTATGAATGGGAACTAGATGCGCGTTTGATGCCTGAAGATACAGTTATTTATCTTGAGACAACAAAGTTAAATACTGCCGAATTAGAAAAACAAAAAAGAAAGACTTGGAACTTAGGGTATGTATTAAGCAAAATTAAACGATTTAACTGGGGAAAATTTAAGCAAAAACTAGCTGAGTATGTCCAGAGTTCTAACGAAAATCGTCTCCGGCAAGTAGGGATTATTTCTGCATCTATTATAGGTTTTTTATTGCTATTAGGAACTATTTTCTATCGGTTAATCTATCCTAAAATGAGTATAATAGAAGCTTTTTTCACCTCTATTATGCTCCTTTTAGGAGGATTTAACGATTTATTTGGAGGATTTGACTTTTCACAACCGGTTCCTCTTTGGTTGCGGTTTATTAGTTTGGGAATGACAATCAGCGGTACTGTTCTGGTAGGAGTATTCTATAGTTTTCTGACAGAAAGACTCTTAGCGGCTAGATTTCAATTAAGCAAGCGGCGTCCACCAATTCCTCAAAAAAATCATGTCGTTGTGGTAGGACTGGGTCGGATTGGTCAGAGTGTGGCAGAAATGTTACAAGAATTCAAGCAGCCTCTTGTTGGTATTACTTCCAATTCAGATTTAGATATGTCAATCCTTCCAGATACGCCACTTCTGAGTGGTTCTTTGAGGGGAGCGCTTGCTCAAGCAAATCTTGAGAGAGCAAAAAGTGTTGTTGTGACGACGGATGATGAAATGCTGAATTTGGAAATTAGTTTGATGTCTTATGATGTCAATCCACGCAGCAATTTGGTTATCCGTACTACCGGACCGGGCTTAGGTGATAGTTTGGCAGAATTGTTGCCTAGTGCTCAAATTCTGTGCGTCAATGCTGTGGCGGCTGAAGTGTTTGCAGGGGCAGCATTTGGGGAAAATATTACCCATTTGTTTCGCATTGATGGCAAAACCATTCTGGTGACGGAATACCAAATAGAAGCTGGTGATACCCTGAATGGTTTATTGTTATCTGAAGTTGCTTACGGTTATGGAGTTGTTCCTATTCTCCACCAAAAGGATGCGGAAACTCCCAAGCTGATGCCTTCTGAGGAGATTCGTTTAAGTGTGGGCGATCGCATGGTTGTGTTAGCTACAAGTCAAGGATTGCAGAGGGTTGAACAGGGCGATCTCAGATTGGCTTTAAAAAACTGGCAGGTACATATTACTAGAGCTTTCACGGAAGAGGCTCAGTTTGAGGGAGCTAATGTGATTGTCCGCATTTCAGGATGCAGCCTTCACACAGCCAGACACTTGATGAACAATTTACCAGGAACATTGCCTTTGCCACTCTACAAACACCAAGCCCAACGTCTCATGATAGATTTGCGGAAAGCTCAGGTTTTTGGTTCTTTGGTTGAGATGAAGTGTTAAATAGAGGGGTGTAGGGGTGTAAGGGTGTGGGGTGTAGGGGAAGGAAAAGAGTGTTTGTTTCATTGATCGGGGGATGTGTTGATCAAGTGTTCTCAATTTTCTCACGACTAAGGTACTGATTCAAAAAGCTACTATACATTTTCCTGGTTCACTGTGAGACCAATCTCCTGACCGTAGGATAGTTCCAACGTGTGACCATCAGGATCTCGCAAAAATGCCCAATATCCAACTGGATACCCAGAATCTTTGGGTTCGTCTACCAGTATTCCTGCTTGACGAGCCTTATCACACAAAGCGTCCATCGCTTCACGACTCTTACAGCCAATTCCAAGATGTGCGAATGGAGAGAGAACCGAACGCACTAACTCTGTTTGAATTAGAACGAGCGCAAATGGTCGTGTATAGTCCGTGAGCCAAGCGACTGCAACTCCTGTGTCTGCATCTATGCGACGATGTATAACTTCCATTTCAGCATAAATGGCGTAGAATTCAATACTTTGTTCAAGATTTGAAACAGGTAGAGCGATATGTGTCAGTCCAATATCAATCATTTTAAGTTCCTTTAGAAAGTTGACAAGTGAATGCTTCTCAACAAAGGATGGCACCGTTGGCGATCGGGACATCTTCTCCCCAATATTTTGGTACAGATGTTTTATCAACAAAAATTAAATTATAATATATATGTTTATTTGCCTTGAAACTTGGTACATTGAAAACCTAGATTTTATTTGCGTGTCTAAGCTATGATCGACTGTCTCAATGTGGCTCGCTACTTCATTGTGAGAGCTTATGAAGATGGCATAGAAGCTGAAATGACCAATATGAAGGTTCAAAAGCTCCTCCATTGTACACAATGCTTGCATTTAGCGTTGTATGATGAGCCATTATTTGATGAAGTCATCCGAGCATTGGGTCATCAAAAGCTAGATATCATAGAGCGTGATAACCCAGCATATGAGCCAGTTATGTCAGAAGTTTTGAAAGATGCTTTGACGAACCTATCCTCAACTCGCATTAATAAAGGAGAAGTGCGTGACTGGCTCAACTCCCTGCTTGATTGAAGAATCGGATAATTTTAAGCGTTCTTTCAAGAAACTTGCCAAAATTCACGGAGCAGGTTCTAGAAACCCGGTATCTCAAAGATACCGGGTTTCTATGCCCCTCGCAACCCTGAACTGAGCCGTATTGAATTTCAACAGTTGTTGGGACTAGTGTAGTACATCAAAGATTTAGGGAACCGCAGATGAACGCGGATAAACGCAGATGAATCTGGAATCGCTCCAAGGGTGCTGTTGATGGTGTGTCTAACCTTGAGTACAGTAGTGTAGGTAAACGGACTGGCTTAATCACGATTAGTTCATGTATACTAAGGAGTTTGGACTTCTCGGTTAAGTTGGTTGCCTCCAATTTTTTTGAGATGTTGACATTACAAGATTAAATGACTTAACTATAAAGAGCTTATTGGAGCAAAATGACTCTCAATATGGATATTCCCATATTAATTACATTTTTTATCTTTTTTACTATTCGCTCTGTATATTTGTAAGAACTTATGGTAAGGCAAATTAGTCTTGAATTAAATGGAGATGTTGGACAACAAGTCGTTGACGTTAATCCCGTTAATCCTGTTTTTGCTCGTCATGAAACTTTTCACCCCCGGTTTGGTTGGATAAAAAAGGGTTTTGATGCGGCGGTGAAGGATTCAGGTATCTTCTTGCGGGAAGATGCTCCTGTGCGGCTGGGGGTGGGGAAGAACATGGTGAGTTCTATTCGTTACTGGTGTAATGCGTTTAAAGTGCTGGAAGACGATCGCCCCTCGGATTTTGGCGATTTTTGGTCACCTCAAAAACGGGGTAAACTTAATGTAGCTAGAAAACTGGTAGACCTTGGTACACAAGTTCTTGAAGGAGAGAAGGTAGACAGTCGGGAAATTCCGAATCTGGTTAAGGAGTTGGCTTTAGCTGCTGAAACAGATGTTCTACTGATTATTGATGAATTAGGTAAAAATTTAGAATTTGCTGTCCAAAACCAAGGTGCTGAAGATTTATATCTACTACAGCAATTAGCTGAACTTTCCATTGACAAGGGATATAAAGTCTATACAGTAGGTGTTTTACACCAAGCATTTGCAGACTATAGTGAGAAATTAGCGTCTGTACAGCGTAACGAATGGGCGAAGATTCAGGGCAGATTTGAAGATGTTCCTTTTCAAGACTCAGCAGCACAAATGATGCGGTTAATTTGTCAAGCAATTGACCGTTCTGGTGCAGAAGGGCTTCAGCGTGGAGTCCAAAATCGAGCAGAGGAATGGTTTGATAGTTTGCCTAGTGATATCAAAGCTGACTATACACCAGCATTGCTATTCGATACTTATCCTTTGCATCCCATCACAGCATTGGTTTTACCTACGTTATGCACTCGATATGCTCAACATGACCGCTCATTATTTACATTTCTCACCAGTGCTGAACCATATTCTTTTAGAAATTTTCTAAAGGAAACAAAAGTTGAGGGGGATGTTTTACCAACCCTAAAGCTGGATCGAGTTTACGATTACTTTATTGAAGCAGTGGGGACAGGTTTTGCTTCTCGCCCAAATCTCCAGCGATGGGTAGAAATTCAGAATTTGATTGCTGATGTCAGTAAACGTTCAGATTCTGAGGATAGTTTGCGGGTTTTGAAAACTATTGGTATTCTTAATCTCGTGACCACAACAAGTCCTATAAGGGCAACTCGCAACTTGGTTACGTTAGCCATGTGTGACGATCCCTCTGATAGTGCCAAAAACTATTGGGAACAAGTCATTGAGCATCTCCAGCAAAAAGGTATTATTACTTATCGTCGGCAATTAGATGAACTCAGAATTTGGCAGGGGTCTGACTTTAATGTAGATACGGAACTCACCACTACTATAAATAGTGATAGATCGTCTTTAGTCAACCTTCTTTCTCACATCCGTCCCCTTTCACCAGTCGTCGCCCAGCGTCATAGCTATAAAACGGGTACAATCCGTTACTTTGAACGTCGCTACATTGACAGTTCAGAGAATTTAAAGGAATTGGAATGTTCTAGCAATGATTGTGATGGTTTGGTTGGTTACTGGATGGATGACGCTGAACCAACTCATGTCCCTGCTACTACAACTGATGGTAAGCCTTTAATTATACTATGTGCAGCTAAGTTAGATATATTGCGAATTAGATCGAGAGAATTTGCTGCATTAAAGAAAATTCAAACAAGTGCCCCTGAGTTGCAAACTGATGGCGTAGCGAGATTAGAAGTGCGCTATCGTTTGGTACAAGCTGAACAATAGCCTTGTATATCAAGGATGGAAAGTTTATCGATGGACAGATGTTCAGCTAGCAATTAATAGAGAGAAGATTAAAGAACAATTGTTGCTGTTTCTTGAGCGTGAAATCGTACAGGGAACTTTGGATGGTTTTCTACCTCGTCAAGAAGCAAGTGAAATCTCTTTGCGCGAACATCAATCTGATGCATTACAACAACTCCAGGAGTTAAGAAATCAGGGAAAAACTATTGCATTGCTGACTCATGCCACAGGGACAGGGAAAACCCATGTTGCTTTATCTGATGCTTGCAATTTAGGTTTGAGAACATTATATTTGGCTCACAGAACGCCTCTTTTGTCTCAGACTCAAGCAAGATTTGCAGAGATTTGGGGTGATGTAAGTTCGGCAATCTATCGCCAAAGCCAGGGAAAACCAAATACGCAGGTTGTTCTGTCAACTATTCAGGCAATGGCAGCTTCTCTCACAAATTTTGATGAGCGTGAGTTTGGCTATATTATTGTTGATGAAGCTCATCATGCTGCAGCAGAAACCTATCGAAAAGTTATTGGTTATTTTAAAGCTAAATTTATCTTGGGATTGACGGCTACACCAGAAAGACATGATGGTCAATCGTTGATTGAGATATTTCAAAACACCGCTCATCGGTTGGAATTGGAAGATGCGATCGCTCGTGGTTTATTAGTCCCGATTCGTTGTGTCAGAGTTAAGACTAACATCGATCTCACAAAAATTCGCTTCAACGGAGTCGATTACCGTAGTAGCGATTTAGGTCAGTATCTCTTTGTTCCTAGTCGAGATACATTGATTGCAGAAACCTATGTGAACCATGCTTTAGGGAAACGCGCCGTGTGTTTCTGTATTGATGTCGGACACGCAGAACGGATGGCTGATGAATTTAACAGACGTGGTATCAAAGCTGCTCACGTTTCCGGACGCATCAGACAAAACCAAAGACAAGATGTTCTCAAGGCTTACCAGGAAGGGGAAATACAAGTTCTCTGTGCTTGCGATATTCTCAACGAGGGTTGGGATTCTCCAGAAACCGAGGTGCTGTTGATGGCACGTCCAACCTTGAGTAAAGTAGTCTATGTTCAGCAATTAGGGCGTGGAACTCGTCCTGCGTCTGGTAAAGAGTATTTGCTAGTTTTTGATTTTATTGACAATACCATCCGTTATGCTCAAGCAATGAACGCCCACCGCTTGTTTGGCAAAAGTTCATATCGCCCTGGTGGATTAGTTGCTGCGCCTCCTGAAATGATTGAGCAAGAAGAACAACAGCTTGCTAAGGGAGAAAAGCCAGTCGTCATGCTGTCGCTCAATTTATGGGTGGATCGCTATGAGCTGATTGATATTTTTCGCTGGCAAGATGAAGTTAAAGATATGTATCAAGCCAGTGAGTTAGAAGCAGCATTGGGAATTGGCGAAGGTGTTGTTAGACACTGGGTGGAATCTGGGCGTATTACTCCAAACCATACAATTGAATTGGGTAATCGGGTCTATCACTACTTTAAAAAAGACCGCCTGGATGAAATTCGCACAACATTTAATATTACTCCCATCACCAAAGAAAATATCAAAGAACGCTTTTTTGAGTTTGTACGGAAAATGGACATGAATACTTCCTACAAACCTATTTTGTTACTTGGGTTGCTGAGGCTTGCAGATGCAAATGGTCGGGTGAAGATAACAGAATTAACTGCCTTTTTTCGTGACTTTTATCTTCAAAGACTGGAGCAGGGGTTAGTTGTGGAAGGCGATCGCAAACAGATGTCTCGTGTTGCAGAACTTTCAGACAGCGAGATTGAAGCGATTATGATGACAAAACCCTTTGAAAAGTTTGAGCGTCGTCAATTTGTGCTACGTCTCAAGGAAATGACGATTTTACAGTTTGCAAAACCTCTCTGGAAAAACCTTACTGACCAAGACAAAATTGAACTGCAACAATTGGCTGAAACAGCTTTACAAAAATATTACGCACGAGATTCTACGGTTCTTTCACGCTCAGAAATTCGACAAGAACCTTACAATTAAATGCTATTCTGCTACTGGAGGGGTTATTTTTTGCGGTGTGAGATAATATCCCATTGCCTTCATGATGGAATTGACGCTTTCAAGGCGTGGGTTCCCATTTATGGATAAGGCTTTTTGTAATCCCCGGCGTGTCATGCCTGTTTTCTCAGCTATCTCACTAATCCCTCGAACACGGGCAATGACGCGTAAGGATGCCAGCAACGCACCGGAATCATTGTCGTTTGCGTATTCCTGAAAAATTTCGGTTAAATAACCGTCGATTTCTTCTGGGTGTCTGCGGAAGTAATCTTCTTCAAATTCATCAAGTGTTCTCAATTTTCTCACGGCTAAGGTACTCCCTCCAGTAAGCTTTGGCTTCCTCAATGTCCTGCTCCTGTGTACTTTTGTCCCCTCCACACAATATGACAACAAGGTTTTCAGCATCTTCGCCAAAATAAACGCGATAGCCAGGACCAAAGAACATTCGCAACTCGCTTAGACCATCGCCTATAGGCGCAACATCGCCGTAATTGCCTTGTTCAAGGCGGCGTAGGCGTTGCAGGATGCGCCGCGCTCCTTGCCGACCCGTAGATTATCTATCCACTCTACAAACGGTTCATAAGCGTCTGGATCGGCATAGATGATAATCTGTTTTGGTTGCGCTTTTCTGGTCAACTTTAGTTCCTATTGCTATGTATAGCATATGCGAACAATAGTTCGCAACGGCAAGATTCGATTATAGTATCATCATATTTGCTGAAATTTTCTTCACTTTATTCAGTGCTGTTTCAAAAATAGAAACCAAAGTGTTACAGAAGTGTCTCAATCAGCTAGAAACTTTGGCAATCATTGAACAGAGGCGTACTGTATCCCCAGCCCAAATAATTCGCCGTTGGACTGACCCTCTAACCCTGCTGGAAAAAGCATATGCTGATTGATGATTTCAGGATGTCTAAGGGACAATCAAGCGATCGCCCTTATCTAATTCCAAACAGGGTGATGTAGCAATGATTTGGTGAAGTGGTATAATTCCTGACAACCTTTATCAGAACTAGTGTACTATTCCATCACCACATCATGACCTCCTCAAAACGAAGAGCCGATAATGATTCACCTTGGAAAGAAGTTTTAGAAGCCTATTTTCCCCAAGCTATACAATTTTTCTTTCCTC
>JAWQFQ010000010.1:60900-88079 GCA_035967975.1 Scytonema sp. PMC 1070.18
CAATTAGAAGCACTTGCTGAAGCTTTGTTAGATTTTACAGCGATTGAGGACTTACGGAACTGGTTAGACGCAAATCAAATCACTTAGCTTTTGAGAAACACAGGGGTGTAGGGGCAAGGAAGTGTTGATTTCATTCATACCGGATTGTAGCCGATGCGGTGTGGGGTGTTCCTAAGTTCCAAATCGGGTGATGTAGCCATGATTTGGTGAAGTGGTATAATTCCTGACAACCTTGACGAGAACTAGTGTACTATCCCATCACCACATCATGACCTCCTCAAAACAAAGAGCCGATAATGATTCGCCGTGGAAAGAAGTTTTAGAAGCCTATTTTCCCCAAGCTATACAATTTTTCTTTCCTCAAACCGCAGCATTAATTGACTGGGAACGTCCCCATGAATTTTTAGACAAGGAATTTCAGCAAATCGCACGCCAAGCCTCTCAAGGTCGGCGATACGCAGATAAATTAGTCAAAGTTTGGCAACTTCAAGGACAAGAAATTTGGCTGTTAATACATGTAGAAGTCCAAGCAAAACCAGAAGATAACTTTGCACTCAGGATGTTTTCCTACAATCTACGGATTTTTGATAAATTTGCTAAACCAGTGATTAGTTTGGCAATTTTGTGCGACCCAGACTCTTCATGGCGACCTACTGAGTATAGTTATAATTATCCCGATACCAGGTTGAAGTTTGAATTTGGAATCGTCAAGCTTCTAGATTACCAAAACCGTTGGGCAGAACTAGAAGCCAGCGACAATCCATTTGCAACGGTAGTCATGGCACATTTAAAGATGCAACAGACAACGAAAAAGCCAGGATTACGTAAAACTTGGAAATTCAGCTTGATTCGACGACTGTATGAATTAGGCTGGAGTGAAACAGATATTCGGAACCTATATCGATTTATCGATTGGATTATGATATTACCAAAAGGATTGGAAGCAGAGTTTTGGCAGGAATTCAAGCAATTTGAGCAGGAGCGTAGTATGAGTTACATTACCACAGGCGAGCGCATTGGTTACGAGCGAGGAAAGCTGGAAGGAAAGCTAGAAGGCGAACAATTACTTATCCTACGGCTACTACAAAAACGGGTAGGAGAATTACCACAAGAAGTTACGCGAAGCATTCAAACCCTTTCGTCAACTCAATTAGAAGCACTTGCTGAAGCTTTGTTAGATTTTACAGCGATTGAGGACTTACAGAACTGGTTAGACGCAAATCAAATCACTTAGCTTTTCAGAAACACAGGGGTGTAGGGGTGTAGGGGTGTTTATTTGATTAATACCGGGTTGTAACCGATGCGGTGTGGGGTGTTTCTAAGTTCCAAATAGGGTGATGTATTTCTCTAATTTGCGCTTTGGTGAGATTGCGATCGCCTGCTCGTCTCCAGAACTATTTGTGCAGCTTGATCGCTCTGGTTGGGTGGAAACTAAGCCCATTAAAGGAACGTTGCGGCGAGGAAAACTCCTATCTCTGTGTCCTCTACGCCTTTGCGGTTTTTAAATAAGTAAGAGTTGGTTCAAAAAGAAAGCTAATGCAGCACTTCCTATAGGAACTGTCAAATTGTCAATACCGAGAAACGAAACAACTTCTAACCCAGTAGCAACTAAAGCAACTGCTAGAGACACTACCCAAGTTTGCCAGATGTTACCTTGTACACCTAGAAAAATTAAGCTACAGATGACAAAACTAACAACAGTCATAGTCAGGGAACCTTCCCAGCTTTTCTGTCTGTCAAAGATTTTATATTGGTGTTTCCCAAACCGTTGACCAATTAAGGCTGCGAGTCCGTCGCCCCAAGTCATAATCAAAATTCCCAAAACAGCATATTGGGGTTGCTGTAATGTCCAGAACCAAGCAATTAACACACCAATACTGGCAGAATAAAAAAATGTCCCCAAACTTTTGCGTCCGACACTATTAATACCAGGCAGAATGGGAAATTTGTATGACAATAAGGTCGCTACACTCGCTACAATCGAAGCCGTAATACCTATAATCGCAGGAACATCTAGCCACCAAGCCAGTAAAATCACATTACCAGTGCCAATGTGGACTATCTTCCTGACAATCTCTGGGTCTTTACTTTGAAAGCGATTGACCCACCCTGCGACAATCAACATGACGGATACCCAAACTGCAACGCTAGCAACTTGTAGCCACAGAGTGGGAATGAACTCTAAATTAAGGAATGAACTTAGCAAAGATACAACTATATCGAAAATATTACCTTTAATTACTACTTTATTAGATTTAGGGTACTGCAATGAAATTTTTATTGATTGGGCTGATTCGGTTCTACCGGATGTTTATTTCACCAATGTTTCTTCCCACCTGTCGCTTTCAGCCAACTTGTTCTATGTACGCTATCCAAGCAATTGAACGATTTGGAGTGTGGCGCGGTAGTTGGTTGGCTATTCGCCGCATACTACGCTGTCATCCCTTTCATCCAGGTGGTTACGATCCTGTACCAGAAGCAACACCGTCATCTCAGAAGGAGTAAGCTTTCAGGAGTATATAAAATGACTTTGATTTTTCGTATTGCAAAAACTGATGAGACCTTATCACCAAATCCCTATCATAGAATGTAATGAACCGTTGGTGGAGATTCCTCTAGAACTGTTTGCTGTGGAAACTCCCCATCCATATGAGAAATTAGGTGCGCCTTATGGCGATCGCTCTCCTTATTTTCTCCGACAAAGTGTTGTAGACAGCTTGATAACAGCCCAAAACTACCTTCAACAGCTGCATCCTCAATGGCGCATTCAAATCTTTGATGCTTATCGCCCTGTAGCGGTACAGCAGTTTATGGTTAATTATGCATTTGCTGAAGCCTTAAGGATCGAGGGTTTCACTGATGCAGAATTATCCCCAAACCAACGTCAAGCTATTTGGGACGCAGTGTATAAAATTTGGGCTGAACCCAGTTTGGATGAAAAAACACCCCCTCCCCACAGTACGGGTGCGGCTGTAGATGTGACATTGGTAGATGATACCGGTGAAATCGTGAATATGGGTTCACCTATTGATGAAATGTCAGAGCGATCGCTTCCCGATTACTACGCAAATTCTCTCGATCCCCAAGCACAACAGTACCACGCTAATCGCCGATTATTGCGTGATATCCTGGAAAAAGGAGGGTTCAAACGCAATCCGAGCGAGTGGTGGCATTTTTCTCTAGGCGACCAAATGTGGGCTTGGCTAAATAACGAAGCTAATCCTGAACAGCCACCATTAGTTGCACGCTACGGGCGTTTGGGTTGAGAAAGGGTATTGGGTAGAACTATGCATCTTGAGGATTGAGTTGGATTAACTCCTCAGTGGTGTAAGTTCCGACTGGACTCCAAATTAAATATGGGACGAGCAAGAGCGCTGCTAGCTTGGATATTGGGACTACACATATTGTCAGTAGTATGCCTAAGATAACACCAACCGAACCAATAATTTCACCTGCTCTTAAACTCCGGAACTTTAACATCAGAGGTATGTAAGAAACGGTGATAATTTCCAGCACCAGATACAGAGCCATGAATAGCCAGCTTGTCAAACTACCTGGATTTTTTTGCCAAACAATATTAGCAGAAGCCGCACCACAGATAAAGATAAAAGTCCAAATAAATGGGATGAGAGGTTCAAAAACTAGCCAACGGGGGCGAGTTAGCTGTGCAAACCACTTCACACCACGCGGGGTAATAAAAAAACTTCCAAATTCAATCAAAAAGGTGACTGCTCCAATCACCATCCATGATTTAATCATCGTCAACGCACCTTTAGTAAACTTTGTCAATATGTATATGTAATTGTGACAATTGAGAGTATGAGTTTAATCAATCGAAAGTGAGAATATTTAGGGTGTAGGGTTGAACCTCATTTTGCTGAACTGCAAACCAAGCAATGGTAGTACCGTCTTCACGAGAAAATTCAACTTCATAAGCCTCATCACCATATACATCAAGAATGACTCCTATGGCTTCAGCAAAAACTCCTCTATCCTGGTAACGATTAGTGAGAAGCTGAACTACTGTGTATTGTTCAAGTGTCATGATTTTTTACACATCTTGAGGATTAAGGTGCATCATCTCCCAAGTGGTATATGTTCCAATGGGACTCCAAAGTAGATAGGGAATCAGTAACACAACAGCCCAAGCAGAGACGGGTAAAACAGCAATTGCTAAGATGATAGCTTCAATGAAACCCGTAGCACCGATTATCGTACCTACTTTGAGGCTGCGGAGTCTGAACATTACAGGAGTGTAAGCAATAGTAATAATTTCTAGAAGTAGATATAATCCCATGAGCCACCAGGTTCTGGTAGTTCCTGGGTTCTTTTCCCAAACAATATAAGCTGACCATGCACCACAAATAAATATGACAGTCCAAATCACTGGAATCGCTGCTTCAAAAGTCAACCATCTTGGTCTTTGTAAGCGCTTGAACCATTTGCGATCGCCAGGAGTAATGAAGTTAGCTGCTAACGCAACCAGTAAAGTTACGCCCCCTATCACCATCCAAGATTGAATCATTCCCTGTTATCCTTTGCAAGGCTTTGACATCATGACGCCTTATAGTATGATTCTGTCAAGTTTCGGGCACATAACTCATCATCCCAAAGTAGAGTGTAGGGTGCATTCTTCCCCACACCCCACACCCTTTTTCAAACCAATCCAGAGCGGAGTGCAACAACAGCAGCTTGTACGCGGTCATCAACAGAAAGTTTGTTCATGATTCCTCGAACATGAGTTTTAATCGTGTTGGGGCTGAGATAAAGTTTTTCCGCAATCTCTGGGTTGCTGTAGCCTTCCACCATCAGTCTCAACACCTCTAACTCGCGCTGAGACAAATTTGCTGTGTTTCCACTTGGGGAAGGAGGTTTAAGATTGTCTATGACTCGCCTAGCAATTTGGGGATCGAGGTAAGTTGCTCCTTCAACTGCTGCTGTGATCGCATTTAACAGTCGCTCTACACTTGCCCCTTTGATACAATAAGCATCTGCACCGCTTGAGAGTGCAGCAATAATTTCTGTATCTGTTTGATGAGATGTTAACATCACCACATGAGTTTCTGGAAGTGCTGCCTTTATCTGCTGTGTCGCCGCAATCCCATCCAGACGCGGTAACCCGATATCCATAACCACTAAATCTGGTTTTTGTTTCAGCGCAGCTTGCACTCCTAAATAGCCATCTTCTGCTTGTCCTATAATTTCTAATTGGGGATAAGCCATTAGAGATTGCTCCAACCCTAATTGCATCATTGGGTCATCTTCTACAATCAGAACCCGTAAGGGAGGAGCATCAGTCGGTAAATTCAAGAGGAAAGACATTTGAATTATGAATTATGAATTATGAATTATGAAATTTATGTTGAATGTTGAGTTTTTACAGATTAAATGTGGTTTTATGGTAGAATACGCAGCTTTATGAAGAAGAGTTTTATGGTTTTAGTGTCTAAAATTTTTGCTGATATTTCCATCCATTTTTTCTATAAATTTTAGCACATTTTCATCACAAAAAATAAAATTTCATAATTCATAATTCATAATTCATAATTCATTCTTCTACACGGTAACCTAATTCTGCTAGACGGAGGCGAGAGTAACGCCATTTTGGCTGTACTTTAACGAACAGTTCTAGATACACTTTCCCAGCAATTAATTTCTGAATTTGTTCGCGAGCAGCACTCCCAATTGCTTTTAGCATGGTTCCACCTTTACCAATGAGAATTCCTTTTTGGGAATCGCGTTCCACATTGATTGTGGCGAATACGCGGGTAATCGCTGGTGTTTCTTCTACCATCTCTATCGCGATCGCAACTGAATGAGGAACTTCTTCACGAGTCAACAACAAAATCTGTTCTCGAATCAATTCGCCCATAATAAACCGTTCTGGTTGGTCGGTGACCAAGTCGGGTGGGTAATATAGTGGTCCTGGTTCTAGCTTTTCTATTAATAACTGTTGCAGTTCTGATAATCCTGTACCCGTTTTGGCAGAAAATTTCACTGTTTGCCACTGATGAAACGTTGCCAACTGGGTGTAGCTATCATCTATTTGCTTGATATCTGATGGCTGTTGGTCAATTTTATTCAAACCTAGAATTACGGGTGTTTGGCTGTGACTCAGTAAATCGGCGATATAGCGATCGCCTGTTCCACAAGGTGTCGATCCATCTACTACAAATAGAACCACATCCACAGATTCAATTGCAATTTTGGCATTTTGCACAAGCACTTCCCCCAACTGATGGTGAGGTTTGTGAATCCCCGGAGTATCAACAAATATTAACTGCGCTGCTGGTGTCGTTAAAATACCTCGTAACCGATTGCGTGTTGTCTGCGCTACTGGTGATGTAATGGCAACTTTTTGTCCTACTAACTGGTTCATTAGCGTAGATTTACCAACATTCGGACGACCGATAATGCCAATAAAACCTGATTTAAATCCAGGAGGAGCTTGTGGAATCATGACTTCTCCCACACTAGAGAAGATGTTATTATCGCTACTAACCACTTGTTGCTCCGCCATCATTCTTTCCGTTTGAGATAACTAGGTTGTTGTGTAGGCACAAAAGAAACATAAGTCTACTTTAAAATTTCTAGCGATCGCCTTCAATTCAAGTTTAACAATCCTTGGGTAGGTATCAGCACTTCAGCTATCAGCACTTTAGCTATCAGCACTTCATATAGCATTCCTACATGAGTTGTGAAAATTGCGAGGCTACAGAAACCCGGTATCTCCAAGATACCGGGTTTCTCACTTTTCACGAATGTTTCTAGGTCTCTTAGAATTGCTATAGCTACTCAATAATCCCTAGTACAAATTCACCTTGATTGACTGCATTATTAGTTGCACTATCATAAACTAATCCATCTTTTTCGGCAAAAATATCAATCACAGTGGGTAATTTACCTTCTTTATTAAATTTTAAGATTTGATATAGTCTTTCTCCTGTCTGTATTAAACTTCCTAATTCTACTTTTGATTGAATCATTCCACCTGTTGGAGCATAATATTTTTTGACTTTGCTTCGTAATCTAAAGTTCATTTGATGAGATTCGGTTTTGTCTATAGGAAAACCAGGAAACCTTAGTATACCTTTTTTTACTAAATAATTTTTTAGACCTCGAACACCTTTTGCTAAGGAATCTGGGTGCATTTGCATTCCCGTACCTAGTTCAAGTGTCCAAGCTTCTATATCAAACTTTATTTCTCTACCAAGCTGTTTAAGAAGCTGTTCAAGTGCTAACCAAGGTTTTATAAAAGCTTCATCAAAAGCATCACCATCATACTCATCCAGTAACATTCCAAAGTCGAGTAAGAAATATTTTGCGCTTTCTTCGCGATCGCGGAAATAATAAAGATAATTTAATCCTTCACTTGTGTGGCTGTGCAAATCAATCAAGTAATTTGCATCTAAACTGAGAGATTGGAGTTGATAGCGGAAAGTTTCTGTATAGGGTACACTACTGAAAGAATTAATTTTTTCTAACTTTTTTGTAAATTTTTGTTGAATTTTAATGAGATAATTAGACTGTAAAATTTTTGGTTCTAGATGAATTTGAGATTTAGCAAATCCCATTAAATCATCAGCTTCCTTTTCGTAATCCCAAAAGATTCGGTTCCAATCTTTTGCTTGGTACACACAGTATCGTCCAGAAGAGAAAACGTGCGATCGCTGATTTGTGCTGACTGGATTACAAACAGGAACTAGCCAAATTTGTCCAATCAAATCTGTATCATCTACTGTCAGTAAAGACTCAATCAATTGGTGAATCACTGCGTTACCCACAATTTCAGCACCATGCAAATTAGATTGGATATACACCTTTTTACCGGGATAAGCGCCGATAAATTTATAGACTTGAAGAGATAAGATATCACCCGAAGCCATGTAGCGAATTGGGATAGTAGAAATAATAGGAATCATGGGAAAAGCTATTTGTCAAGGTTTTTTTTGGATTTTGATAATATTACTATAGATAAGTACCCTACGTACAACAATCAAGAACAATGATGGAAACAACAGCAATTAATCCTTTTCTCAGCGGAAACTTTGCACCAGTCAGTGATGAAATCGCCACAGATACCCTGAAAGTGATCGGTGAGTTACCTCCTGAGTTGTCAGGAATGTTTGTGAGGAATGGTCCCAATCCTCAGTGGACACCGATTGGACAGTATCATTGGTTTGATGGGGATGGAATGTTGCATGGGGTAAGAATTCAAGATGGTAAAGCAACCTATCACAACCGTTATGTCCGCACAAAAAAATGGCAAATAGAGCATGAAGTTGGTAAAGCTGTTTGGAGTGGATTGTTAGAACCACAGCAACAGGATGTTCCCGAAGGTGTATCAGGGAATACAGGTAATACTGCTTTAGTATGGCACGCAGGTCAATTATTAGCACTATGGGAAGGGGGTGCGCCTCACGCTATCCGAGTTCCTTCCTTGGAAACTATTGGCGAATATACCTATAATGGCAAACTCACTTCTCCTTTTACAGCACATCCCAAGATAGATCCCGTGACGGGCGAAATGATGTTTTTCGGCTACTCCTTTACACCACCATACCTGCAATACAGTGTGGTTTCAGCAAAAGGTGAACTATTGCAGACTGTACCCATTGACATTCCAATGGGGGTGATGATGCACGATTTTGCGATCGCTGAAAACTATACAATTTTTATGGATTTACCTCTGACTTTTAGTATGGAAAGAGCAAAGCAAGGACAACCCATGATGATGTTTGAGCGAGACAAACCTAGCCGCTTTGGCATTGTTAAGCGTTACGGTAATAATACCAATATCCAATGGTTTGAAGCTCCCGCTTGCTATGTCTTTCATACCCTCAACGCTTACGAACAGGGAGATGAAATCGTACTGATAGCTTGTCGGATGAATTCCACAACTGTTTTAGGTTCAGATTCATCACAACCCGATCCACAAGGAGATATTCCTCGCCTACACCGCTGGCGGTTTAACCTAAGTACAGGTAAAGTCAGCGAGGAAATACTAGACGATGTACCTTCCGAGTTTCCACGAGTGAATGAGAATCTGTTAGGGCAAAAAACACGATATGGGTATACTGCTAGGATGGTGCAGGGTTCTTTACCTCTATTCGATGGTATTATTAAGTACGACCATAACACCAGCAAATCCCAAACCCACGAATTTGGACATGGGCGTTACGGTGGTGAAGCTGTATTTGTACCACATCCAGACGCAACATCAGAGGACGATGGTTGGCTTGTGACTTTCGTCTACGATTCCAGCCAAGATATCTCAGAACTCATAGTTGTTCATGCTCAAGACATAACAGCTAAACCCATAGCAAGAGTCCTACTTCCCCAACGCGTACCTTATGGTTTCCACGGTACTTGGGTTTCTGAACAACAAATAAGTCAGTCTGCGTAATGATTCATTCGTTCGTAGTTGCGCTTTAGCGCATGCATCCTAACTATACTTTGAGCAGTCAGTAATCTCCTGAAATACAAATTTATCTGCGTCCATCTGTGTTCATCTGCGGTTAATTATTTCTTCAGAACCAAAAAAAACAGAACGCCCTTGACTTTAACAGGCAATTCTGCTTTTGATAGAGTATTCATACGTATCTACGAGCTAATGACTGGAGTAAATAAAACAAGGTAATTACAACATCAAAAAGTTGTTGCAACTAATCTACAAAGGTTGTGGTGCTTCCTGTCCCAGAAGCAATGGCGCATGGACTAATTTACCAGGAGACTTTTCTTCCTTATCAAGTCCTACCCCTTCTCCGGTTAACAGTGCTTCCCAATCAGCTTTCAACTCAGCATCCGTTGGACGAGAGGAACGTAACTGAGCTAAGGCGTTAAGACTGTCTTGCCAAATTCCTGCTTGTGCATAAAGAGTAACACGCTCTTGGGGAGTTGCACTCTTTAACTTTGTCAGCAGTTGATCTTGGGGCTGAACGCGCTTGATTGAACCCCGAACCACTTCATCTGTACTACGTGCGTCTGAATTGCAAACAACTGCAAAGTACCAACGGTACTCCTCACCTACCTTGAGTGATGACTTAGTCAAGGGAATAGCGACTATTCCTGACTTACCACTAGGCTTGTAGGTTTGCTTAACGAACTCTCCGCTCTTGTCTTGGACAACAAGCTCGTATTTTGCTTGTTTGGAAGTTTGCGGAACATAGAAGTATAAAACAGGCTTGTCTTCTGTTGTTAACCCTATATTAGAGCGAGGGACTATAGCAGTCAGTCGTTCGTTATCGTTATCTAGGATACAGTACTTTCTATCTCGTGCTGCTCCAGCAACACGTCTACCTGGTGCGTCTCCTAGATTTTCCGGAGCTTTAAATGTTATCCTTGCTTCTGCGGAGGTAAGAGGCAGAAGAAAGGACAAGGTTGTAACAGTAGCTAAGGATGCGGTTATTAGTTTGTGCTGTAGAAAGGTCTTCATAATAATCGAGCATAGGGTGAAAACCTGGTTTGATAATGGAAGAGAAAACACATCTCTCCCTATCTTCATCAAGTCTTATTATACGTGAAAAAGCTTACTCAAAAGCAAACAAAGTTTTTTGTTTAACTCTCTTTAAGTTTACTACCGTACATCACACTTCCGCTGTAGCATATTGCTACAGAATTCCACGAATATTACCTGTTCGTTATCAGAAAAACCTATAGGTTACTGTCATTTATAACTTGACAGGTAATATTAATTTTGATTAAGTACCCGTATCATCAACTCTTCATATCTTTCGCCTATGATTAGCCAAGTTTCAGAAAAAAAGGTGCATCTAGTCAGGTGGCTGCTTGCAGTGGGCTGGCTGATTTTAATAGTTTCTTTATTCTACGATCCAATCTCACCGTGGTTAACAGACCCTAGTCATCCTATCAATTTTTCCCGTCTTGATTCAACAACGCCCTTTAGTTGCATTCGAGTTCAACAGGTTTGCTTACCACGACAACCCTATAGTGTTGGTTCACGTATCTTCTGGACATTAGTTATCCCCAGCTCGATTATTATTTTGCTGGTGTTCGGTCATGAATTTTGGCGGCGGATATGTCCGTTATATTTCTTTTCCCAGATTCCCAGGGCTTTAGGAATTCAACGCAAACGTAAAATAGTGAACTCAGATGCGGGTAGTGTTCGTTATGAGTTAGCAGGTGTACAGAAAGAGTCTTGGTTAGGACGCAATTACCTCCTTCTGCAATTTGCTTTATTGTACTTAGGTTTAAATATACGCATCCTGTTGGTCAATGGCGATCGCATCGCATTGGGGCTTTTCTTACTATTAACAATCGCTTCAGCAATTATTGTAGGTTTTTTATACAAAGGAAAAAGCTGGTGTCAGTATTTTTGTCCAATGGCTCCCGTACAAATGTTTTTCACAGGTCCACGGGGTTTATTGGGGAGTGAAGCTCATTTGAAGCCACCACAAAGTATTACTCAATCCAGTTGTAGAACAGTTGATAGCTCTGGTATTGAAAAGAGTGCGTGTGTTAATTGTCAATCTCCTTGTATTGATATTGATGCAGAACGTTCTTATTGGGAGGGAATCACCAGACCAGATCAAAAGCTAGTTTTCTATGGTTACTTCGGTCTAATGTTGGGATATTTTGTCTTTTTCTTCCTGTACGCTGGTAACTGGGAGTATTATGACTCAGGTCTGTGGCTGAATGAAAAAGGACAATTAGACACACTCTTCAACCCAGGATTATACATTTTCAATCGCTCAATTCCCATACCTAAACTCATCGCCGCCCCACTCACCCTCGCTGTTTTTTGTGCTCTTAGCTACTTTACTTGCTTGCTGCTCGAAAAAGTTTATAAAACTTATCTAAAACACAACAAAAAATATGTAAATGAGGAACAGGTTTTACACGTCTGTTTTGTCCTATGTACCTTTGTTTCTTTCAACGTGTTTTTATTTTTTGCTCTTCGCCCGATTCTAAACTCACTATCAAATTGGCTGATTGCGACTATTGACACCTTGTTAGTGCTAGTCAGTAGCATATGGTTATACCGGAGCTTAGGGCGTAGTAAAGAGCTTTATTCCCGTGAAAGTTTAGCTAACAGTTTGCGCCGACAATTGAACAAGCTAGCAATTAACTGGTCGAACTTGTTAGAAGGGCGTTCCTTGCAAGATTTAGTTCCGAATGAAGTGTATGTTTTAGCAAAGGTACTCCCCGGTTTTAAGCGTGCAGACCAAGTACAAGTTTATCAAGGAGTTTTACGCGAAGCCTTAGAAGAGGGTAATATACGTTCTGGGGAAAGTTTGGAAGCCCTGAAAGATTTGCGTCAACAGTTGAATGTTACTGATGATGAACATTACACTGTTCTAGCAGAACTTGGAGCGGAAGACCCAACATTACTAGTTCCTCAAAAACAACTGAGTCGTGAAAACAAATTGCGGATTGAAAGCTATCGACGTGCGTTAGATTTGCTGATTCAGGAACTGGTAGAACGTGGTGTTCCTTTGCAACAAGCTATTAATCGCCAGCAAAAGCAAATTCAAGCTCTCAGACAAGAGTATGCCATTACTGTTGACGAACAAGAACAAGTCTTTGCGGAGATGTTCAATCAAAATGGGGTGCTGTTGCGAACAGCGGAAACACTGCTAGCCCAACTGCAAAACTTAGCTGTGCGCGATCAAATACTATATAACTCAGCACCAAACCCGCAAGTCCCTGTATATGTATTGTTGAGAAAAGCCGTACAGGAGAAGAAAAAACTAATTGTAACCCAGTTATTTCGCATTTTAGAGTTGCTGCGAGATTCTCCGGAATCTATTGATATTGCTCGTTCAACAGCGGTATTAGCTGCAAATGTAATCGAAGAAATTCTTCAATCTCATGAAAATCAGGTAAGTTGGCAAAAGCGTTTGAGTCCGAGGGTTCTCATTTCTATACGAAAACAAGACAAGTTCAGCCAACCTTTCGCAATGTCTACACAACTCGGTACTACTGCTAGCAGTGACGGTTCGACAAGACATTATACTCTAGACGTTACCAATCAATTGTCTACTAACCGTACATTTCGTCCAGAAGCGCTTCATCAAGTCTTGCTTGAATTGTTACAAGACATAGATCCGATCTTGCAAGCTGCTAGTCTTTATGCATTGCAACAGTTTAACTCTACTGTTGGCATCGCACAAGCTCGTCAAATCATGAATAGCAATCAAAATAAAGATTGGCTAGTCCAGGAAACAGCTCGCATCATTCTCAGTCAAGGTCATCAACCAACTCAGCTAGCAAATACCCCAACTCTGATTGCTCAAGTGAGAATGAACGGTCGTGTCGAAAAGCGAGTGTTCCAACAACCAACTATTCGGGTCGGACGAGGACACGAAAACGATATCGTTATTTTAGATAATCGTGTTTCCCGACAGCACGCCATTTTCTATCTGGATGACAAAGGAGTCAGTGTTAAAGATTTGGGAAGTAGCAATGGTATACGTATTAATAAGGAACATATTCAAGACCAACAGAAGCAACTGCAACAGGCTTCCGTTGTCCGGCTTAGCAGTGGAGATGATTTGGTTATCCTTGTACAGTGGGAAATGCGCCTTCCACAGGAAGATGCGATCGCAGTATCTATGGGAACCTTAGAAAAATTGTTATGGCTGTATGATAGCAGTTTCTTCCAAGGGGTGAAAGCAAATGCTTTGATTGAACTGGCGCGAAATGCAAGTTTACGGGTGTATCAGCCCCAACAAGAAATTTGTAGAATGGGAGCACCGGCTGCTGAACTCCAGATATTAATTGATGGTGAGGCTATGTTACTCCCAAGCAATACCGCAATTTTGCCACGACAAACCATTGGTGAACTAGAAGTGCTAACCCACAGCTACTATGTGGCGACAGTGATAGCAACGGGGGAAGGGACTCAGACTTTAGCGATTAAGGCGAAAGATTTTGAAGCGGCGCTTTCACAAAATCCATTACTAGCAATGAATGTTTTAGAAATGATGAGTATGCGCCTTCAGGAAAGTCTCGGACAAGCAGCAGCTATGACTCAAATTTAATTAAGTGACCGCCGTAGACTCAAAAACCATGCAGAATCATGGACATGGGTCTTCGGCGCTGCTTTTTACATTGCAGGAAAACAGGCTAATGTGGATCTTGAGTATGTTGTCAATTTAAATCAAATTAAGAGTTATTAAGATTTGGTCAAAAAAAATACACATGATAAAAATCAAGGTAATCGATCCAAAAAAGCCAGACCAACTGCAAGATGTAGACTTAAAGCCGGAAAACAAACCCAACCAGGCGTGTTTTATAGGACGTTTTCTGAACTGCGATTTAGTTTTAGACAGTGCTGAAGTTAGCCGAATGCACGGTAAACTTTCTAAAAAAAATGAAAATTATTATTTTGCAGATTTGGGAAGCAGGGGTGGTTCTCGAATCAACGGCGAAAATACTCAACTAGATCGGGATTATCCCCTCAAACCGGGGGATATGATTCAAATTGGTCGTTTTGTGCTGATGATTTCCCAAATTGGCTCGGAGGAAGATAAAACTGTACTGGAGTTAGGACAACACAAAGGAGAAATTGGCGATCGCAATAACGCTTTGGAGATACCAAAGACTCCCTCTGTTTCTCCTCATAAGTATATGCCACTGGCAATGATGGAACCAACAGAAATAAAACGTTGGTTTCAAGGAGAGTTAACAGTTCGATGCGTCAGTATCATTAATGAAACACATGATGTCAAAACCTTTCGCTTTGTTGCAGACCCTCCAGTATTATTCACATACAAACCAGGTCAGTTTGTGACTCTCGAAGTCGAAATCAATGGAGAAAAGGTTTCGCGTTCTTATACCATCTCATCAACCCCCTCACGCCCTCACACCCTAGAAATCACTGTCAAACGCATCCCACCTTCTCCCAATTCTAACCTAAGCGTCCCAAAGGGTTTGGTGTCTAATTGGCTGCATGACAATATTAGAGTTGGCAGCTCGATTAAGATAAATGGACCTTTAGGAAATTTTACCTGCCTCACTAACCCGAACCAAAAATTGTTGTTGATATCCGCAGGGAGTGGTATCTCTCCTATGATGTCTATGTCCCGTTGGATTCTTGACACCGGAGCTAACTGCGATGTCGTCTTTTTTCACTGTGCTCGTACTCCCCGTGACATCATTTTTCGCCAGGAACTCGAACTGATGTCAGCCCGATATTCAAATTTTCATCTCGCAGTTTCTATCACGCGCAAAGAACCTGGTCTGAGTTGGCTGAGTCTAACAGGTCGCTTTGATACCTCTATGTTACAAATTATTGCATCAGATTTCCGCGATCGCACGATATATGTATGTGGACCGCGTGGTTTTATGGATAATGTCAGCCAAATTCTGGAAAGACTGGGTTATCCAATGCAGAACTACCATGAGGAAAGCTTTGACTATCCAAGAAAAAAGACACCATCTGCTGTTTTCCAACAGACTGTGGTGAACAGCAAGCCAGTAGACAGGGTACCCTCCGATTTAGAAAAGCACTTTAGACCAACATTGGTGAATGTTTCCCAAGAAAATGTACCAGGATTAAATTATCCATCAGTTTCACAATCGGCTGTCGTTTTCCTCTCATCAGGTCAAACAGTTCCCTGTGATGGTGAAGAAACCATTCTTGATTTGGCTGAATCGCAAGGAGTCACAATTCTTAATAATTGTCGTTCGGGAGTCTGTGGTACCTGTAAAAAGCGGATGTTATATGGAGAAGTGAGGGTGGAAGGTAACCCTGAAGGGTTAGAAGAAAGCGAACGACAGCAAGGTTACATTCTGACTTGTATCTCTTACCCAATGGGAAAAGTTATTATGGATGCGTAAAATAAAATTCATGCTCGATCGTATACAGACAGCACTACAGAAACTTATAATTTCATATATTTTAAAGAAAATTCTTAATTGCTTATGTTTGCTACTTTAAAAAATATACTGACACAGCCAGCAATTAGTGCTAGCTTGATTGTAGGTGTGTTACTGGTTGGGGTGCAACGGCTAGGTATACTAGAGCCAGTAGAACTCAAAGTCTTTGACCAAATGATGCAGAGGCGTACTGACCTCAGTCCAGACCCCCGCCTCTTGATTGTTGCCTTTACCGAAAACGATATTCAAAATTTAAAGCAGTCATCACCGAATGGTGAAGTTCTAGAAACCGTTTTTAACAAATTAGAACGCAACCAAGCAAGTGTTATCGGTTTAGATTTCTTTCGGGATGTACCAGTGGAACCGGGTCATCAAAAGCTTCTGGAACGCTTAAAACAAAGTTCGCGCATCGTTCCCATCTGCAAACTGAGTGAGACTAATCAGCCAGCTGTTCCACCTCCAGCTGGTTTGGACTCAGAAATCGCAGGATTCGCAGATCTATTGGAAGATAGAGATGGGGCGATTCGGCGAAATTTACTCGTCGTGACACCTGACCCCAATTCCAAATGTGCAACCCCTGCTTCCCTGGGTTTGCAAGTCGCACTTCAGTACCTCAGGATGCAACCAGAATTTACGGAACAGGGGATGCAACTGGGTAATACCGTGTTTAAACGTTTAGAACCCCATGCGGGAGGGTATCAGAATATAGATACTCAAGGATTCCAGATTCTGCTCAACTACCGCTCTCAGAAGAAAGTTGCTGAAGAAATCAGTTTTAGTGAGATACTTGGCGATCGCTTCGATCCCAGTATAATCCGAGACCGTGCTGTTTTGATTGGTTCGACAGCACCAAGTTCTCAGGATATTCGCAACACTCCTTACAGCGATGGTAAGCAAGATAATTCGGGTAAAATGCCTGGAGTTGTCATTCATGCCCAAATGGTCAGCCAAATACTGGGTGCTGTTTTAGACAATCGTCCTTTGTTTTGGTTTTTTCCAGAATGGGGAGAAATTCTTTGGGGATGGAGTTGGACGTTCGTCGGTGGAGCGATCGCATGGCGACTTCAGCATCCACTGCGATTAGGATTAGCTAGCAGCGCTGCTTTAGGAATATTGGTCTTAAGCGGTTATGTGATTTTTTTAAATGCTGGATGGGTACCACTTGTCCCTGCGGCGTTGGGATTTCTTTTAGCAGAAGTGAGCGTAATTACTTATACAGCTTTCCAAAACAAGCAACAGAAAGAAAAGATATCACTTCAGATTAAAGAGCAAAACGAAACTATCTCTTTATTACAGGCGATGCTCAGAGAAGGAGGAGCAAATGCAACACATGCTCCATCACAAGTGCTACATAATTCAAAAGTGCAAGGACTTTTAAACAATCGTTATCAAATTTCTGAACTGCTAGGTTGTGGGGGATTTAGTTATACCTATCTTGCTGAAGATACTCATCGTCCCGGTCATCCTTTATGTGTAGTTAAGCACTTACAACCAGCTCGTAATGATGAAGTCTTTTTAGATGTTGCTAGACGATTGTTTAAAACAGAAGCAGAAATTTTAGAGCTTTTAGGAAAGCACGATCGCATTCCAGAATTGATGGCTTATTTTGAAGAAAATCAGCAATTTTATTTAGTACAAGAGTATATTCAAGGACATTCTATCCATGAAGAACTGATTCCTGAATCCCACTTTTCAGAAGCACAAGCCATAGATTTCCTTCAGGATGTTTTGCAGATACTGATGTTTGTTCACAATCATGGAGTCATCCACCGAGATATAAAACCCAGTAACTTAATGCGCCGGGAAAAAGATAAACGAGTTGTTTTAATTGACTTTGGCGCTGTCAAACAAATTCAACCCCAGCAACTGCTTGAAACACACGAAAACCCCACAGTCGCTGTCGGGACTGTAGGTTATGCACCTCCCGAACAATTCATGGGACAGCCAAGATTAAACAGCGATCTCTATGCTTTAGGAATGATTGCTATCCAAGCCTTAACTGGGACACCAGCCAAACATTTGGAAAGAGATTCTACAACGGCGCTGGTTTGGCGACCTTTTGCACAAGTCTCTGACAAATTGGCTGCGGTTTTGGACAAAATGGTGTGCTTTGATTTCCAACGTCGGTATCAAACAGCAGAGGAAGTGTTGGATAGTCTACATCACTTTGGTTAATTATACTTTGAGCGGTCAGCTATCGTCCTGCATTTGCAGTAGAACATGGCATCTAGGTTTTCACCTTATTGTGTAACAGCTGCTTAACAAATGCTGTGTGTTCTGGGGAATTCAATCCTTGTTGCAGCACTGCTAAAACGCGAGTCATATCCTGTGCTAGTAAAGCTGACACATCTAACCACAAACCTGGAAACACTTGACTCTTGACAAATCCATCAACATCTGCATTCAGTGGTATGTATTCACCGTTTTGCAAGTTGAACCAATCAAGTTGATTGTCCAAAACGCGCCAAACTATATACTCCTGAACACCATTGCGACGGTATACCCGCTTTTTATCGTGCAAGTCAACCGATGCGCTACTAGCAGCTACTTCTGCAACTAACTCCGGTGCGCCTTCTATATAATCATCTTCGCTTAAGTGTGCTTGTCCTCCAAGTTTTTCATCTATCAACAGCACCACATCAGGCTGTGGTTCATTGTCTAAATCTAGACGTACCGTAGAATTGTCAGCTAACTCCACACCAGGAGTAGAAACTTTGTAATTTCCCAGCCAAATAATTAAGTTTCCATGAGGTTGTCCATGACTTCTGAATCGTAAAGGGGATGCCAAATATACTACTCCTTCTATTAATTCTGCTTTCTTGATATGAGGTATTGCTGTGTAGCGGCGCTCGAATTCATGACGGGTGAGGCGATCGCCACTTTCTAACGGAGGAATGAGTTTGCTCAAAGTTGAATCATGCTCTACAAAAGGTTTCATCAATAGATTCCTCGTCTTACAAAGCTTTAGCTTCAATCTATCGCAATCCTATATCATGTCGTTAGAAGCAAGAAACCTAGTATCTTGGAGATACCGGGTTTCTGAGGTAAAAAAATGACTCAGTCCAACAGTTCTCAAAAAAACCTTGACTAGTTGGTTTAGGTTTTCTTACTATTTTATGTCTCATTTCCGTAAAGTTCTTAGAGGCGAGCGTAGTCTTACAAGCATTGGAAAGTTTGCCAAAAAATTATGCGAAAAATACGATTATTCATCGCCTCTAGTCTAGACGGATATATTGCTAGGACATCAGGAGAGATAGATTGGTTATTCACCGACCAAGACTACGGTTACACAGAGTTTTTCAACCAAATTGATACAGTTCTTATGGGTAATAAGACGTATCAACAAGTACTTGGTTTTGGTGAATATCCATATAAAAATAAGGAGAGTTTTATTTTCTCAAATACTCTGCAAGGTAAAGATGAGAATGTAGAATTTGTGGGAGGTGATTTAAATAATTTTATTAAGACATTGCGTCAATCAAGTGGTGGTGATATTTGGTTAGTTGGAGGAGGTCAGGTCATTCATTATTTCTTAAAACACCGTTTTCTTAATGAACTGATTCTTGCAATACACCCCATTATTTTAGGGAATGGTATTCCATTGATTGTGAAAGATTCAACTATAGAAACACCACTTGAGTTGAAAGACGTTAAAACCTATGATTCCGGATTGGTTCAAATTTTCTACGATTTGAATTGGAATAGCGAAGCGATCGCATCGACAGCCGCTGCCGAACTAATAATGCCAATTTCACCCACGCCTTTCACACCGATTGGGTTGACATGATTATCCTTTTCTTCGACAAAGAATGCGTCAATGGTAGGAATATCGGTATTCACAGGCACATAGTACTCACCTAAGTCAGCATTAACAATGTGACCACATCGCTCATCTACCACTGTTTGTTCCAACAACGCCATACTGATACCAAAAACGACACCGCCTATGATTTGACTTCGTGCTGTCTTAGCGTTAAGGATACGACCCGCAGCGATTCCAGTGACAAACCGCGTTACCCGGACTTCACCGGAATATGGGTTTACCTGGACTTCAGCAAAATGAGCGCCGAAGGCGTACATGGAATACTGCTTTTTCTCTGCGCCTGATTCAGCATGACTGGTGGCTTCAATACAGTCCATTTGATGTCGCTGCAGGATGTCTGCGTAGGTTTCACCTTGAGCGGGGTTACCCTTGGCATAACAGCGCCCGTCTTCCACCATCACTTCTGCTGCATCAAGACCATGCAATGTTGAGGCGGGGTCTTTAATCGCTTTCTCAATCAACTGGTGACGAACATCTTGTGCTGCTAGATACACAGCAGAACCTGCACTGGCAGCAGTCGATGAACCATCTGAAGGTGGTGCTTCTGGTAGTTTTGTGTCTCCCAAATCAAAGCGCACTTGCTCAGTAGATACATTTAATGTATTAGCAATAATTTGTGTCAAAATGGTGTAAGTACCAGTGCCGAGGTCTTGTGTCCCGCACATTCCCCGCACAGTTCCATAGGTTTTTGTGCCCTACACCCTACACCCCATACCCCACACCCTTATTCTGCTGCTGACAAAATTGACAATGCCTGTACGATTATCCGTGGCGCTAAATCTACTTTGAAGCGGTTATGCTGGCGCGGGTTAGCATCGCGAACGGTTACTGCGGCTGCTTGCTCAAAAGTATCGCGGTTTGGTGACGACCCTATCAGAATTTGTTCTGCTTCGTGCGCCCGCCAAGGCTTTGTACCCACACCACCCAGTGCTAACCTTGCTGCTTGAATCGTATTATCCTGAATGTCGAGAGCCGCTGCAACTGAGACAAGAGCAAAGGCATAAGAAGTGCGATCACGTACTTTGAGGTAAATAGAGTTACGAGCAAACTCGATTGCAGGTAAATCCACTGCTGTTATTAACTCGCCACGTTCCAGCACTGTATGTCAAGTTTGCGATCGTCATGCATGGTGAGGTGGGGGCATATTGTAGAATGGCTTGAGGCAAAAGTCTGAATCAACGGTTGATAATTACCCCAAACGGCTTATTAACAATCCCCATTTAAGTTGACAGTCTCTACCTCTACCTCATTCTTGAGGCATAATCTAAAAGCGCGATTAAGCTTGTGTATGTGTTTTGTAATACATTTATTGAATAAATTTGTTGAGTTCCTGTACTAACAGATGCACTGTTGTTGATGGATTGTCCTTAGAGGATGTTTGAAAAGTGGTTGGCTGTAATTTCAAGCACTGATTGATCCCCCCTAGCCCCCCTTAAAAAGGGGGGAAAATCTCTAACAGTCCCCCTTTTTAAGGGGGATTTAGGGGGATGTGAAATGTGCATGCTACTGACGAGAAGACTTTTAAAACATCCTCTTAGCTGGAATGTGAGGATTGTATTGCTTAAGAAGATTTTCAGCATTTCTAATAGCAATAGATTAGACATGAGAATCGATGAGATGATTCAAATTTCCGAGATATGGAATTGCTCCATATCTACCTTTAATATAATCACTTTCAAATGACGCATCATTACGGACTTTGTATTCTGCTAGAGAGTATAGATCTGTTGCGCCATATCTATTCTTTTCAACAAACCAAATCTGATCCCTACGAAAAAGCTTATTACTGAGCAAATTAGTGTCATGAGTTATGAAGATTAACTGAGCATTATTTGGATTTGTTTCATTGGAATTAAATAATTCAAGAATTGCACGACTAATTAGAGGATGAATTCTAGCATCGAATTCATCAATGATTAAAATTTTACCATTTTTCAGTGTGTCAACAAGGGGTCCTGCCAAAGCAAAGACTTTTTGAGTTCCTTCAGACTCTTGATTGTCTAAATCGAACAATTCTACAGATACAGATTTTCCTTCTTCATCAAATTTTTGGTGCATAGTTTGAATTGATGCTACTTTCTCTCCACCATTTTTCAGAATTAATTTCTTTATTTCATCTGGTAGTATCTTAGGCAAAGAATCAACAGTAAGTTCAATTTCTTCTACCTTTACATCGCCAAATCCCAAATCTAATCTCTTGAGTAGCTGAAGAATTTCACCTTGATTTTTGTTGTTCATTAAACAACTTACTGTGTATCCTTGGTAGCCTCTATCATCTAACCCAGAGACAATGTTAACTTTCTTTGTGAGCCAATACAAGATTTTTTCTGCAATCTTGACATTAAATTGAGCAGATACGGACAAGAAGAGCGCATTATGTCTTGTTTTCTGCTGGATACCATCAGCTTTATATGTTTTAGAAACATTAATTTTGTCCAATTCGCGCTCAAAAAGTTTAGTTTCTCTTGATTTAGGTACATAAAATAACCATTCAGAGACAACTTGATCACGAGTTGCTTCAAATCCATATCTGTATTGCTTACCATTCATTAAAAATACTATTTCAAAAAAAGATGGTTTAGTCTCAGTTTCAGTGCTGAGCTTAAAGCGATCAATATCTATTTTTTCCGTACTTTGAGTCTCTTTAGAAGAATTAATCATGAACCATTTCATGAAATTTAAAGCTTTAATCAGGTTACTTTTACCACTAGCATTAGCACCGTATATGGCGGCGCTCTTAAGTAGTTTAAGGTCGTCATTTACTTCAAAAACGTTGTTTTCATCAAGCTTCTTTTCTTTCGCGACAAGGTTAGCTGCCACCATACTAAAGGTGACTTGCTCCTTAAACGATCTGTAGTTGCCGACACTAAATTCGATAAGCATAGCATGAAGTTTAGGCTTAATAAATAAATCTGAGAAAAAATCACAATTTTCTGCTTTAAGGATAGCAGCAATTGGATTAAGACGCTAAAAAGACTGTTGTATTGCGTACATATGTACTGTTAAAGGTACGCGGCATAACAAGTAGATCCTTGGTATTCTGATATATCAAAATCAGAAAAATCCATATCCACCCGAATCTTAGAGAGGCAGAAATTAGCTATGACTTTGGAATGGAGCAGTTCTACACACAAAAGGTTGTTCTTGCTTCGTAGCATACCTAACTCCCTGAGAGGTGTGCTAGGTAAAGCATGGCAGCAACACTATGAAGAACTCTATGAACCAGAGGCAGATGGCGCGGCTTCACTTCAAGATGCTTTAGATAAAATCTTAAAATTGTTTCAAAACCATAACCGAACACTGAGTCATCTGCGGTATGTTTGGATAGCGTTGATATTAGTCTCAGCTGTAGAGCCTACAGTTAGATATTATCAACCTAATAGCTCGATTCCAGGAGAGACTTTTAATCGGATAGCATTTTGGCTACTAGAAACTCTTGAGGAATTGCTTAGTTCTAAAATGCGATTTACTCAGGTTTCTAGCGAGAAAGAGGCAACTGTTATAGTAGATGTCTGTCGTCTTTTAACTGAAACTAAGGAAATAGCAAGCTTTCAAGTATTGCCTGAAGCCTTAGATGTTTATAGTAGTGCGATTAAAACACTTGATTATAATCAATCTTTAGAAGCATTATCAGATATTTTAGATGACTGCCTAGAGGGTTATGCTATCTTCCCTGGTTCCTACGGACGACGTGAATTATTTGATTGGTGGCTACTAGAGGTCGTACCTGCAAGTTGGTATCTATTTCCTCCTAGTTCCATTTACTTAGTAAATGAATTAGCAAATGAGAAAAGTATTGCGTTGCATCAAATGGATAAATTAGAAAAAATTAGTTCTGCAATATGGTCTATTATCTTGATAAAATCTCTACGGAAAGAGATGTCAATTCGGCAAAAATTCAGTAGCACATATGATTTTTTTTCAAACAAGATAGAATTGAATGTCAAACTTGAAGATAGTAAATTATAGCGGATTTCAACCGATGAGGTACACCTAACTGTAAGGGCGAACGGCCGTTCGCCCCTACTAACGTACCTCACTGACTTGCAAACCGCTATATCTTACCAATAAAAATTGAATTAATCTATAAATAGAGAGTTTAACTAATCTTTAAATTGAAGATAGGATTGATTGAAATGAGCAAGCAGCAAGACGCGATCGCTGAATTAATGAAAACTGTTTGGGAGGAAGATACTGATAGCGAAGAAGAAAAAAACTATGGAGAGGAATATCTTGCTCGACTTAAATCCGCTGGCAAAAATTTTCTTAGAAAAGAATCTTTTGAAGTTGGGCAAATTGTGAAATGGAAGGAGAATTTGAAGAATAGAAAGCTTCCGCACAAGAATCAGCCAGCCATTGTTATTGCCTTACTAGATAACCCGGTTATTAGCACAGATAATGAATCTGGTAGCCCCTATTTTTTAGAAACTTTAGATATTATCCTTGGAATAATAGTTGATGACGATACTTTTCTAACTTTCTACTATGACAGCAGAAGGTTTGAGGCTTATTAAATAACTTCAAGTTCCTAATGAAAACCTCTGTTCTACCGCACCAAGGAAGTGTTAACCTGCATATGTTACTCAAAGATATAAGATGGCTCGCAATCCTTCATTCACTTCTTCCTGTAAGTATTGTGGTAGCGCTCCAACACGTTCCATCAAAAATGTTTTATCAACAGTAAAAATTTGAGAAACATTGGCTACAGAATCTTTGGGTAAACCTGTAGCCTCGCATGGTAACAATACATTACCTGGTGCATCTTTCAATACAAGATTTGAGGTAATAATTACAACAATTATAGTTTTGATACGACTTTGAGTAAAAGTATCATCTTGGACGATTAAAACCGGACGGCGATACCCAGGCTCCGAACCAACTGGATCGGGCAAACTTGCCCACCAAATTTCTCCGCGATACACTACCAATCCTCACGTGCTAGGGACATAAATTGCATCTTTGCCAGCACTGGATCGAGTACAGAGGACTCCTCAGAATAAATCTGATTTAGTTTATTCTGAATTTGTTCGCGGCTATGTTTCCGTAAATATGCTTTTAATGCATTAGTATAAAGTTCACTACGTGATATACCTAACTGCCGAGCTAGTGCTTCAGCCTCTTCAAAAACTGAATCTGGAAGTGAAATTGCAGTTTTCATAAAACCTCGCGGGAAGTGTGGAAACTCATCGCTACTTTGACTGTGGGTAAGCGTCCAGCCCTCAGCTTTTGTAAGCTATAGAGATGTTTATAATGGTGTCAGAAACGTCCAGAAAATATCCGAAAACAGGTTTCAAAGCTGACTGCTGACGGCTAATAGCTGAACACTTACGACTATGGTAACTATATTTTATTAGTTATACCATAGTCATACTATAATCGTAACACAAGCTAACATTCCTCAAGCCAACCTATCTGCCGTAACTTTCGAGTCAAATAAAATTAAAAAACTGCAGATGGCGCACCAGAACACAGAGGATAAGAAAATAGAGAGTGGGTCAAGAAGTAGGTCTATAATCATCTATTTTCATCTGCGTTTATCTGCGTCCATCTGCGGTTTTATAAGAAAAAAGTTTGAAAACCTTGTGGCTTTTAGCCCAAGGATGAAAAACAAAGGCATTCAAATGGATGCCTTTAATGTGATACAATAATAACATCAGCAACCATGAAAACTGAAGATAGGAAGTTGTGCTGAGAAAGCCTTCAGCACGTAAAATCTTCAAGGACTTGCCCCAACAATTTAACTATGCGTACAGGGTGAAAAATATCAGTTCAAAATTGTCTGAACGAAAGTACATTACAAAAGTACCCGGTATCTAGTAATTCCAAGGCGGTAGTTAGCAGATACTACCCAGAAATGGAAACTGTAATATTGTTGATGACGTTGTTCAAGTAGCCAGGAACCCAGTCTTAGAATTGGGATGACAGGGTAGATGGCAGTTGATAGCCATAGGCTTGGTTGAGTATAACCAATGACCGAAAAGAATCCCTTTGGGTTTACCCAAGGGAGTCATCAATTACGCTGCTTCTCCCCCAACAACAACATCACGAATCCGCAAACTAGGTCCGCCACAACCTACAGACAAACCGTTTTGTCCTCCCTTTCCGCAACCACCGGATTCATCCCAGTAAAAATCGTCACCAATACCTTCAATATCTGCTAAGGTTTGGAAAACATTACCTGAAAGTGTCACATCTTTTACAGGTTCGGCAATTTTCCCGTTTCTAATCATCCACGCTTCTGCGGCGCTAAAGGTGAACATCTCCCCATTGGTCATCCCTCCTAACCAGTTCTTTGCATAAACCCCCTCTTTAATATCGCTAAATAAATCCTCAACAGGCGTTTTACCAGGTTCGATCCAAGTGTTAGTCATCCGTACAATAGGCGGATAATTGTAGTTTAAACACCGTGCATTTCCTGTAGGTGCTTCATCCAGTTTGCCAGCCGTTTCACGGGAATGTAAACGTCCTACGAGTACCCCATCTTGTATCAGTTGTGTTGTCGTCGCTGGTGTGCCTTCATCATCGTAAAAATAGCTACCACGATGTCCAAGTGAGGAAGCACCATCCAAAACTTGCAATTCTTTTGGTCCAAACCGACGCCCAATGGTCATCACTTCTAATAAATCTGGATTTTCATAAGCCATATCTGCTTCTGAAAGATGTCCAAAGGCTTCGTGAACAAATAAACCAGTGAGTATGGGGTCAATCACTACGGTATAAATATTACCTTTGACAGAAGGGAGTGATAGTGCTGCTACTGCCCTTTGTGCTGCATTTTTGACTTGTTCATCCAAAGCGATTAAATCTTCAAAGGCTTTGCGCGAACCACTGGTTTCTCTTCCAGTCTGGACAGTTTCGCCGTTTCGTGCTGTGGCGGCGAACCGCATTTCCATATCTATCCAAGATTGCTCAATGAAAGTCCCTTCACTTGTAGCAATAATGACTTTTTGTGCGCTATCAGCATACCGTACGGAGGTTGTGGTAATATGTCGGTTAGCACTTTTGAGCAAATCCGTGTAGCGATCGCACAAGTCCTTTTTCTTCTTCAACGGTATTTGTCGGGGATCTGTCCCAGTCAATGGTAGATGGTATACCCCTTGCACTATATCCACTGGGGCTAATATAGTTTCGTCATCACCGACGATTCTTGCGGCTGCGATCGCTTCCTCTATACGCTCTTCAATAGTCGAAAGCTGATTAAAGCTGCTAAATCCCCATCCGCCTTTGTAGCAAGCGCGAACTTGTCCACCAATTGAGATACCTTCACTGAGGGTTTCTACCTTGTCACCACGCAACAAGATATCCGTTCCTTCAGCTTCTTCTAGGCGAATCATCAAATAGTCTACACTTGATGCGTGGCGAGCGATAAGCTCAGAAAGCAAATTTTGGGTGTCAGCCAGTAGGGTCTGCATTTGTTATGAGACAATAACATTGATGAACTGCATAATATTGTGCAATCAGAAGGGACTGACTCGCCACTTATTTAAGAAGGGGAGTGAGGGAGGGAGGGAGG
>JAWQFQ010000011.1:0-1956 GCA_035967975.1 Scytonema sp. PMC 1070.18
TTATACTTAAGCAAAACCCTCTTCTGTGTATTAAGAAGAGGGTTTTGTTGTTTTTGCCTTCCAAATAAAAAAATATTTAAAATCCCTCTTGTGGTACGGGCGTCTCGCCCGTCTTTATGAATTGGGCAGGCGAGGACGCCCACTCCACAATTGGATAAATAAATGGGAAAGATGAGCCCTGAATTAAAATTCGGGCTAAAAGCTAAAACCCGTTAAAACGGGTTAAAAATTATATATGGCGCTTCTCCATTAGATGTTATGACCTTGCACTTGTTTGGCAAAAAAAGACTTTAAACCCTCATCTGTCCTACCTTCAAATGTTACTCAGTAAGTCCTATTTAGTCAGATTTATATGATTTTAGCTTTAAGCAAGAACGCACTATTGATAACTTATTAATCTTTCTACTTCTATCGCTTTTTCTTCAATATCTAATTCTCGATAAATTTGCAAACTCTCTGATAGTAATTGGTACGCAATTGCTTGAGTCGATTGATTATATTGATGGCGTTTTAAGTTAATTTCACCCAATAATTTGCGTGCTCTTGCTTCCCTTTGTTGAGAGTTAAAATTCTGAAACACTTGTAGAGCTTCTTGCGCTAGTTCTTCGGCATGGTCTAGATTTTCTATGACATTTATTTCTAAATAAGCACAGGCAATATCCAAAACTTCTTCTGCTCTACTGACTGTTTTTCCTAGTTCTGTAAGATAGGCAAAGCCAAGGTCATAAAACTCTTCAAATTGGGTAATTTGTTCTTGTAAAGATGGGTCATTTGTAGATAATCTATGCAGGCGTTTTGCCCAGATTAAAGCAAGAGAAGTGTAATCATAGGCAATATTTTCTTTATAATCTCCTATAGTATTTATCTCAATAGCTTGACGAATATTTTGTTCAGCTTGTGTTAGTAAATCTAGAGATACTGCTTCATCTTCACTGTTTTTGGCTAACAAGCGTTGACTATTACCAATTTGTCTACAACACCTAGCTACGCTTTCATCTTGTTCTAGTTGTTGGTACAATTCACAGCTTTGTTGGTAGTACTCAACCGCTTGCTGATACTTGCCCCATTCTTGATAAATCCTGCCGAATTGATAGTAAGCTAAAGCTATGTGGACTTGGTCATCAAGTTGCTCACGGATATCTAAGACTTGCTGTTGGGATTCTACTGCTTGCTGATACTTACCCCAGTCGCGATAGCAACTGGCTAGGTTGTACCACTGATTGGCGACATTGTGTTGTTGACCGAATTGCTGATACAACTGGAGGCTTTGTTGGTGGTAATCAACCGCTTGCTCATACTTGCCCGATGCTTGATAAATCCTGCCGAATTGATTGTAAGCTAAAGCTATATTGACTTGGTCATCAAGTTGCTCTCGGATTGCCAAGTCGTGCTGTTGGCATTCTACTGCTTGCTCATACTTACCCCAGTCGCGATAGCAAGTGGCTAGCCAGTACCACAGAGCAGCTACACCTTGTTGTTGACCGAATTGCTGATACAATTCGAGGCTTTGTTGGTAGTACTCAACCGCTTGCTGATACTTGCCCCATCCTTGATAAATCCAGCCGAATTGACGGTAAGCTAAAGCTAGGATGTACCACTGATTGGCGACATCTTGTTGTTTACCCAACTGCTGATACAACTGGAGGCTTTGTTGGTGGTAATCAACCGCTTGCTCATACTTGCCCGATGCTTGATAAATCCTGCCGAATTGATTGTAAGCTAAAGCTATATTGACTTGGTCATCAAGTTGCTCTCGGATTGCCAAGTCGTGCTGTTGGGATTCTAGTGCTTGCTGATACTTACCCCAGTCGCGATAGCAAGTGGCTAGCCAGTACCACTGATTGGCGACATCTTGTTGTTTACCCAATTGTTGATACAACTGGAGGCTTTGTTGGTAGTACTCAACCGCTTGCTCATACTTGCCCGATGCTTGATAAATCCTGCCGAATTGATTGT
>JAWQFQ010000011.1:2056-86143 GCA_035967975.1 Scytonema sp. PMC 1070.18
GTCGTGCTGTTGGGATTCTAGTGCTTGCTGATACTTACCCCAGTCGCGATAGCAATTAGCTAGCCAGTACCACTGATTGGCGACATTTTTTTGTTTACCCAATTGCTGATACAACTGTAGGCTTTGTTGGTGGTAGTCAACTGCTTGCTCATACTTGCCCCATCCTTGATAAACTCTGCCTATTTCATAAAAAGTGTCTGCCTCAACTTCTGGACGATCGCTCTGTTGACCAATAGCTAACCGCCTTTTAAAATACTCTATGGACTGCTCATATTTACTATATAAACGGTAACAAATTCCCCAGTCATACCAAAAATCAAGCAAAGAGTTTGGTGGAGAATTTAAAATTAGTTTATCATATGCATTTTGATAATAATTACTTGCATTATGATATTTTTCTTGAGCTTGATAACAATCAGCTATTGCCCAATACACAAAGCAAATGAGATGGTTATCTTGCTGATGTAATAGTTCTTCTAAAAGAGCGATCGCCCGCTCATAATTATCAGTACGGACATAAGACAAAGCTGTCAGGAAGGTTAAAGACTGTGTGCTTAATTGGTCATTTGTCCAATTTTGGCAAGTGGCTTCCAACGCTGGGGTCATTTCTTCGCCCAACTCCGCAATCATTTTCTTAAGGTTACTGAACAGGAGTGGGTTTAACTGATTAACAATCTCAGTCACACAATCTATCAAAGTTTTTCCAGATTCACCACAAGCCACATACAAAATAGCTAACTGTGCTCTTATATGTACAAACTCCGACAGCGTTAAATCATTAATATATTGTTTTAATTGGGCTATGACTTCACCTTTCTGGTTAAATATCTCAATCTGACGTAGCAATCTCAGCAGTTGTTTAACTGTATCGCTTTCTGAGTCAATCTCTAAACCTATAGCTGTCAAAACTATCTTTTCAATCAGCTTTTTCCGAAAACTGCTATTAACTTCAACTTCTGCTATAACTTGACCAGCAAACAACAAATTTTCTAGTGGGAATTCTAAATAGCTACTTGACGTAGTTGGGTCGTTCTGCAAACTTTGCCAGATGATAATCGCATTTGGGGATGAGGCATTGTTAATTTTTATGTTTCCATATTGTAGCGCAGGCTTATAGTCTTCAAGAGGTTTGAAAAGCTGCTCTACTAATTTATTGACTTGTTTACGAAAATACGCTCCATAGTACCCTAAAGCTAGCAAAAGTGGCTCTTTCCAACGGGGTTCATGAAGATGCTCGCGGATGATTTCTAGAATATCGCTCACCTGATTGTCAGCAATATAACGCGCTGCAAAATACTCTTCAAAGGTGAGGTGCATAAAGCCATAAACCCCAGGCGCACGTTCTACAAGTAAACCTGTTGTTTCGCGCACCTTCCTTAAAAATTCCTGTACCGCTTGTGCTACAAAATCTGATTCTGGCTCAATATCATTAAGTTCTGCTAACTTGACTGATAATTTTTCTTTCACCTCCACCTCAGTTACCAAACCGGAGGGCTTTTCCTCATGCATCCAATAAGCTAAGGGAGCTAACAATTCTACAACTTCATTTTGGCTGAGTAATACTTTGGAAGCATCAGGTAACTTTTTACCTAATTGCCAATCTTCTGTTAAGGTTTGGACAGCTAACTCATAAAGTTTTACGCGACGATTGGGCAAACGTTCACCATTACGATGAATCAATGCCAAAATGGTTAATAGTAGTGGGTTCGCTGTAAGGCGCTTTATACCTTCGTTGTCTTTAATCGCTTCTAAAATCTGCTGTGCTTGGCTATTTCCTGTTCTTTCCCATTGCTCTTCGCCTGCTTCTGGTTGCTGCGCCTGTTCAATTGCTTTACACCACCTCTGTAGGAACCTCTCTACGAGTTCACTACTCATGTCTTCGATAGTAAACTCAGCAAAACGACTGCTTAGTTTTACATCTTGATAGCCTGCAATCCGGCTAGTAATTATAAATTTGTTCGTCCAGTAATCATCAACAAATTGATTAATTCTTTCTACAATCAGCCTGCGACTTTGTTGGTCAAAAACTTCATCCAGTCCATCCAAAAGCATTAAGCACTCGCCTTGGCGCATTTTTTCTAATAGTAATGTCCCTATCTGAGTTTCTGCTGTAACCTCATTCTGAATAGAAGTTTCCCATCTTTGATAAAACTGGCGTAGATACTCTCGCAACGTTAAGTCTGGTTGCTGTTGTAATTGCTCTGCATAATCAGCAATGCGAAAGAAAATAGGTAACAAGGTTTTGCCTAAATCTTCCTTTGCTTCGCCATCTATCACTGATTCAAAACTATCCCGTTTAGCCAGAGCAAAATGTAGTGCTAAGTAACGGAGTAGGGTTGTTTTTCCTGCACCGGGCGCACCAAGAATGACGCTGTATTGGTGTGCGCGGACTGCGTGGGATAAATTAACTTTTTGTACGATTGTTTTGGTGCTTGTGGAAATGGGTTGTATATCAATTTCGGGATATTTTCCTATTTCTAATCCACGCTGTTCTCGTTCTGAAGTTTCTGTAATTTCCTGTCTTCGTACTGCTTGCAGGGAAATATAGATTTGGTCGAGAAAAATATCGACTTGGCGTTGTACCTGCATGACGCCGCTGATTTTGAGGTAGGAATTTTCAGCAATTAGCCACTCTAAGTATGGATATAATAAGGGATTAAAGACTGGACGTGTTGTAAATTTAAGAACTTTACCTCGCCAATCCCAAAAATCGGGCGCACGGTGGCGAAATTCTTCTAAAAATTCTTCTCGGTTTAGCCAAAAAATCAAGATGAGTTTTTTTTCAAAGAGGGTGTCTCTTCCTAAGTTTAATTGTCTCATCTCTCGCACTAGGCGGGGTGTGGGTAGTTGATCTATCCCAAATACCATTAATAATTTGCGTTGATTTTGTTGGTTTGTTTCTCTTAAACTGTAAAGAAAGTTATGGAGTGAATCATTACTATAGAAGAAGTTTTCTGGTTTAAAGTTTTCGTCGCTCTCTGAGATGAGAGATTTTAGGTTTTCTACAATGGGGTGTTGGGGTCCGCTTTCGGGTGCGATCGCAAAGATGGATGTTGTACCGCTTGATAGTTCTATATGGTTAATTAGTTTATCTAATTCTTCTTGGTCAGCAGTGCTTAGAGGGTGGGGGGTGAATTTGTTATCGGCTATCTGCATTGTGTTTGGAATTGATGAAAAGTTAAGATTGTTGGTTTAAATGAACCGCGAAGACGCAAAGAGCGCGTTCGCGTAGCGTCTCGAAGAGAAGAAAGAGGAAAGAAGAGGGGTTGTTTTATAATGGGGAGGGGGTCGGAAATTGGGTTTTTGTAGCAGGTTAAAGTCTGGTTGATGAAGGATGTGTGGCTTGCCAACGTTTTAAATCTTCTATAAGAATGGGATTGATATCAAACCAAGATTTTCTATTGCGATCGTAGTAACCTAATATAAACTTGTTTTGCAAAAGTTCATCGCAAATCACAAATTCACCTTTGGTGGGTAGGCTATGGGTTGTGGTTGTTAATTGACCTGTGCGGTGGACTTTGTCTAATTCGGGAAAATGGTAATCACTCAAATTATATTCTCTACGGACTTCTTGTACGGCTTCTTGAGCAATACTTAAGTCTACAAGTTTTGACTTTGTTCGTAATGAAACTTCACAAGCTGTGCGAGCTAGTCGGATCAAATCGCGCATGACACCGCCGCTTTTTTCACAGATGAAGTCTAGTGCATCGGGATTAAACAAACCCTTGTAAGCATCTCCTAAACGTGCTATACGCTTGTTAATCACGGTTTTTAAAATTTCTCGCCCTTCTTTATTAGGCTGTGTTGTAGGGCTTAAATTTTTATCGCATTCAAAAACTGGCGGATTTGTCAAGTCTAGGCATTTTTGAAAGCTTTCCATTGGTTGGCGAAAGCTGGGAGAGTATCTGAGTGAGATGGGAATTGTGTATATAATATGGCAGCTTAACTGAGTGAGCAAAGGGCTAGCAAACATTTCTAAAGCTGTCATTTGGTCGTGTCTATCAAGACCATCTACAATTGTGACTATTTTTTGCTTTCTCTTCTTTTCAGCCGCTTCTATAATAACGTTGACTCGTTCGATGATTTTGCTTAACTGGGGACGAATGTTAAGTGTTGTTGTCACTTTTCTTGTTAAACCTTGTTTAAGAATTAACCCTAGCTTTTTGATAATTTCTGGAACTGCTAGACCCGTATCCTCAGTGTCTTCATCTTGAAGAACTACAGTTTTTAGGCTTTCGAGTAATTCATCTAATAAATTGTCTTGTATCCCCCAAGCGGATTGAAACACTTCTTCAAAAATTCTCATCCCAATCAGTACAACGACTTCCGCATAGCCAATGTTATATCTATCAAGGGCTGCTTCTGTATCAATCCAAATAACTGTATAATTGTTGTTTAATTGCTGTTGTAATCGTCTGAGTTCTGTTGTTTTTCCGCCGCCCCTATGACCTGCTAGTAAAAACTTACTTGGGTCATCTTCCATCTCTAAAAGAGTGCTAAATTCTTCTACAGGACTGTTGGCTCGTGGGACGTAAAAATCTCTCAGGTCTTCCGTTTTGCTCAGGGGTTCTTCTGGCTTAAAAAGCTGATACGCAGGTTTCCAAAAATTCGTGTTGCTCATTCTGGGAGTGTCCCGCTGGGTAGAGTTACGCAAACGTTATTAGTATAACTGGGTTTTTGGATTAGCGATCGCTACAAACTCTTATACACTAAAGAACATATGTGGAGAAAAATAAACCGTACTAAATAAGTAAGTGGGGGTAGATAAACCTATAGCAATTTCCACTTTCGTGAGACACAGGAAGAAATAATGAACCGCAGATGTTGGCGTCAGCCTTACCGCAGGCTACGCGAATGAACACAGATAAGTTTGTACCTCACTAGGCAAGGAAACGGTATAACTATAGAAATTAAGCCTACTAACCACTAACTACTAACCACTATCAGCCCTCACTTTTAGTTGTGTTTATTCACTCCGACTTAGTTAACAGACACTCTGGCGGGATTTTCATGAAGGTAGAATCTATCCTAATAAAAAATTTTAAGCGATTTGAGGAACTAGAGGTATCGTTTAAGAACCAAACCCTTGATACTGTTAGCAACAGATTTTTGCTGGTGGGAGATAATGGGTCGGGAAAGACAACTCTACTGCAAGCGATCGCACTTCCTTTAGCATTGGCTACTAGACAAATTCAAAGAGTGACAGATTTTAACTGGTTGGGTTTTCTTCCTGGTCGATTTCAACGGTGGGGACAGCCGCATATAGAGTTAGAAGTTTTATTTTCCGATGAAGAAATTCAAGTCACACGCGAATTAGCTAGAAGATGGGTACAGGCGCTATCGTCAGAAAGTCAATTTGTTGAACCAGGAGATAGTCAGCGTGTCCGATTGATTTTAGATGGTGAAAGCTGTCACGCTGAAACTCAAGCAGAATACTTTCAATTTGCTGGGCGTTACTATGCTAAAAAACTATTAGAAACAGACCCTTCTGTTCGCTCTCAGTTTTCCAGACTTCCTGGTATTTTCTGGTTTGACCAATTCCGCAACCTTGGAGCAAATCCACTTCCAGAAGAGAATGGTAATGGAGGAAGGCGAGTAGGAACAGGAGAGTTAAGCATTGGTAGAGTCTCTTTTGAAGTCGGTGTAGCTCGTTTGCGTAAGTATCTTAACGGTTGGAAATTAGCACAGCTGACCCGTAGTTATCCTGTTGACTATTTGATGGAACTGGAGAATTTGTATAAAAAGATATTTCCCGAACGTTCCTTTGCAGGTTTAGAACCCATGCCTGGAGTTGATTCACCAACACCGGAAGATTACTACTTTTTAATCAATGATAATCACCGCACCTACGATATTGTCGAGATGTCAGCGGGAGAACAGTCAGTATTTCCTATTCTGTATGAGTTCGTAAGACAACAAATTGCCTACTCAGTTATACTGATTGACGAAATTGACCTCAATCTTCATCCCCCCGCAGCACAGTTACTGGTACGTCAACTTCCCAAGCTAAGTTCTACTTGTCAATTTATTTTTACTACTCATTCGGAAGCTGTGAGTGACTTAATTGGTGAAGATGATACTTACCGTTTACTCGGAGGGTCGCTGTGCCTGTAAACATCCTATACTGTGAAGGTGTTGCTAAAAGTCCAGATATGCGGGTTCTTTCAGCTATTCTTCCTCCCGGTTGTACGGTTAGACCTATTGGAAGCAAGCAGGGTTTAGCACAAAGGATTTTAGGCGCAAGAGATGTTAGGTCCGGTTCCACAATTGTAGGTTTAAGGGATCGCGATTTTGATGATGATGATTCACCACCAACTAGCACTCCTCGCGATTGGCACATCAGTGAGAATAATATCAAGGTGCCTTTAGGTTGGTATTGGGAAAGAAAAGAAATTGAAAATTATTTGATAGATCCCAAAGTAGTAAAACGGGCTTTGGGTTCTGAAGCACCACCCGCTAATGAGTACCGTGCGGCGTTGCAAGAATCAGCAAAGAAGATTGCTGCCTACACTGCTGCAAGAATTGTACTGTCATTATATCTACGAAATCGACCCTCGCCCCCTTTTAACTTTTGGGGAGAAGAAAGAGACAAAAAAGAAGGATATCGTTTTCCTAAAGAAAAAGCCTTAACAGAAGTTAACTGTCGTAGTGAATTAAACAATATCATTGGACGATATCAACAAAAGCTTACTTCTCCTGAACGCAATCTTATTAATGAATTTGATAAATTACTACCAACTTGCTGTGTTGGTGGTAGTCGGTTTCTAAATCAAAACTTCCTGACTTTTTTTGCTGGTAAGGACTTACTTTACGGGATGCAGGCGCAACTAACTGGTTTTGGGTTTAAGTCTCCTGTTGTATTCCGCGAACGAATCATTAAGGGAGTCGAAGAATCAGCAGAAGATGTATGGACTTGGTTACCGGAATGGAGCCGATTAAGGGAATTGATCGCCATCTAAGTAAAGACTAACTTGAAAATAGGTGCCACTAACGGGCGGGACGCCCGTACCACAAGAGATATTTGGAAGTTCCTAAGAGCCTATTAGTCTGTTATTCCTCTTACACCCCACACCCCTACACAAAAATTAACCCTCCTTAAGAGAAATTCTCATTAAGGAGGTTAAAAAGTAACAAAACCTAACACACCCTGATTTATCCTAGAAATCATCCAAGAATTGACTAAGACGGCTGATAACCGGATCGACCTCTTCGAGAGGAGGCGGGGGTGCAGCAGCGTTAGCGGGATTAGAAGTATAATTTATAACTTCCATTGCCGATGCTTGGGATGGAGGTTGCGTGGCTGAGATTTGATTGACCATAATTGCCAATTGTGCAACTTGTTGACTAAGTTGCATCAAATGGCGCTCCATCATCTCCAAGCGATCGGATTCTTTGGCATAGAAACGTTCCTCAAGGTCAGCTATATGATGTCGCAGCTCAGCAATTTGTCGTTCGACCCCTGGTGATGTTGCAGCTGGTATTGCTGGTGGTGGAGTCGGTGATGGTGTGAGAGCTGGTGTTTCTGTGAATGTTGCTGTTACTGCTGGTTTTGGGGTAGGTTTGACAGATTCCGGTACGCACAACAATTGCCACAACGCCTCTTTACAGAGGTCGCTGAATGTCTTTTCTGGATCTTTTTCCAGTTGGCTTTCAACCAAGGCTAATAAGCTTTCGTCAGCTACCCCTGGGTTGAACGTAACCGATTTAACTACCTTTTTTGACCATTGGAACATTATAATTAAGCCCTAGCAGCGCGTGCAGAGGATAGTTGTGCCTCTCCATAAATAAACTGCCCCAAAGCATTGGCTTGCCGTGATGGTGCAGCTAGGTGTGCATTGATCTTAGCTTCTTTGAGCAAGCGCTGGACATCTTCCCAGAAGAATTCTCCACCACCGCCTGTAAGAATTACGTCAGTGACGCGTTCTGGTATCCATGCTAACACGCGGCTACAGATTTCGCGAGAGAACATTTCTATCAGGTTAGGCAGAAAATCATCTAGGTTGGTGGGCTTGCTAGCACCTCTTGGACGGTAGAAGCGATCGCCTTTGGGTCTGTTGACGGCTGCAATCAAAGACAGAGATTGGCTATCTGCGTTTTCAATTTCAGCCGCCACCAATTCATAAAACTTACTCATACCAAAGTCTTCACTCCTGGAAGCACCTCGTGCGAAGCGGAAATTATCCACCATCAAGCAGTCAGTTGTTTGGTGTCCGATATCGACAATTGCCACAGAGACTTTGGTAAAATCGGGCATTGTTGCGCCTTTTTTAGGTTGAGCTTCGCACCAAAGCAAGCTACCATAACCTTCTGGCATCACCCAAACCTTATTAATGTTCAGTGGTACTTGTTCACCACGAAAATTCATCACATGGGGACCGCTCAGTTGACTAATCAGCTGTGCTTTTTCCCGTTCAAATTGCTCTTGAGAAAGATAGGGTAGACCCAGTACAACAGAAATTTCGTCTTTAAGTTTGAAGTATCCAGCAGCTGCCAAGACTTTTATGAGTGCATCTTCCACCTTGGATTGACCAACACCTAAATTAGCGCCAAAGTCAGCAGCCAGTTGACCAACTGCGTAGCCATTACCTAGATACTCAAGCCACAAGTCCATTAATGGGTCTGTTGCACGGGCTTCAAAAACACCACCGCGCACCTGTTCCATTGACATCTCTTTAACGTTAGCAGATATGAATGTTACATTATTTGGTTCGCGGCTAATACAAGTCTTTGTGGAAGTTCTTCCTAAGTCAACACTGAGAATTTTTTTCCCTGTGCTCGGACCGACTGGCTGGGAAGGTGCAGCGTTGATGGGGGTAGATGCCGAGACCCTATTCATAGGGATAGCTGCGGCATTCATCGGAGTGGCGGCGGATGGTTGGTCTGTCATGAAAGCTCCTAATAGTTTCTTCGCTCTAACAAGTTATCATGCCCATCTTACATACATAAATGCGTCTATCAGAAATCTTTTACTGCGTCAATTCCCTGTGGAATTCTGCCCGCAATCTCATTTATAGTTGAGCGATTTTGATAGTGCATGAGACTGGCTTTCTACCATGAAATGATAGAGAGCAATCAGAAGTTTAAAGACTGGGAACACGGTTTTTAGACAAACAATACTTATTTTTCTACATTTTGTGCAGACAAGAGTGTTTATCTTCTCCTGTGTTTCTGCTTGCGCTTGATCACCCAGGCAATGAATGCGAGGATTAGACCCGCAAGGACAATTTTAGATACAGGAGCAAGGTACTTGTCCACTAGTTCATACTGACTACCTAACGCATATCCTGAGTATGTTAGCAAACCTACCCACAGAGCGCTACCAAATGTAGAGTATATTAAAAACGGTAGCAAGTGCATATTGCTAATGCCTGCCGGAACAGAAATCAATGTTCGTACTCCCGGCACCAAGCGCCCGATGAAAACAGCTTTGCTACCTTGCCTATTAAACCAGTGTTTGGCTTTGACGATCTCCTTGCTAGAGATAGTCAACCATTTGCCATACTTATCTGCTAATTCTTTTATGCGACCTTCCCCAAGGAATTTGCCTGGGTAGTACCAGACGAGTGCTCCTAGTACAGAACCTATTATTCCTGCCAAAAATACGCCCCAGACATTAAGTTTTGCCCCTGGCAGATTTGATGTGTATCCTGCCAAGGGCATAATGAGTTCTGAAGGAATGGGAGGGAAGAGGTTTTCGAGGAACATCAATAAGGCGATTCCCCAGTAACCTAGAGATTCGATAGTGTGTTTAATCCAATCCGTCATAGATTTGAGGGATGTGTGGAAGCCCATGTAATGACGCCAGAATTTGAAATTCCGAATTCTGACGTCAATTTTTGTTGACAAATTCGGCAATGCTGAAATAGCAATACACAAATCCCTGGTACAAGTCAGAATTATTCATAATTCGTAACCGCTTGAGTCGGTTACGAATTACGAGTTATACTTTACTAGTTTTATAGTATGGGTGTCAAAGGTTGCACTCTTGATTCAGGTTGCCACTCCAACGGATTCCATACTCGCTCTTCTAAAGCCATCTGCTCTATTAAACTCGCCAACCGTAAAGCTTTAAGTGCTTGTTCGCCACCAACAGAAGGTTGATTGCCACCACGCACGCAATTGACAAAATGTTCTAATTCTGCCCCTAATTTATCAGTGTTATTTGTATAAACTCTTTCAATGACTCCGTCTTGTTTATACAAGACTTGCCGAAAGTCGTTTGTGCCGTTGGCAGGGGTATGTCGGTGAATGAAAATATCATTCTTGAGAAAATCTGCCTCAGTAAAGGAGTTTTTGCAATGGGCAGCGATGCGGCGAATTTTGCAGTGAGTGACTTTACTTGCTGTCAAGGTGGCGACAATACCATTGGCAAAACCCAAGGTAGCAGTCACATAGTCCAAATATCCAGAATCTAAGGTGCGGTTGCCACTAGCTGTTAACTTTATTACTGAAGAACCAGCTAATTCTAAAAGTAGGTCAATATCGTGGATCATTAAATCCAGAACAACAGAAACATCGTTTGCCCGACTTGAGTATGGACTCATCCGATGTGCTTCTAATGCCAACACTTCTTCGGTTTTTAAAACTTTACTCAATTCTTGAAATGCTGGACTGAATCTTTCTATATGACCAACTTGGAGAATACAATTTGTCTCCGCTGCAGCATTGACCAAAGATTCTGCTTCAGATATACTAGCTGCGATTGGTTTTTCAATCAAAACGTGAATTCCTGCCAATAGACAATTAATGCCAACAGCGTAATGCAGCCTTGTAGGAACAGCAACGCAAACTGCATCTACCAAGGGTAACAAATCGCAATAATCTTCAAAAAAACGTACCTTGTATTTACTCGCTGTTTCTAATCCTCGTTCAACATTAATATCTGCTACACCAACCAGTTCAACATCTTTCATTGAACTCAGTATGCGGGCATGATGCTGTCCCATGTTACCCACACCGATTACGCCTATGCGGATTGATCGCGGATAGTTACGTTGTCCTTGACCATTTTGATCTCCTAGTAACATACTTCTATTTTGCACTCTTGTTATCTCCTCAACCACCAAATATAGAGACACTATAGTCGTTGGCTTTGATACTCAATAGCCAATGACACGTCGTCTAAAACCATCCAGATGGTAACATAGAGGTTCTGTTTATGAAGAATTTCAAAGTTTCTTGTGAGTTCCCGCCATTTGTGTCAGTTTTATGCATTGAGTGTAAATTGTTTCTTTTTTTTGCAATTGCCAAAACATACAATAGGTAGTTCTATAACTTTAAGAAATAACTAGGACGTAAGTGAAGTTATTTTTGTTGCACTTTAATAAAGTATTAGTAAAAGAAAAACTTGTATAAATACAACCAAGCATTCTTTGAAATTCTGTTAGTTAAACTACAAAATAAAAGATTGTAACACTAAAAGTATTTTTTGAAAGATGAAAGCGGTCATTTTATTATCTGGCGGATTAGATTCATCAACAGTTCTTTACCAAGCCCTAGCTGATGGATGTGAATGCTATTGCCTGTCCTTTGATTACCAGCAGCGACACCGACGCGAGTTACAATCAGCACAGGCGATCGCACAAAAAGCTGGTGTGGTACAGCATCAAGTGGTAAATTTTGACTTAAGACAGTGGGGCGGTTCAGCTCTGACAGACAACTCCATAGATTTACCAAAACAGCGTTCTTTGGAGCAAATGTCACAAAATATTCCTATCACCTATGTTCCCGCCCGCAATACCATCTTCCTAAGCTTTGCACTAGCCTATGCTGAAGCCATAGGCGGTGAACAAGTTTACATTGGTGTTAACGCCCTAGATTACTCTGGATACCCTGATTGTCGTCCTGATTATATCGAAGCAATGCAAGCAGTCTTCCGCTTAGGAACAAAGCAAGGAAGAGAGGGACAGCCCATCAGTATTGTTACACCCTTAATTAATTTGAAAAAAATCGAAATTATCCAACTCGGTAACCAACTGGGAGTCCCCTGGGAACTCACCTGGTCTTGCTATGCAGGTGAAGACGTTGCTTGTGGCGTCTGTGATTCTTGTCGCTTGCGTCTTGCTGCTTTCGCCGAACTTGGGTTGGAAGATCCATTACCGTATAAATTCTGAATGAGGAATTATGAATTATGAAAGCTTTTATACTTCATAATTCATAACTCATCATTCATAATTCCTCAAGTTTCTTCACCTGAATCTGGTGTAAGCGTGGACCGGTGGCAGATATGACTGTAAACTCAAGATTATCATAGTGAAAGGTTTCGCCAAGGATGGGAATTTTTTGCCACTGGTACAGCAAAAAACCACCTAGAGTTTGGTATTCTTTCTTCAAAGGTAAATCGAGATGCAAAACTTCGTTGAGGTCTTCCAAGTGAATTTGTGCTTGTACTAGAAATATCTGTTCATCTAAGCTCTTAATCAACAATTCGTTTGTATTTTCTGCCTCATCTGGTTCTCCAATGATTTGAGTAATGATATCTTGAATAGTCACAAGTCCCACCGTACCGCCAAATTCATTGACGACGATCGCCAGAGCAGGTTTCTCTTGCTGCATAATTGGCAATAGTTCATTCAATGGTGTGTGTTCTGGAACAAACCTTGCGGGGCGCATCAATGGCTGAATCTGTGTTTCTAAAGCCATTTTCCCCATAGCCAAAGGTTGGGCAAAGTCTTTAAAATAGATAACGCCGCGAATATCATCCAACGATTCTCCAATCACTGGGTAGCAAGAGTAACTGGTGGCTACTATTTCCGTAAGCAAAGTATGGAAAGTAGCATTTTTAGACAGCGCTATGATGTTTGTACGGGGAACCATGACGGCTTGTACCGTGACATCCCCAAATTCAAAAATATTGTTAAGCAGTTCGCGCTCTTCCTCTTGCAGACCTGTAGATTCTCGTTCCGTAGAAATAATTAGCTGCAGTTCTTCAGGTGTGACAGGCGATCGCCAGCTTTGACCTGTATACTCAATCCCAAAAAGTCGCAACAGCCATCGCGTTGATTGGTTAAGTATCCAGATATAGGGACTGAAAAACCTGACGATCGCCCCAATTAACGGTCCCAAAAACTTAGCTAACTGTTCTGCATACAGCATAGCGACTGATTTAGGACAAAGCTCGCCCAAAACAATTTGCAAGTAGGCGATGAAAACAAAAGCGATCGGGATTGATACGGAGTGGGCTATCAAAGAGCTGCTACCACCAGGTAACGGTAAAGAAAGCAGCCATGCCTTGATAAGTACAACAATTGTACTTTCTCCAATCCACCCCAAAGCCAAACTCGAAAGGGTGATACCCAGTTGAGTTGTCGATAGCAATCGATCAATACTACTGTGTAGCACCTCCACAGCGATCGCCTGAATGTCCCCAGCCTCAACCAACTGATGAATGCGCGATCGCCGCAACGTTACCATTGAAAACTCTGCTGTTACAAAAAAGGCATTAATCGCAATCAGCAGCAACACTGACAGCAATCGTAGCCCCACATCTGTCCAACCTAAGCTAAAAAAACCGCTCACTGTCAACGCTCGTGTAAAACTGTCGCCCCCATAATGATTGTTAGTAGCTAGTCGATAGTAGTTAGTTGTGTTTCTACTAACCACTAACTACTAACTACTAACATTTACCTTTCTACAGGAATATTTGATACTTCTAACCGCAGTCGTTGCTGTGGATAATCAGTCAGGGCGAGAGAGATAGATTTGACATCATCAAGCACAGCCGTTGGAATACTAATAGAACCAGAATAGGTGGAACTATTAGAAGGCAATTCCGATGGTAAACCATCGGTGCTCGCACTGAGGGTTCGTCCTTTATCATCAGAGACATCTAAGAAACTATATAAAAAACGCACAGAATCATTACCTTTATTTTGCATTTTTACTTTTAATAGCAAAGCACCACCAGAGTAGCGAGCAGATTGTACCGACAGGCTAACACCTTCGCTTTCCGCATTAATAGGGAATCCTTCTTGAGGTTTTTCTTCAGGGACCTCCAAAGGTTTTTGCGTTAGCTGGCGCTTGCTACTACTTTTCTCCTCGTTATCTTTTTTCTTTTCCGATTTAGCAGCCTTGGTTTTTCCTTCAATCCGTGCTTTCACCAGTTTCAAGATTTCCTCTTCCCTCAAAAGGGTAACTGCTCCATTTTGCTCGTTAGCGGATTTATTGCTAGCGAATTTGGTTGTGGGACGAGCATCAGGTGCAGTGATACCTTTGAGTGCTGAACTTCCCAGCGTAAAACCCCAGAATGCACTCACAGCTCCAGCCCCTAACATAAGGACTAACAAAATCAACGTTAAAAGTACAGTAGAATTCAGTTTCATTGCTAACAACCCACTAGACAGAATGCTGGTACGGTCAAATGTATTGAAGTTATTTCCCTCAATCCCCAAGTGAACTTAATCAATATTAGTCTGCACTAGCCCACACTCAAATTTTGTATTATTAAAATCTGGTATAGTTCTTTTACAGCATATTAGTTGTCACCGTCTGTAAACTTGTGCTACAATAGCCGAGGCATAACCAGGGTTGGCCGAGCGGTTGAGGCAGCGAACTCATAATTCGCCCTAGGCAGGTTCAACTCCTGCACCCTGGATTAGTTTTTAAGGGTGTAGGGGTGTGGGGGTGTAGGGGTGTAAGGGAAACGGAGTTTTAGCAGAAATGTTCGACGTATCCGGGCTTGAAGTATCTGTATTTAGAACTTCCAAGAAATAAGTTCTCCATCTCGTATGCGCTCGTTCACTGTCCCACAAACGGGCGAGGACGCCTGTACCACAAGAAATATTTAAGGGCTTTTTTATTTGGAACTCCTTTTTTGTCTCTTTCTTCATATTTACCTACACCCCTACACCCCTACACCCTACACCCCTACACCCTACACCCCTAAACCCCTATCTTGGTAGTCCCGACTCGAATCTAAACTCAGTGCCTTCTTTAAGTTTATTGGCGTTTAATGCTGGAGACATAAGGAGGGATGAGGTATAAGGGTTGGGAAGATCGGGAGTGCGGAGGTATGGATCATTCGTCGTCTGTTGAGCGAGAGTATCACGATACACAAAGTTCACCAATTCCGCATCTCGCGCAATTTCATTCTCTGGGAACGAGTTGCGAAACAAAGATCCAAAACCCAACATAAAATCGAGTTCTCGCTTAAAGCCCTGATTTCGGTAGAAATTGGGGTCATTTTTAAAATAAGCCCGTTCAAAAACGTCATTTGGCGTTTGATATGTTGATGTTTCCGTTTCAGCCTTAGCAATACCCGGAGAAACCATAGTAGCAAAAAAAAACAACAATCCGCCCAAAGTTTTAAATTTTATCGTCATTGTTCATTGCTCCTCATTTTTACAGTTAACAGTTATACTTTGAGCGGTCAGCACTTCAGCACTTCAGCACTTCAGCTATCAGGTTTCAGCCAAGAACAAATATCTGAAGTGTTCTTACTCCCTTTCCGCGTCTAAGATTAGGGACTTCCAAGAAATAAATTATCCATCTTGTGGTAGAGGCGTCCCCGCCCGTCCTTTGAATCTGTAACGGCTCGTATCGCCCGTACCACAACAGATGTTTGGATACTTTTTTATTTGGAAGTCCCTTATCTATAAAAAACCGCCAAGACGCCAAGAAAACCAAGGTTTAAGATCGGTAATCTTAGACCACCGAAGGGAGTAGCTCAACCAAAAGCTCAGTTTATGACCGTGCAAAGCATAACGGATTTAACTTATGCTTGATTTGAGAACTCTCAGCAGTTCATACTTTGGTGTAGCATAATTTTTTACTTATTGTAATGACTTATCAAGCTGAAACCCTTACCCAGTCCAACATTTGGGCAACTATTACTGACTTATCGACCCTACGTCAGCAGTTACTGGATTTACTTTGTCAACTAGCGTATCAAGAGGGCGATTTTGTTCTTTCTTCCGGACAGCGTAGTTCTTACTATATCAATGGCAAATATGTCACACTTCACCCTCAAGGAGCTTTAGCCATTGGGCGCATTATTCTATCTCTGTTACCATCAGATACTCAAGCAGTCGCAGGTTTAACATTGGGAGCAGATCCCATCGTAACTGCTGTGAGTGTAGTTTCAGCTTACGAAAACAGACCAGTCACAGCACTTATTATTCGTAAAGAAGCCAAGGGACACGGAACAAAAGCGTATATCGAAGGTCCGACTTTACCAGAAGGTTCAAAAATCGTCGTTTTGGAAGATGTCGTTACCACCGGACAATCAGCAATGAAAGCCGTTGAAAGGCTCAGAGAAGCAGGTTATAGTGTCAATCAAATTATTTCTTTAGTAGATCGCAAACAAGGCGGAGCCGAGTTTTACCAATCAGTTGGGCTGAAATTTGAAGCGGTGTATACAATTGAGGATATTCAAAAGAGGTATCGGGAATTGGGGAAGAGTTAGTGGATAGTGGTTAGTGGATAGTGGATAGTGGTTAGTAGTTAGTGGATAGTGGATAGTGGATAGTGGTTAGTAGTTAGTGGATAGTGGATAGTGGTTAGTAGTTAGTGGATAGTGGATAGTGGTTAGTGGTTAGTAGTAAAGTGCAACTAACAACTATCAACTAACAACTATCAACTAACAACTATCAACTAACAACTATCAACTATCCACTAACAATTCCTAACTCTGAGTCACAGTTTCCCTAGCCAAGAACTTTTCGAGTTCTGTCAGCGCCTCAGCATCAACTTTGGTTTGCATTGGACAGAACTTGGGACCGCACATCGAACAAAATTCAGCGGTTTTGTAGATATCTGCTGGTAGGGTTTCGTCGTGGTATTCCCTCGCTCTTTCCGGATCGAGAGATAGCTCAAACTGACGGTTCCAATCGAAGTTATAACGAGCACTAGATAGTTCATCGTCTCTGTCTCTGGCTCCAGGACGATGTCTAGCAATATCGGCGGCGTGAGCTGCTATTTTATAGGCAATCAAACCATTGCGTACGTCTTCAGCGTTGGGTAAGCCTAAGTGTTCTTTTGGTGTTACATAGCACAGCATAGCAGTGCCATACCATCCAGCCATTGCGGCTCCGATCGCTGAAGTAATGTGGTCGTAACCAGGGGCGATGTCAGTTACCAATGGACCCAGGACGTAGAAGGGTGCTTCAGAACACTCTTCCATTTGTTTCTTAACGTTGAATTCAATCTGATCCATTGGGACGTGACCAGGTCCTTCGACCATAACCTGCACGTTGTGTTCCCAAGCTTTGCGAGTTAGCTGTCCTAAAGTTTTGAGTTCGGCTAACTGGGCGTCATCAGAAGCATCGTGGAGACAGCCCGGACGCAATGAGTCACCTAAGCTGAAAGACACGTCATACTTCTTAAAAATCTCAATAATGTCTTGATAATGGGTGTAAAGTGGATTTTGCTTGTGATGGTGCAGCATCCACCTAGCTAAAATGCCACCACCACGAGATACAATACCGGTGATGCGGCTTCTCACCAAAGGTAAGTGCTCAATCAAAATGCCAGCATGGATAGTCATATAATCGACCCCTTGCTGGGCATGTTTCTCAATCACATGGAGAAAGTCATCGGGTGTCAAGTTTTCTACTTTACCGTGGACGCTTTCTAAAGCTTGGTATACTGGTACAGTGCCAATGGGTACTGGTGAAGCGTTAATGATGGCAGTCCGAATTTCATCTAAGTTACCACCACCAGTGGACAAATCCATCACGGTGTCAGCACCATACTTAACTGATAGGTGTAGCTTTGCCAGTTCTTCATCAACATTGGAAGAGTTGGGAGAAGCACCTATGTTCGCATTCACTTTACATTTGGAGGCTATGCCAATGCACATTGGCTCCAAATTTGTGTGGTTAATATTGGCTGGGATAATCATCCTTCCCCGTGCTACTTCATCTTTGATTAACTCAGCCGGAAGGTTTTCCCTTTGCGCCACAAAGTGCATCTCTTCGGTTATGACACCCTGACGGGCATAGTGCATCTGTGACACATTGCTTTGCCCACGCCGCTTGGCGACCCATTCTGTCCGCATATTTTGGTTACCTCGATAAACAGCTTCCCTCCGCCGGTATTACCCGGATTCAGGTTTTAAGGGTATACTCTCAGCCTGTTAAGCAGGCACCCCTAGCTCAACTAATTATACTACCACTTTAGTGGTGATGAAAAGCAAGTAGTTGACATGATCACAATGAATAGTAACTATAGATACATATTATTTTACAAACCCTACGGTGTTCTCAGCCAGTTTACCAAAGATGCTCCCACGCGCAGCACTTTAAAAGACTATATAGAAGTTCCTGATGTTTATCCGGTGGGGCGTTTGGATTGGGATAGTGAGGGTTTGCTGTTGTTGACTAATCACGGACAATTACAACACCGCCTTTCCCATCCTAAGTTTGGACACGATCGCACTTACTGGGTACAAGTAGAACGAATCCCCGATACAGCAGCTTTAACTCAGTTACAACAAGGAGTAGAGATTCAAGATTACCGCACTCGAAGAGCAAAGGTGCAATTATTACCCACGGAACCACCTTTACCAGAACGGGACCCGCCAATTAGATTTCGCAAAAATGTACCGACAGCTTGGTTAGAAATGACTTTGACGGAGGGGAAAAATCGCCAGGTGCGGCGCATGACAGCAGCAGTGGGATTCCCGACTTTGAGATTGGTGAGGGTTAGCATCGCTCATTTACAATTAGATAACTTGCAGCCCGGTCAATGGCGCGACCTTACCTCCACTGAAGCTAAATTGCTAATCAATTTAGCTTTTGTAGGTGATTCAAACAGACGAAGAAAAAATAAATAAATGTTCACCTCTCTCCTAGGTAGATAGGAAAGTTGGTTAAAAATAAGTACATCGTTAGATATCTATTTCATCGATTTCAAGTTATTTATTAAGATATTACATAAATTACAGTAATTTTAGATGAGATGTAAAATTTTTGTGAAGACTGCTAATAGCTAATCGCTAATGGAAAAAAAGCATTTAGCAGCTAGCAATTAGCAACCAAAAGTTTTTTACACACGATTTAGGATTGCTATGTGCAGTGGTCTTTATAAAAAATCATGTACCATTTTTACAAGAATGTTATTAAAAGTGGTATGATTCTGTTTTTTGTGACGATCATTTTATTAACATCAGAGCTTGGGTGCATCTTTAAAATTTTATGAGTTGTAATCAGCCATCACCATGGCACCACAGTTGCCAACAACAAGATATTTTATCCACAACACCAGCACATCTACAACCTGTGCTCAAATCAGTTTTTTCAGATTTAGAATTTTGCACAGCAGAAACGGTTGGTCTTCCTCCGGAGGCATTGATATTGTATCTCCATATACATAATTATCTCCCTTGTATACTTTTATGTTTAGATATGAACGGGACAATTGTCTCTGTCAATCAGTTTGGCGCAAGCTGTCTTGGATATAAGCCTCAAGAATTGATTGACAAGCCAATTTTTAACTTGTTTGCTTCATCAGAACAGCAAAGGTTATCTGAGGTTTTGATAGGGTTGCTAGAGGAGTCTTCTACTGGTAAAGTTTCGAGGTGGGAATTTCCCTTAGATTGTCCAGGCAGTAAGATGGATTGGGTAAGGGTGATGGCACAGGTATTACATCCTGGGGAAAACAGTCCAGTGATTATGATGGTTTGCGAAGATATCACTGCTCAAAAACAAGCAGAAGCTGCTCTCGCACAATTCCAAAAAGCATCTCAAGAACAATTCAAGGAAATGCAAACTGTAAATCATCTCAAAGAGGAATTTCTCAGTACGATTTCCCACGAACTACGGACACCACTCACGAATATGAAGATGGCTATTCAGATGCTCTCAATTATTTTGAATCAAGAGCAGAATATGTTATCGGAATTGTCTAAGCCACAAATAGAAGGTTCAAAAGCAGCACGATACTTCCAAATTTTAACTAGCGAGTGCGATCGCGAAATTAACCTAATTAATAATTTTTTAGACTTACAAAGGTTGGAAACAAGCATCAAACCCATAATTTTAGAAAAGATTAAATTACAGGAATGGTTAGTACGGGTTGTGAATGCATTTAGTGCGAAAAAGAATTGTTCTGATAAAGAAGTCCAAGTATCAGTAGAAGCAAATCTACCTCCATTTTCATGCGACCCGTTCAGCTTAGAGAAGATTATAATAGAAATGCTTACCAATGCCTGCAAGTTTAGTCCAAAGGGAGAAAAAATTATTGTCAAGGCAGAGTCTCTATCGCAAAAAATTCAATTGCAAGTAACCAATACGGGTGTAGAAATTCCCCCCGCTGAATTACCACGTATTTTTGAAAAATTTTACCGCATTCCCAGTAACGACTTCTGGAAACGCGGTGGAACGGGGTTGGGGCTAGCACTAGTACAGAAACTGACTCATCGTATGGGAGGAACTATCAAAGTTGAAAGCGGGTCGAATCGGACGTGTTTTACGATTCAATTTCCAATGGAAATAAGGGTGTAGGGTGTAGGGGTGTAGGGGTATAGGGGAACAAGAAAAAAATTAAGATTAAAAATACTTTCCTGAGCTTATTCCCCTCTTCTCCCCCTACACCCTCACACCCTTACACCCCTACACTCCTAAAAAAGCTTGTCAATCTTGAGAAATTACAGCTAATATGCGTAACAATTAAGACTGCCACCAAAATTCTCCAGATGAACCACAATATTTTGTAGGTCTACTGTAGGCAGGTGCTTATATTTGTGGCACTGTGGATTGTAGTGGCTAGAAGCACCTAGGAAAGGGAATTAAGGAACTTCCACAATGCTGATTTGCCCTCAGTGTAAATTTGAAAACCCTAACAGCAACAAATTCTGTCAAAACTGTGGCGCTTCACTGACCCATAAGGTCTGTCCGGAATGCGGTACGGATGTTGCTTTGAATGCACAACACTGCGATCACTGTCAAGCAGAGTGCGGAACTGTTTGGTTGGCGATCGTGATGCGGGAAGGAATTGTTAGGACAGAAGAGGAAGATCGCGCAGATGAAACAGATGAGGGAATCATGTCGTCCCCCATCACTTCTCCATCTTTCTCATCTCCACTCCCAGTCAATTCCTACCTAGACTCACAAAAGCGCTATCAATTACTAGAAGAGTTACCAGCCTTAGAAGCGGGTGCAGACAAGACAGAGGTATGCATAAAAGTGCTGGATTGTCAACCTTATCAAAGGTCGCTCCTTGAAGTTATGCTGGCGAATCAGCAACAGGGGCTAGTAACGACACCAGCCGAGGCTAGCCAAGTTCCGAGTCTTGCGAAACCGTATATTGTCTTACAATCGTGGTGTAATTTAGGAATACCGCTCATTCATGATGCGTGGCAGGATGAGGATATGCAAGTGGTACTTCTGGAAGACCGCACAAAATGGCAGTCTTTGGTTGAAGTATGGCATGAAGAAAACACGAATTCATTGCAGATTATAAACTTTTTTTATCAGATGACCCAACTATGGGCAGTACTGGAAAGAGTTAACTGTCGTCATAGCTTAGTGGAGTTGTCGAATTTGCGATTGGATGAAGACCAATCGTTAGCGCTACAGCGGTTGTATGAGGAAAGACCAAGTCATTCCACTCATCGTTTATTGGAACCAACAGAAGCAGCCACCAGTGATACGGAGACGGAGGATGAAGAAGAGGAAGTTTTCTCCATCAAAGTTTTGGGAAGGGTTTGGCAAGCGTTGTTTAGAGAATCTCAACGGACTCAATTTGGGTCAATTTTATACTTGATAGGAGATTTGGAAATAGGAAAAATTCAGACGTTGGTGCAGTTGCAATCCCGTTTGGAGGATGTAGCTTCTGAAATAGAAAATGAATCTACCACCACTGACGTTGTCACTATAGCTATACCTAAAGGTACGACTGCGCCTACTGTCTTGCAGTTAGACGCGTACGAAGAGGATATGGATTCAAAAGGCGATGATATGCCAACGGTTGTGTTACCCATGCAGTTAAGCAGTGTAGACCATGCAGGATTAACGGATGTGGGGCGTCAACGCGACCATAACGAGGATTACTTTGGTATTGAAACACAAATTCAGGCATTAGAACTACCCCACAGCCAGACTTTACAGGCGCGTGGGTTATATATTCTCTGCGACGGTATGGGGGGACACGCAGGTGGTGAAGTGGCGAGTGCTTTGGCTGTTGACACTTTACGGCAATACTTTCAAACCCACTGGACTTCCAACCAACTCCCAACGGAAGATGAGATTATCACTGCGGTCAAGCAAGCTAACCACGTCATTTACAATGACAATCAAAAGGAAGCACGTTCCGGTGTCGGGCGCATGGGAACGACTCTTGTGATGGTGCTCCTCCAAGATACACAAGTCGCGATCGCTCACGTAGGTGATAGCCGTCTGTATCGCTTGACACGCAAAGGGGGGCTAGAACAAATAACGGTAGACCACGAGGTTGGTCAACGCGAAATTGCCAGAGGAGTAGAACCCAGTATAGCGTATGCTCGTCCCGATGCCTATCAACTCACCCAAGCCCTCGGTCCTCGCGACGACCATTTTATCGTTCCTGATGTCAGGTTTTTAGAGATTAATGAAGATAGTCTCTTCCTTCTTGCCTCAGATGGATTATCTGATAACAATCTCATCAATCTACACTGGCAAACTCACTTAAAACCACTACTGAGTTCTAATGCTAACCTCGAAACTGGTGTAAAATCTCTAATTGATTTAGCAAACCATTACAATGGTCATGACAATATTACTGCTGTTGTTATCCGGGCAAAGGTACGTCCAAGCACGGAACAGCAGTAATGAGGGGAGTAGGGAGTAGGGAAGGTTTTCCCTTCCACGTCCTATTCCCCATGACCCCTCATTCCCAGAGGAAACTCCGAGCGCCCCATTCTCCATTCCCTATTCCCTATTTTTGAAATCGTCTATGGTCACGCTGACCCTATTAGAACCGCAAAAAAAAACACCCCTCCAGCAGTGGAACTTTGAGAATGAAGTAGTCATTCGGATTGGTCGTTCAGCAGAGAATGATATTGTTTTAAACGATAGTTTAGTGTCTAGATACCATTTAGAACTCAGACAAATGAGTTCTCCTCAAGTGAGCAATTTTCAGGGCGGTTCTTGGCAAGCGATTAGTAAAGGTACAAACGGCACTTTTCTAAATGGTGTCTTAATCAATCAAAGTTGGTTACCAGATAATTGTCTGTTGCAATTGGCACAAGGAGGTCCACTCCTAAAATTCCAACTCAACCGGGTATCACAACCACAAGAACCTACTCCATCAAATAATACTTGCACTCATGAAGGGAATAACCCAAACAATCTATTTTGTATCCACTGCGGTCAACCCCTCTCTGTACTTCAGAAAATTCGCCACTATCAGGTGTTGCGAATTCTGGGACAGGGGGGTATGGGTACAACTTACCTAGCATGGGATGCGGTTGGCAAAATGACCGGGTATCCTCAATTACTAGTATTGAAGCAAATGAATGCCGATATGGCTAAAATTGCCAAGGCGCAAGAATTATTTGAAAGAGAAGCAAATACTCTTAAATCTCTCAGTCATCCTGGAATTCCTAAGTATTACGACTTCTTTGTGGAAGGTGGAAAGAAATATCTGGCAATGGAATTAGTCCACGGACAGGATTTAGAAAAACTTATATATATGCGGGGTCCTGTTCTTCCAAGTCAGGCGATCGCTTGGATGATTCAGACTTGTGACATATTGGAGTATCTCCACAGCCAAGAACCTCCCCTTATCCACCGCGATATTAAACCCGCCAATTTAATGGTGCGGAACGCTAATAACTGCGTGGTGTTACTGGATTTTGGGGCTGTAAAGGAGATTGGCACGGCACCAGGAACCCGTATAGGTGCAGAAGGTTACTGCGCCCCGGAACAAGAAAGGGGACAACCCGTAACGCAATCCGACCTCTACGCCATCGGACCAACGCTCATCTTTCTTGTCACTGGTGAAAGCCCTTTTAAGTTCTACCGCCAAAAGGGGCGAACTTTCCGTTTCGATATCTCCAATATTCCCACAATTACTCCCCAATTACGGGAAATCATTGACCGTGTTACAGAACCTTTGCCACCCGCTCGCTATCAAACTGCTAGAGAATTAGCCAACGCTTTGCGAGCGTGTACGTAAGGATGTGGGGTGACCGGGTGTGGTGAAAGTGTTGCCAATGAATTCTTCCCTACACCCTACCCCCTATTCTTCGTCCCACACTTCGACGGCGAGCAACTCCCCGATTGGGTCTTGCATACTGAACCCATAGTCAAGCAGTTCTTGTTTCCAATGCTGCCAGTCATTCCCAAAGAGCAAAGCGATTTTCCAAATGCTATCAGTGGGTTTGATTATATTAGATTCCACGAGTGAACGTACATTACGTTGCAACTTCACCATTGGGTGAATTACTTGTTGCTTACTACTCATAACCTCAATTTGATTTCAGATTTGGTTTAGGTAAATGCTTAATCAAAACTGCTTTCCGTTTTTTTGTTTGGATGTTATTCCGCCGCGTAGAGTTTTGTACTTTGGCAAAGCAAGTCTTAGCTTCTTCACTATAACATAACGTACTCAACTCTGTTGCTGTTCCTTTCGGTTTTGTACGGTAATTACCACCCAACAAGTAAATTTTGCTCCTGTGCCAATAAGTAGGACATTAGTCATTACAAAACTACTGTCCAATTTGCACAGATAACACGTTTTGAAGCAACTTGCAAAGCGTTATTTGTCTTTTTCTCCATAATGTTATGTGTCTTTTGACAAACCTGAGTACCAAGGAGTTTTCCTAGGTTGTTACGTAAGACGAAACCAGGCAGCGATGAGCTGGAGATATCGACTGCTTTTCATTATCATTATAGAAGAATATCGCAAACATCTGATTTTAGATAGAACCCACACCAAATTTTATAAAAATTTAATGTTTTCCCTACGGACGAATTTAAGAAACAAGGGTGTAGGGTGTGGGGTGTGGGGTGTAGGGGCTTGACCGTTGAGAGCGCTGACAGCGTGGGTAGTACGGGAAAATAGTGTTTATTTCATTCATAACGGGGTGTGTACACGGAGTGTGTCGGAGACAATCGCTACACGTATACCGCTTTTAACACAATACAGTTGGTGTTAAGAAACATTAAGAAACCGGGTTTGGAGCGCCCCACGCATCTCTTAACTGAACTGTATTGGCTTTTAACATAGATTTGCCCTGAATTAAAATTCACCGCTTAAAGCTCAAACCCGTTAAAACGGGTTAAAATTATATATGGTTCTATGTATGGGAGTCCTATTTGATTTTTACGAAGCTGGGTACATCTCAAGATTCTAGAATCCTCTTGCCTATTGCCTATTGCCCATTGCCTACCTACACACACCCTACTTCCCGATTTTGACTCTTATTTTGATTCAGGTATTCTTCAAATAATTCAAAAAATCTTTCTAGAGCTTCTTGTTCATCTGTAGAATAAAATAAAATTATTTTAGCCCATGATTGATTTGACTTAACTCCATATCTTTCTTGAACCCATGATTGAAAACCATCAAAGTTTTGTTCCTGCTCAGTAGGAGGTAAACCTACTTCTCGTTTGGCTAGACTGTATCCTCTTAAAAGCATATCAAGTCTAGTAATTGAGGCAGAACCTAAGTACATACCTGGTCTCTTTTTAATCCACTCTAGAAGCTTGTAAGGATCGAAATCATATCTCTGAGATTTCAAATCATCTACATTAGATTGAAAATTTTCTCTAACCGAGTCTTGTTCACTTTTTGAAGTTTTCTTCTGATTTAAGAACTCATCAAACAGTTGAAAAAAACTGTAAAAAGCATTTTTCTCACTTCCACTGATAAAGAGAATAATCCCAGACCATGACTGAGAAACCTTAGTTTTTACTCTTTCTTGTATCCATTCTTGAAATCCTTCAATCTCAGAGCCTTCTCGATCCAATCCCAAAACCATTTGAGCATCTAAATATCCATTCAAAAATGAATGAAGACATATAATTGACGGTTTGTCTAAGTACATGACCGGGTTTTCTTTGATATCTTGGAGAAGTCGAGATAGATTGTTCATGTTGATTACCTCCAATTTTATTTAGAATAAGTATCCTGATTTCCGAAAACTCGCTCCACCATGTACCTTGCTGATAAATTGAAGATTATTCATCCACTGTGCCGTTAGCACTCCATCAGGATGGTGGTTATCAAAGACCTTTTCTTCTTCATTTATTCTAATTGCAATTCCTTCATGATGACCATTAGTTGCAATAGGATTTGACATTTCTGGAAGACTATCATCATATATGTAATCATCATCCCTTACTTGCCTCGTTGTATCAAGTTTAATTCGCCTTCCACGAATCTTTTGCATTTTCAAGTATTCCTCAATTTCATCAGCACATTCAACACACTCAAAATTTTGATAACGGTTTACAATATCGTGAATGTCTTGAAGGACCTCAGGAGTAACTTCTCCTGACTCTCCCAAATTGGACGATTCCCCGGAAGCATCAAGCATATTGTGCCTATGTTAGTTAATTTATAATAGTGTTGTGCTGGATTATACCAAATTGACTCTAAAAACTTTCCTTTGTCCCCTTCCCTACACCTCCATATCCCCATACCAAGTTTCAACGGTTTTACATGACTTAACATAGGTGTTTTTATTTCCATTCACCTGACTTGAAAGTGAGGAGTTGGAAAGAGAAATTTTCATTTGCGCTGGTGTACGACAGTACAGTAACTTGTGCGATCGCCCAAGTCATTCGTTTAACTGAGTGCGATACCGTACCATATACGCCAACTCGCATAATTGTCACAACTAGACTAAACTGGCGATCGCACAATTCTTTCTTAAGAAGAAATTTTAATAGTAAAGCGATGCTACGTAGATAAGCCCTGAATTAAAATTCACCGCTTAAAGCTTAAACCCGTTAAAACGGGTTAAAACTACCTACGTTCTACACCCTATTTTTCTTTTGATACTCATACCCGAAGTTGAATGACTTGATTTTGACTCTTATTTTGATTCAGGTATTCTTCAAATAATTCAAAAAATCTTTCTAGAGATTCTTGTTCATCCGTAGAATAAAAGATAATTATTTTAGCCCATGATTGATTTGACTTAATCCCATATCTTTCTTGAACCCAAGATTGAAACTCTTCAAAGTTTTGTTCCTGTTCAGTAGGAGGTAAACCTACTTCTCGTTTGGCTAGACTGTATCCTCTTAAATACATATCAAGCTTAGTGATAGAGGGGTCAGTTCCTAAAAATATACCAGGTCTTTTTTTGAGAGATTTTAGAAGCTCATAGAGATCGTAAATATTAGAATTGAAAACATTATCAGAATTATACGTTAAATTATTTTCCTTTTCTAATATCTTTTCCTTCTCCTTAAAAAAATTTTGAAAGAGTTCAAAAAAAGCATAAAAAGCTTTTGTTTCACTTCCACATACAAAGAGAAGTATTCCAGCCCATGAACGAGTTAACTTGGTGTTTTCTCGTTCTTGTATCCATTCTTGAAATCCTTCGGTTACAGAGCCTGCGTGAGAAAATCCCAAAAGACTTAAAGTACTTAAATATCCAACTAAGAATGAGTAAAGACAAGTAATTGATGGTTTTCCTAAGTAGAAAACTGGGTTATCTTTAATATTTTGGAGAAGATTACAAAAATCATTCATAACAACTACCTATTATTGAATTTAGAATAAGTATCCGGATTCCCGAAAACTGTCTCCTCGATATTCCTTACCAAAGTACGTAAGATTATTTATCCACTGTTCTGTTGCAACTCCGTTAGGGTGATGGTTGTCAAAAACCTTTTCTTCTCCATTTATTCTAATAGCAATTCATTCATGATGACCATTTTCTGAAATAATACCATCTGATACTTCTGGTGGGAGACTATCATCATATATAAAGTCATCCTGCCTCACTTTTTTAACTGTATCAACTTTAATCCGTCTTCCACGAATGTTTCTGTCTTTCAAGTAGTCTTCTATTGTTTGAGCGCATTCAACGCATTTGAAATTTTCGTCTGGTTTAAAGCTGTTTATGAGATCGCTAATGTCTTGAATAATTTCAGGAGTAACTTCTGCTCCTGTATCTTGTGGTACAGCAGAACCTCCTGGGTCTTCACAACCAGATGAACTGCTACTTGCAGATGTAAGTGGTGATGGAACATTAGAATTGTGTGGGTCTAAATCATCCGCATCAAATACTTTGCTATCCTCATCTGGAACACTCAAGCCTGAGATACCATCTCTACTAAAATCAGGATTTTCAGGAAAAGCATAAATTTTTACTAACTTTTTTCTAAGACCATCATCTTCCAGAATATGGGGGTCGTCTGTTGTTTGCACTAGCGTCATGACTGTGAAAGCATCAAGCATATTGTGCCTATGGTAGTCATCTTGTTACAATTCGTGCTAAATTATACCAAATTTACTATAATATCTACACCTCCATATCCCCTTACCAAGTTTCAACGGTTTTTACATGACTTAACATAGGTGCTTTTATTTCTATTCACCTGACTTGAAAGTGAGGAGCAGGGAAGAGAAATTTTCATTTGCGCTGGTGTAAGACAGTACAGTAACTTGTGCGATCGCCAAAGTTTTAAGGATATGGCTGAGTTATGGAACAGTATTTTACTGACACCATTAGAAAATAAAGTGATAGAAGCTTTGCAAATATTAGAGCCATCTGTAGAACGTATTGGTTTTACCAGTCACCCGACTTCTCATGATGGCATTCTACTAAAAGTAAGTGAGTACCCCAGTCCTATTCCCTTGGTGAGTATGGGGGATGGAATGCGCCGTATTCTTGCTATAGCTTTAGCAGCAGTAACCGTTGAAAACGGTTTCTTGCTAGTAGATGAAATTGATACCGGACTATACTATGAAACTCAAACAGATATGTGGAGTTTTGTGTTCTCAGTTGCAAAACAACTAAATGTTCAAGTATTTGCTACTACCCACAGTTGGGATTGTATAGCGGCATTTGCTGAAGCCTGTGCTCAATCAGAAGATAACTCAAGTGGGAAACTATTTCGCTTAAGTCGGCGTGACAAGAGTATACGAGTTGTTGAATACACCCCTGATGAATTATCTATTGCCGTGCGCCAAAGTATAGAGGTGCGTTAATGCCAAAAGCGCGAAAACCTCCTCAATCAAAGCCTCAGCAGTTATTAGTTGAAGGCAAGAATGACCGCCATGTCATCTGGGCTTTATGTGAACGACATCAACTACCAGACACTTTTTCTGTAGAAGTACCTTCTGCTGCGTAAACCGTTTTCCATTCCAAAGTGGTGCTGTACGTCGAGATTGTCATAACTTTTTATTTCCATTCATCTGACTTGAAAGTGAGGAGCAGGGAAGAGAAATTTTTATTTGCGCTGGTGTACGACAGTACAGCAACTTGTGCGATCGCCCAAGTCCTTCGTTTAATTGAGTGCGATAGGCCGCTCGCATCATTGTCACAACTAGACTACACTGGCGATCGCACAATTCTTTCTTCACAAGAAATTCTAGTAATAAAGCGATGCTACGTAGATAAGCCCTGAATTAAAATTCACCGCTTAGAGCTTAAACCCGTGAAAACGGGTTGAAACTGCGTACACCACAAAGCATGAAAATGTCTATTCCCTACACCCTACACCCCACCCCCCCACACCCTACTTTTAAATTTCCATAAAAAATTCTTGGTAATGATGTTAGTTCGTGTAAGAGCAGTGGGTACTCTCATAACGGAGGGTTGCTGATACGTCAGTATTTATTGCAGCAACCATAAAAATATGGATAGTTCGAGAGAAGAATATGTTGTTGCTCGTCGCAAAAAGGCTGAGCGGCGACGAAGGCTTTTGACTTGGGTATCAATTATATCATTTCTTGGTTCTGGTTTTTTAGCTGTTGTTCCGACATTAAAACAGGTGATTGAGAGTCCAGCACCGCAAGAAACTGACGTAGCAGAGCTTTCATTAAAACAACAAGCTCAAGGCTTTGAGATGGTATTACAACGGGAACCAGAAAACCAAGTCGCCCTTGAGGGTTTAGTGACTGTACGCCTGCGGTTGAACGATACAAAAGGCGCTATTTCTCCTTTAGAAAAGTTAGTGACACTAAATCCCAATCGCCAAGACTACAAAGTTTTATTAGAGAAGTTGAAGACACAAATACCTGAAAGGAGGTAAAGCAATACTAAGTAGATTTGTTTTGAATTAAAATTTGAGCGATTAAGCTCAAACCCTTTAAAACAGGTTAGAAGTCAGACGTGTAAGTATTCGTAACTTCGGCTTTAGAGGTAAAAATTTATGGAATGGTTCTAAAAATTACCTATTCCTTACAGTATTGGGAAGCAAGGCAATTAAAACGTTCGATGATTTAGTTGTGACTAAGTTCCACCTCAAATTGTATAACATCTCACTCTTTTAGAAAAAATTTAAAAATTAATCTGTTAGCTATGAAAGTAGATTATTTAATTGTTGGTTCTGGGCTTACAGGTGCAACAATTGCTCGAATTCTTGCAGACGCAGGACGGCAAGTTGTAGTTGTGGATCGACGCTTACATTTAGGTGGGAATGTACACGATTATGCTCATAGTAGTGGCATTCGCATTCATGCTTATGGACCTCACTATTTTCGGACTTCATCAGAAAGTATATGGAAATTTGTAAATCGGTTTACATCTTTTTATACTTATGAAGCAATTCTCAAATCCTATGTTGATAGTAAGTATGAAAATTGGCCCATTGCTGGTAGTTACATTTGTCGGACAATTGGAGAACATTGGCAAGCAGAATTTAAAGGAACACCAAGTAACTTTGAAGAAGCTTCCCTGGCAATTATGCCTCGGTTAATTTATGAAAAATTCATTAAGGAATACACAGAAAAGCAATGGGGAGTTCCAGCACATACATTATCAGCTTCTTTGGCTAAACGATTTGATGTACATTCTAATGACGACCCTCGATTAAAGCAGAATAAATATCAAGGAATTCCTAATGAAGGCTATTCTAATTTTGTTAACAATATGTTAAAGGATATTCCTGTTATTCTCAATTTCGATTATCTTCGTCAAAAAGATTTAATAACAGCAGAAAAAATGACAATTTTTACAGGTCCTATTGATGAATTTTTTGATTTTGATATGGGGCGTTTAGCTTATCGCGGACAACAAAGAGAACACGTTTATATTAAGGGCGTTGACTATGCATTTCCTGCTGGTCAAATTAACAATCCTAGTTTTCAAAATGGACCTCATATTAGAACTTTAGAATGGAAACACATGATGTCAAAAGAATATGCTGAATGTATTCATGGCACTGTACTGACCAAGGAAACTCCTTTTAGTCCAACTCATCCTGACAGCTATGAATATCCATTTCCTGATGAAGCGAATGCTAGCTTATATCAGAAATACAGAGAACGGGCTGAGAAAATTCCTAAATTACTGATTTGTGGCAGGTTGGGAGAGTATAAATATTACGATATGGATCAGGCGATCGCTAAAGCAATGGTATTAGCAAAAAAATTACTTGAAATCACTTGAAAACTCGTTTAATTATTTAAAAATTTAAAAGGATTAAAGGAAGTAAACAATTATGTTTGAAAATTATAAAGTTATTGCGCTTACACCAGCAGGTAGACAAAAATATCTAGAAATTTTATTACCTTATATTTGTCAAAATAATCACATAATAGATGAATATCATTTGTGGATAAATACTACTAATGTATCAGACATAAATTATATGCAGAACTTAGCTGATACAAATCCTGAATTCATTAAACTTATTTTTTTAGAAGACATTCAGCCCTCTGGTAATCACACAATTCGTTTTTTCTTTCAATATTGTACAGACCAAAACACAATTTATATTAGAATTGATGATCATATATGCTTTATTGAAAAAAATGCTATTGAGGAGTTGCTTAAATTTAGAATAGATAATCCAGATTATTTTCTAATATATGCCAATATTATTAATAATTCTATATGTTCTTATATAAATCAAAGACAAGGAAATCTAGGATTTACACAAGGAAAATTAACTTATAATATTTTTTGCGAATTTGGTTGGAAGAGCGGTAATTTTGCATCTTTTGTTCATACTAAATTTATTCATGATTATTATCATGATTTGTTAAAAAAATATAAATATGAGCGTTGGATATTATTTAATTTTGAAAGAGTGTCAGTCAATTTTATTACTTGGTTTGGGAGAGAATTTGCAAAATTCAATGGAATCGTTGAAGGTTTAGATGAAGAACAATGGTTGTCCGTAGATAAACCAAAATCAATGAATCAATATAACTGTATTTGTGGTAGCGCTATTGTTAGTCACTTTTCTTACTATACACAAAGAGAATACTTGGAGTCCAACACCAATATTTTACAAGAATACAAGACCATATCAGAAGAAATAAAATTTTATAAAGATGAGAGAAATAGTGAATTACTACTATGCGCTAATGCAAATAGTGAAATAAAAGACCTGAAAACAAGCCACTTCAATTCGTTGTCTATGTCTAGTGTTCAAGCTATAACAGTCACAGAAACAAGACCTTTTTGGTCAGTCATGATTCCAACTTACAACTGCGCTAATTACTTAGTAGAAACCCTCGAAAGTGTTTTAGCTCAGGATTTAGGTTCTGAATGTATGCAGATTGAAGTTGTAGATGACTACTCTACAAAAGACGATCCAGAAGCCGTTGTTAGAGAAATTGGAAAAGGTCGGGTTTCTTTTTACCGTCAACCAAAAAATAGTGGAATAGCGCGAAATTTCAACACTTGTATTGAACGTGCCAAAGGTGAATGGATACATATTTTACATGGTGACGATATGGTTATACCCGGATTTTACAAACGGATGCGGGAGACTGTAGAGCAACAACCCACCATTGGCGCTGTTTTTTGTCGTCAAATTTTTGTAGATGAAAATAGCCAATGGCAAACTCTATCCCATTTGGAAAGACAAACCCCTGGAATTCTGCCAAACTTTATAGAACTTCTGGCGATTTGTCAGAGAATTGAAACTCCTTCAATTGTTGTCCGACGTAGTGTTTACGAACATTTAGGAGGATTCCATTTAGAGTTATCTCATGCAGCGGATTGGGAAATGTGGAGACGAATTGTGGCTCATTACCCAATTTGGTATGAACCACAACCCTTAGTTTATTACCGCAAGCACTCTGCTTCCCATACCTCTCAATTAATTAAAACAGGTAGTAATATAGCTGATATTCGTAAATCTATCGCAATTGCTGAATCTTACTTGCCCAAGGCTTTATCTGCTCAATTATCCAATCAGTCTAGAAAACACTATGCCCTTTCTGCTGTAAATACTGCGAGAAGGATGTTAGCTCTCAATGATATAGATGCTGCGATCGCTCAAATTTGGGAAGGATTCAACTGTAGCGATTCTGAAGAAGTTATTAATTCTGTAGTAACTCTTATCCAATCAATTGATGCGAAAGAATTTTTAAATTCGCTGTCAAAATACGCCGAGAAAAAGCAAGGCAATCCCACGAGTCAATCTGCTCTTACCAAACTTTACCAATCCTTGGAAGAAGAACCTGTAAGCACGACAAAAACGGTATCTCCAATAATTCTTGTGGATGGAGTTGTTTTTCAGGTATTAAAAACGGGAGGAATTGCTCGTGTGTGGACTTGTTTACTAGAAGAATGGGTAAAAAATGGATTTGCCAAGCATATAATCATTCTTGACAGAGCAGGTACAGCACCCTCTATTTCTGACATTGAGTATATTCATGTACCGCCTTGTAACTATAACCGGATTGACCAAGACCGCCAACTTCTACAAGAATTGTGTGATGAACTAAGCGCTGACTTATTTGTTTCATCTTATTACACAACTCCTATTTCCACGCCGTTTGTCTTCTTAGCCCATGACATGATTCCAGAAATCATAGGCTGGAATCTTGCTAATGCTGTCTGGCGAAATAAACATCACAGTATTTTACAAGCTATCACTCATATAGCAGTTTCAGAAACGACAGCAGATGACTTAGTGAAGATATTTCCACACATTGCGCGAGAGTCGGTCATAGTTGCCAATAATGGAGTTGATCCTCAAACCTTTGTACCTGCTAGCCTAGACAAAATCAGTCTCTTTAAAAGAGATTATGGAATTACCAAACCATATTTTCTTTTAGTTGGTGTGGATGATGATCGTAAAAACAGAGCTATATTCTTCAAGGCGTTTGCTTTACTAAAGGCTAGGGAGGGATTTGATATTGTCTGTACAGGAAGCCAATCTCAATTAAAAGATGAATTTAGAACTTACACACTAGGTAGTTCTGTTCATATACTGGATCTTAATGATGAGGAACTCGCATATGCTTATTCTGGTGCTGTCGCGCTCATTTTTCCATCTAAATATGAAGGATTTGGTTTACCTATACTAGAAGCGATGGCTTGTGGTTGTCCAGTCATTACCTGTCCTAATGGTTCTATTCCAGAAGTTGCGGGAGAAGCTGCGTTATATGTAAACGATAATGATGTAGAAGGGCTTGCAGATGCTCTTTACGAAGTCCAAAAACCGAGTGTTCGCCAAGCCTTAATTACTAAAGGTTGGGAAAGAATTAAACAATTTTCCTGGTCAAAAATGGCAAAAACTGTTGCTGATACTTTAATTAGTGCTACCTTACTAAGTTTAAATCTGAAAGAGACGAATCTTATTATTTTCCCAGATTGGTCACAACCAGAAGATAGTCTTGGGTGGGAATTGCAAGCCGTGATGCAAGCAATTGTCACTCGTCTTGATAGTCACAAAATAACTTTACTCATTAATATTAGTAAAATTAACAAAGAAGATGCTGAACTCTTTATTTCAAGCGTGACTATGAATTTACTTATGGAAGAAGATTTAGATATTAGTGAAGGTCTAGCGATTTCCTTTGTAGGAGAGTTAGGTGCTATTCAGTGGGAAACTTTACTATCTCTTATTACGGCAAGAATACCTTTAGAATTTGAAGACATAGATGCGATCGCATCTGTTAAAGCAGAAAATCTTCCCATTTATGCAATCAACCAAGTCATTAATATTGGTAGTTAAACTATGGATTATCAAACCTTTTTAACTGATTTACCTAATTTATACACAAATTGGGGTAAAGCTTCAATTACTCCTGCGTCTAACTGCTTTCGGCAACTACTGGAACAGGTTAAAGACTCTACAACAGAAAATATCATGCAGTTGCTCAACTTTGCTGTAGAATGCATGAAACCCGATGAGATTTACTGCCAAATTGGTTTTTCTCAGGGTGCCAATTTATTTGCAGCGCTGTTAGAACAACGAGAGAAAATGGCATACGCTATTGAGAATTTATACCTTTTAGAAAATCAGGAAGAAATTATTGAAAAACTCAATGAGAATTTATCCTTGTTTAACTTAGAGTCACAAATTGTTTTTTGCAACCAAGATTTTGAAGAGTTTTTTGCTGAGCTAAGAGAAATCGAAACTGAAAGTAAAATTGGTGTTTATTTTTATAATTGTGGTAGTGACTATAGGTCGCAAATATTAGCATTACTTTTAGTCAAGCCTTTTTTAGCAAATCAAGCATTAATTATTACAAGTAATTGCAACAGTAGCGGAGTTCAACAAGCAAACTGGGACTTCATGACTGCTCATCCCCAGTGCCAAATGCTGTTAGATTTACCTACTCCTGAAGATAACCACAGTTCCTTTTGGAATGGTATTCAAGTTTTAAGTTGGGATATCGACAGAGAATATAACTATGCTTTGTCATTTTTGAAAAAGCAACGACATGATAACTTCATTCAAGCTGTTATCAATTGCCAATTAGACTTTGAGAACCAGAAAAAGGCAATAGTAAATTTACGTAGAGAAGCAGTAATATTGTACAATTATGGCTGTTTTGAAGAAGCAGAGCAGAAGTACAAGCAAGTACTAGCGTGGGATAACAATCAGGCAGATGCTTGGCTAGACTTATGCATTCTTTATTACAAGACAAATCGGTACCAACCTGCTCTTAATGCCTTAGTCCATTCTATACAACTTGAACCATCACAAGCTATAAATTATTACACAATGGGAGTGGTACTAGAGAAACTTGGTGCTACTTCCCATGCTATGGAAGCTTATGAACAAGCTATTGCTCTAGAACCAGAGGCAATCGATCCCTACAATAATTTGGGTAATATTTTACTAGAAAAAGGGGAAATTGACAAAGCTGAAGCCAACTACCGTCAAGCAATTGCAGCTAACCCCAAGCATTTTGGTAGTTACCTTAATTTGGGTAACGTTCTCATGGAACGCCAGCAAATTGATGAAGCTATCGTAATTTATGAACAAGCGTTACAATTAAAATCACGCAATCCTGATGTTCTTTACAATTTAGGAGTTGCATTAGAAGCTAAGAACAATCCCGCTAAAGCTGCCCTGTATTATGGTTATGCTTCTTATCGTCAAAATCAATACCAAGAAGCTATCAACTATTATCAACAATTTCTCCAAACTGAAACAGGGGATGAACATTTTTATATAGCCTTAGCTGAGTGTTATCAAGGTTTAGATCGAGCCGAAGAAGCTATTAACACTTACAAAGAAGGATTAAGACTTTATCCCAAATCTTCTAATATTTACATCTTTTTTGCTTTAGCATTACAAGAGATGGGATATACTGAGCAAGCAATTGAAGTTGTTACAGAAGCATCCCAGTTTCTACCGGATGTTTTAGCATTCCGTCTAGAAAAACAACGTATTTTACCGATTCTGTATGATACTCAAGAAGAAGTTGATTTCTACAGAAATCGTTTTACTCAAGGTTTAGAAGAATTAATTCAACATACGTCTTTAGATACTCCAGAATCCCAAAAAAGTGCTTTGGCAGGTATTGGAATGCGGACCAACTTTTACCTACAGTATCAATGTAGAAATGATGTCGAACTACAAAAGCTGTATGGTAAGTTTGTTCATCAAGTTATGGCTGCTAACTATCCTCAATGGGCTAAACCTATACCCATGCCAACTCTAGAAAAGGGAGAAAAAATTCGTATTGGCTACGCTTCCTATTATTTAAGAGGTCATAACGGTGCTAAATGGGCTTTAGGATGGATAAAAAATCATAATAGGCAAGATTTTGAGATTTACTGCTATCATACCAGTCCTATGATAGACCTAATAACTCAACAGTTTAAATTAACAAGTGATTTTTTCCATCATATACCTGATGATTTGGATGGAGTTTGTAGCCAAATATTAGCAGATAAATTACACATATTGATTTTTCCAGAAATTGGCATGGCTCCTATCACAACTCAAATGGCAGGATTACAACTTGCTCCTGTACAATGTACAGCTTGGGGTCATGCTATTACCTCTGGTTTACCAACGATTGAATACTTTATATCTGGGGATTTGATGGAGCCAGAAAATGCCCAGGAGCATTACTCAGAGAAGTTGATTCGCTTACCTAATATTGGGCTTTGCTATCCGAAACCAGTGGTTCCTCAACCCACTAAAACTCGTGAAAAGTTCGGTTTAAGTGATGACACTATAGTCTATTTATCATGCCAGTCGTTGTATAAATATTTGCCATGCTATGACTATATCTATCCTGCTATTGCTCAAAAAGTTCCTCAATCTCAGTTTGCTTTTCTGGCTCATAACAGTCTTTATATCACTGACAAGTTTCGCAATCGTCTGCAACGTGCTTTTGCTGAATTTAGCTTAAACTCTGAAGATTATTGTGTGATTGTCCCCCGACAAAAGACTCCTGATTATTTAACCCTGAATCTGCTGTCAGATGTTTATCTTGACACTTTTGGTTGGTCTGGTGGTAATTCGACTTTAGAGGCGATCGCTTGCAATTTACCTATTGTGACCTGTCCTGGTGAATTCATGCGTGGGTTTCATTCTTATGGTATTTTGAAAATGCTTGGCGTAACTGACACAATTACTAAAAATGAAGCTGAGTATATTGATATGGCTGTTAAGTTAGGGCTTAACCCTAAATGGCGACAAAGTATCATTGAGCGCATGATACAGCGTCATGCTTACCTGTATGACGATAAAACTTGTGTTGCAGCCCTTGATGATTTCTTACGTAGTGTAGTACATCAAAATGAACCAGCTTTGGTGCGTTACACTTCGTTAACGTAATCTAACACGAAAATTTATTTACTTACATAATTGACTCTAAAAACGAGAAACCGGGTTTCTCAAAGAAACCCAGTTTCTGAGTCTCTTAATTTTTATCTAGGACTGCCATCATATTGTATGGTTCTCACAAATTAAAACAATTCACTTCAAAACAAGACATTTGGACTGGTTCACTAGCTCCAACAAAACTGTTTCGAGTTGCTCTACCGTCTTAGTAAGACTGAATTTAGATAAAGCTCTTTGCTGTCCTTGTTGAGTGATAGTTTCCCACTGTTGAGGGTTTTTAAGAAGGTAACATAAGTTATCAGCAAGGTCTAGAGGGTTTTCGGACTCAAAGATTAACCCAGATTTACCTTGTTCCACAGCTTCTGGTGAACCTCCTGTGTTGCTAGCGATAATTGTTAACCCACCGGACATCGCCTCTACTAAGCTAATGCTGAAAGGTTCATCAAAACGGGAAGGTAATACCAAAATATTATGTGTACGGTACAGCTGCTTGAGCTCCTGACGTGAGAGAACACCAGGAAACTGAATTTGATTTTGTAATCCTTCTGCTGCAACAAATTCTTTTAAAGCTTCCACGAATTCAGGTATTAAGCTACCTCCAGCAAAAGTAGCCGAAAAATCAATACCCTCCTGTTGCAATAGGGAAAGAGCCTCCATGAGAACGTCAATACCTTTATAAGGCATGAGTAAACTAGCACAGGCAATACGGAGGCGATCGCGTGGTGGTAGTTCTGCTTGATAAAATTCATTCACAGCTGCACCAGGATAAATAGTCTTAGTCGTATCCACCGGGTAGCCCTTTTGTCGTAAGCCTTCGTTAATCCAATCACTACACGTAACATAACGATGTATAGAAGTTTTTGGAGAAAACTCGGGAATATAGCCCGGATGTTCATTCATGATGTAATGAGCCACTGGGATATTATCTGCTAAAACCTTTTCCAAAAGTTCTATCCCTAGAAAATCAATGTTACCTGAGAGGCAGACATCTGGTTGAAAGGATTGCAGTTTAGAAGCTAGAGTTCTGCGATTTTTAAAAGTCCTGATTGTGACCTCTTCGATAGAGAGTCGCTGAGGACCTTGATTTGTCCATTCACCCCATAAGTCGAAACAGCGCTGGATTTCAGGCTCTTGTTCTATGTTGGAACAATTAGAGGTATAATCTTCTGTATTACTAGTTAACACTAATACATCGTGACCGCGACGGTATAAAAGTCTGGCACAGTCAGCTATCTGACGTTCATATCCACCTATAACTTGTGGTGGATAAAGGTTTGAAATAATTAAGATTTTGAGTTTATTCAAGGTAATAACCTTTCACGCCTTAAATTGTTTTAATATAGTTTGCCCACATTTCCTCGTAAGCTTTCTCCATCTGCTGCGTAAACCGTTTTCCATTCCAAAGTGGTGCTGTACGTCGAGATTGATACAACTGCCAAGTGATTTTTTGGCGCAACGCAGAATTTTTACCCTAACGCACACCCCAATCTATTAAAATAGGAGATTGATTAGCAAAATACGCCCTAAGTTGGAAGAGCAAGCGAAATGATCTCAGTGTCGTTACTTGATATCGAGCCCTTCATCCTTGCCCTACGGTGTACACAGAAGTCCTAAAATTGTAGCTTAATTATATGTTACGCGATCTTACTATCCAAAACTATCGCTGCTTTCAGAACTTCTACATTGACAATTTAGCACGTGTCAATTTGATTGTAGGGATGAATAATAGCGGTAAAACAAGTCTTCTAGAAGCTGTTTATCTATTAGTTAATCAAGGAGAAATTCAGCGTTCTTTAATTGAATTGCTCAAAATTCGTGGTGAAATTAAGAAAGACGAGCAATCAAGTTTATCCAATGAATTCTTACAACTGAATAGTGAAGAAATTAAAAATATATTTTATAGTTATCAAATAAACAATAACCTTCCTATTCAGATTAAATCTCAAAAACAGTATATTATATCATTTGACATTCAACCTCAAACAAAAAAACAAAACTTTTTCACCCCGAAAAATATTGAAATTCTTTTTTCCTATAGCTCTGACCTTCACGGACAAATAAATCTTCAAGGAAAAATAAAACTTCATAGTGATGGAACAATTAGTAGGGAAGGAAATTCCTTTTTCATGCCGAGTCAATTTCTCACTATCGGTACCCTAAGTTTTAAGGATATGGCTGAGTTATGGAATAGTATTTTACTGACACCATTAGAAAATAAAGTGATAGAAGCTCTGCAAATATTAGAGCCATCTGTAGAACGTATTGGTTTTACCAGTCACCCGACTTCTCATGATGGCATTCTACTAAAAGTAAGTGAGTACCCCAGTCCTATTCCCTTGGTGAGTATGGGGGATGGAATGCGCCGTATTCTTGCTATAGCTTTAGCAGCAGTAACCGTTGAAAACGGTTTCTTGCTAGTAGATGAAATTGATACCGGACTATACTATGAAACTCAAACAGATATGTGGAGTTTTGTGTTCTCAGTTGCAAAACAACTAAATGTTCAAGTATTTGCTACTACCCACAGTTGGGATTGTATAGCGGCATTTGCTGAAGCCTGTGCTCAATCAAAAGATAACTCAAGTGGGAAACTATTTCGCTTAAGTCGGCGTGACGAGAATATACGTGTTGTTGAATACACCCCTGATGAATTGTCGATTGCTGTGCGCCAAAGTATAGAGGTGCGTTAATGCCAAAAGCGCGAAAACCTCCTCAACCAAAGCCGCAGCAGTTATTAGTTGAAGGCAAGAATGACCGCCATGTTATCTGGGCTTTGTGTGAACGACATCAACTACCAGAAACTTTTTCTGTAGAAGTACCTTCTGCTGAGGATGGGCAAGGAATTGAAGTTCTTTTAGCTGAATTACCTATTAGACTAAAGCAAGACAACTTGCGTACATTGGGAATCGTAATGGATGCCGATTGGGATTTATCGGCACGTTGGCAAGCAGTGCGACAACGCTTAAACGCTAGTGGTTATGAGGAAATTCCTGAATCTCCACTGCCAGAAGGTTGGGTTTATGTGTCGCCAAATTTACCCAAGGTGGGAGTTTGGCTAATGCCTGATAATCAACTTCCTGGTATGTTAGAAAATTTTGTTACCCAACTCATTACAACAGATGACTCACTCCTTTTGAAAGCAGTATCAGTTTTGCAAGATATTGAACAGGCTGGACTGAATCGCTATAGTTTAGTTCAACATCCTAAAGCTTTAATCCACACGTGGCTTGCTTGGCAGCAGACACCAGGAATGCCTATGGGACAGGCAATTACTGCGCGGGTACTCAATCATGAATCTCATGAGGCAATCACTTTTGTCAAATGGCTAAAAAAGCTGTTTTCTGAATCGCCTTCCTAAAGCTCACAAATTTACCTTAATTTAAATAATTTTAGACCGGAAAAGGAGTCATATAGTTTGCCCACATTTCCTCGTAAGCTTTCTCCATCTGCTGCGTAAACCGTTTTCCATTCCAAAGTGGTGCTGTACGTCGAGATTGCCATAACTGCCAAGTAATTTTTTGGCGCAACGCAGAATCTTTACCCAGACGCACACCCCAATCTATATATTCTTCATCAGTCCAAGCGATACCTTCTGTAATACCCGCATTCATCATCATTGTGTAGCTGTTACGAGCAGCAAATTGCTGTCCCACTCGCGTGACTAAGGGGACACCCATCCACAAAGTTTCTAGAGTTGTGGTTGCTCCATTATAAGGATAGGTATCTAATACAACATCAGCAATTCTCAAATTAGCACGGTGAACTGCCTCTAAAGGAACATCTGGCAAAAACCGCAGGCGATCTGCACTCACGCCTTCTGCTTGAGCGATTTGTATAAAAAAGTCTATCACTGCTTCTTCATCAGCAAAGCCTTTGATTAAAAAGAAGCTATTCGGAACTTCTTTTAAAATTTTCATTTGTAGCTTAATAGTATCAGGATGGCGCTTGTAGTTACCTTGGGCGCTCAGATAAACCACTGCATCATCCGGGATATCTAAATGTTCGCGTCGCAAGCTAGGTACACCTATCTCAAAACCATCAACGGCTATATAAGTTTCCGGTAACCGCCAAATTTTTTCCTTATAGTAATTTTGAGCAGATTCTGGGAGAACGTAGGGGTCAGCAATATAGTAATCAATGGCTGGTATTCCTGTTGCATCCCAGCCCAACCACGTGACTTGAATGGGAGCGGGTTTGATAGCCATGACTTCACAACTGATATCCAGAGTTATACTGTCAAGGTCAACTAAGATATCTATGTCATCCTGATAAATCTGCTCGGCAATTTCTCCACTGTTGATTCCTAGTGTATGGGCTTGTTCAACTTGGTTAACATACCATTCCTGTAATGGATGGTTGGTTTCTTTATAGCTAACAAAGTAGCCGTGGATTTCAAAGCGATCGCGATCATGGTGCTCAAATAACCACCTTGCTAACCATCCCACAGAATGCCTTTTTAAATAAGCTGATAGATATCCAATCTTTAAACGTTTGGTACGGTGAACAACGCTTTTCTTTGAAGTTAGTTGTTGAGAGTATTTCTCTTGTAGTTCTCTAGCGGTGTTTTGCAGACTAGATTGGAAAAGTTCGGCTACTTGATTCTGAAGTCCCCTGTTTGCTAGGGGTTCATCTCGCCAGTAGGGAAAGAAGAATGTGGAAGTCAGTAAGCGACAGATATGGGGTTCTCCCACTAGGTTTGGTTGTTCTGCTATCAACGATAAAAGCAGCGACTCATGCTGCTCAAAGGCTGCGATCGCTTCTTCCCAATATCCACCAGCATGCATCAATCCTCTGAGCACCATATGATTTGCCAGCACTTGATCGTGTACACTCCTTGTCAAGGAGTAATACTGCTTTGCAACCTCAATACCCTTGGAATGTTCTCCTGAATTTTGATAGCAAGCAGCTAGATGTCGTAAAACTTCTGCATTGCGGGGCGCAATAGCAAAGCATAACTCCGCTAGTCGCGAGCCTTGTACGGGCTGCTGCATGGAATATGCCACTGTAACTGATGCTCGCAGTAAAATACGCAACATCTCTAAAGGTGGGAGATGAGGTATACAAGCTTCTGCAAATGCTAAGGAGACAGGAAATAGTGGCACATAATTTAAAACATCTCTGAACACTTGAAGCAGCAAATCAGCATCAAAATTTCCAGGTACATCTGCTGACAGAAGTGATACCAAGTTCAAAGCTTCTAGCTCATCGTTAGTCAAAGTTTCTAACTTGATAGCAAGTTGCGTGAAATATAATAAATTATTAATATCCGTGGGCTGAATTTCTCGCATATGTTGCCGCAACAACCAAGCAGTCGAAGTATCAGCCATGACTGAACGTCGCTCCGCTTCCTTTTCCAGCACTTGCATTAATTCCCTAGTCCATTGTTCAACTTGTGCTGGCTCACCATCAACCATTGCAATCAACCAAGTTGTCTGCGCTTCTGCCTCTTGCCCCTGTAATAGTAACGCTAACCCTAAGTGCCAGTAGTGGGATTTGATATCCGGTTCTGCCTCAATGGCTTGTTCATAAAGATTTGTAACTTTATGATAGTCACTTTGGACAAGATATTTCTCAGCTTCCTGGTGCCAATGAGAGTTCTTATGAAAAGAAAGTTCTAAAGCCATAATTTTTAGTTGGGCAACTCATCCATTCAGATGCAACAGCCCTGATATTAAATAGAATGACCAAATTTATAACACGCAAAACGTTGAAAAGTGAGTAGACAAAACTACCCACTCGCTGGAAATAATTACGTTATATTTAGGCAATTGATGACAATAAAGCTAAGTGTTTGCCTAGTTGATGGCCTTCATACTGGTAGGGCAAGCACCATTAGTGCTACCGTCGTTAACTGTCTCACCAGTGTTTGTTTGCGCTGCAAGGGCGTTAACACCTTCACAGAGCGTTGCCAAAGTTAGAGGTTCGTTAATGTTGTTTACTAGTTGATATGAGGTATATACAATACCAGCATAAGATTTGAGCTTAGCCGCTTTTGCTCTGCCTTTGTTAGTGACTAGAGCACCAATGTTGCTGCTGTTGGCATCAAATACGTAGTTAGCACTATCAGTTTTGATTCCAAGTCCCAGCTCAACGATTCTTGATGTGAATTGGTTACTGTTCTCCAAATAATACGCTTGCTGTGCCCGGTTCAAAGAACCAACGTTTTGTTTTGCTTCGGATTGACGTGCTTTACTAATTTGGTTGAGCAGTGATGGCAATGCAATAGCTGCTAGTACACCGATAATAATGACTACTACGAGTAATTCAATAAGGGTGAAACCTTCGTCTTTGTTTTTCTTGCGGTTTAAGTGTTGTAGGAATTTGACTTGCAGTTCTGGTTTAAGCATAGATGTGTCTCCTTATACTGAGTTGTGCCCTGCTCCTGAGTTCTAGATGTAACTTACCCAGTTCAAATTGCTTTCATATCACCGTGAGTAAAAATCTTTCTTGTTGGGGTTTCTCTTGATGAGGGGTTTACAAAAAATAAATTCTCTATCTTGTGGTACGGGCGTCCTCGCCCGTCCTGTACTTATAAAAATAAATTATCTATATTGTGGAGTGGGCGTCCTTGCTCGCCCCTGCTCTCTAACGGGCGAGACGCCCGTTCCACAAGAGATATAGTCTCCGACTTTTTTATTTGGGCTTGTTTTGAACTTCCTTATCCCCTCCACTCTTCTTATGACTGTGCTATACTAAGTCGTAGTCGTTATGAGTTTATAGTTATTGATCATGACCAACCCGACAGTAGAAAACGTAGTGATTATCGGTTCTGGTCCAGCAGGATACACGGCTGCTATCTATGCAGGACGGGCTAATCTCAAACCTGTGGTATTTGAGGGTTTCCAAGCAGGGGGTTTACCTGGCGGTCAGTTGATGACAACGACGGAAGTGGAAAACTTTCCTGGGTTTCCCGAAGGGATTACTGGACCGGAACTGATGGATAAGATGAAAGCTCAAGCTGAACGTTGGGGTGCTGAGTTATATACAGAAGATGTTATTGAAGTTGATTTCAGTCAGCGTCCTTTTACTGTTCGCTCTGAGGAACGGGAATTCAAAACCAACAGTGTTGTGATTGCTACTGGTGCAACCGCAAAGCGCTTAGGCTTACCCTGTGAAGACCAGTTTTGGAGTCGGGGTATTTCCGCTTGTGCGATCTGCGACGGTGCTACGCCTATTTTCCACGGCGCAGAATTAGCTGTTATCGGTGGTGGTGACTCAGCAGCGGAAGAAGCTATTTACCTGACCAAGTACGGTTCTAAAGTGAATTTGTTGGTGCGTTCTGAGCAGATGCGGGCTTCTAAAGCTATGCAAGACCGTGTTTTGAGTAATCCCAAGATTACAGTTCACTGGAATACAGAAACCGTGGATGTCTTTGGTGGTGATATCCACATGGAAGGGGTAAAAATTCGCAATACCAAAACTGGTGCAGAAAGCGAACTCCACGTGAAGGGCTTATTCTACGCTATCGGTCACAATCCCAATACTTCTTTATTTAAGGGACAATTGGAACTGGATGATGTTGGTTACATTGTCACTAAACCCAACTCCCCAGAAACAAGTGTAGAAGGTGTTTTTGCTGCTGGCGACGTACAAGACCACGAGTACCGTCAAGCAATTACGGCTGCTGGTAGTGGTTGTATGGCGGCGATGTTAGCTGAACGTTGGTTATCTTCTACTAGCTTAATTCAAGAATTCCATCAAAAGCCGGAAACTCAAAATAATGAATTGGAAGAGCCAACTGAGAAGAAAACTCAGGAACAGTTAACTTCAGAGTTTGACCTCAATTCGACTCGCCATCAGGGAGGTTACGCTTTACGGAAGTTGTTCCACGATAGCGATCGCCTGCTTGTGGTCAAATATGTTTCCCCCGGTTGCGGTCCCTGTCATACCCTCAAGCCAATTTTGAATAAAGTTGTCGATGAATTTGACGGTAAAATCCACTTTGTTGAAATCGATATCGACAAAGACCGAGACATTGCTGAAAATGCTAATGTTACTGGAACTCCTACAGTTCAGTTCTTTAAGGATAAGGAATTGTTGAAGGAACTTAAAGGCGTTAAGCAAAAGAGCGAGTATCGTCAGTTGATTGAGAGCAATTTGTAGGGGTTATTTGTAAGCCGTGAACTAAAGTTCCGGCTTAAAGCTTAAACCCATTTTAATGGGTTAGAGTCTTTGTCATATATTTGCTTTTTAACCCGTTTTAACGGGTTTGAGCTTTTAGAGGTTGTTTGAAAAGTGGTTGGCTGTGATTTTAGGCACTGAATGATCCCCCCTAGCCCCCCTTGAAAAGGGGGGAAAATACTCTCAAAGTCCCCCTTTTCAAGGGGGATTTAGGGGGATCTGGAATATGATTGCTACTGATGAAAAAACTTTTCAAACATCCTCTTAGCCCGAAATTTATTTCCGGGTGGACGAATTTATTTCCGGGCGGACGAACAATGCAATACGAATGCTTTGAGAGTTGGTTCGGGCGAACAACCGTACCCTCCGGGAAGGCTCCGCCAACGCCCCTACATAAATGATTTAATATTACTATATGCCTTACAACAAATTCGACCTTCAAACTCTTGTTACTGATTTTAACTTAGAATTATCTGAAAATACTAGATTATTTCTCAATATACAGCCTGTTGAGCCTAGCGATTTATTGCTAACTCTTTTAGAGGAAAATTTACCCTTAGCAACAGCTATTAATACTGAAAAAGCACGTAGTGAGCTAATTATTTTTCCGATCTTGTTGGAAGTCAAACGCAAGATGAATAATGAAATATCTGTCTTTTCAGGACAAGAATTTACTGTTGATATAGCAAGGGGATTAAATGGAAATCCCGATTTTTTAATTAGCAAAAGTCGAGAGCAATTTTTTATTACTGCGCCTGTAATGACGCTGGTGGAGGCGAAAAACCAGGATATTAATAGTGGCTTAGGTCAATGTGGTTCTGAAATGGTTGCAGCGCAAATATATAATGCTAAAAATAATCAACCTATAAATGTTGTATATGGCTGTGTAACTACTGGTGTATTGTGGAGATTTTTGAGTTTAGAAAACCAAACTTTATTTATTGATAAATTAGAAATTCCTCTTGAGCCAGTGGAGCGATTAATTGGTATCTTTTTACAGATTTTAAGTGGATAAGCTTGGCTCGTAAGCGGTTAGAATAGTGTTTGGATGAACAGTTACACTAAGTTTGGGCGTTGCATGCGCTAAAGCGCAACTACGAACAAATTATTTTATAAGTTATTAACCGAACATGATATCGGTTGAAGTCCTTATTTGTCTCCTACACCCCTACACCCTTACACCCCTACACCCCCAATATATGAGTATTACAAAAAGTCCTCCACGGCGACTTATAGGTTTTCTTAAAAAACCAACTCTTTCCCAGCAACTGATGGTGATTGGGTTGGTGATTACTTTGTTTTTCGTCTTTATTGCTGTTTTCGCGCCTGTATTCCAAGGGCTGGGATGGGTACAAGATCCTACTGCTGCGCTGACTAATCCCATTCACGAACCACCCTCACTGGAACATTGGTTTGGTACGAGTCGTCGAGGACATGATGTTTTTGCACGGACTCTGTTTGGTGTACAAGCCGCATTGCAGGTGGTTTTATTGGCTACGGCTTTGAGTATGGTTATCGGTGTACCTTTGGGTATGGTGAGTGGCTATTTGGGTGGTAGCTTGGATAAAGCCTTGCTGTTTTTGATGGATAGCATCTACACTTTACCAGGATTGCTGCTTTCAGTGACTTTAGCGTTTGTTGTTGGTCCTGGAATACTTAACGCTGCGATCGCCATCAGCATTGCTTACATTCCCCAATACTACCGTGTTGTCCGCAACCATACTGTTAGCGTTAAAACAGAGGTCTTCATTGAAGCCGCCCAAGCAATGGGTGCTAATACTTGGCAAGTTCTTTCCCGGTATCTATTTTACAACGTTATTCAAAGTGTACCCGTCCTTTTTACACTGAACGCTGCTGATGCAATTCTGATTTTAGGGGGTTTGGGCTTTTTAGGATTGGGACTTCCCCCCGAAGCACCAGAATGGGGACAGGATTTAAAAAGGGCGTTAGAAGCATTACCCACTGGTATTTGGTGGACTACCCTTTTCCCTGGATTAGCTATGACATCAATGGTTGTGGGGCTATCCCTACTGGGTGAAGGGTTAAATGAATTTATCAATCCCCGATTACGGAAACATATCCGGAAATAGTCAATCGTTAATTGTTAATAACAATTAGCCATTACCTACGATGAAAATTTATTGACTAATCATTGACTCTAAAAACGAGAAACCCGATTTCTCAAAGAAACCGGGTTTCTGAGATCCTCTAACACCCAACGTGGTTTGCTAACCTAGATTTGTTGTATTTATAACAGAGAGATTTGTGTGAAAGATAATCTATCCTTATTCGCTGCTGCGACTGGCGGCTTGATGCTTTCCGTTGCCCTTGCTGGTATCTTACAAGGTAGTCCAGTAGTTGCTTCCCAAGGTCAACATAGTTTTCATTCCATGACTCCCACAACTTTACGTCCTGCGAAAGATAAGGAAGATGCTTGGGAACAGATAAAGTAACGGATATAACGGTGAAAAATTCTCAAGTTCTTGGCATAGACGTTGGAGGAACAGCAATTAAGCTGGGGCGTTTCTCTAATGATGGTACTTGTTTACAATCGTTAACTGTAGCGACGCCCCAACCAGCAATACCAGAGGCGGTAGTAGAAACAATCGCGGATGCGATCGCCTGTATTGACCCGAATAAAGAAGCCATTGCGATTGGGGTTGGGACACCGGGACCTGCGGATGCAAAAGGACGTATCGCCCGAATTGCGATTAACTTACCGGGGTGGTGTAATGTCCCCATCGCTGATTGGTTGGAAGCAAAAACTGACAAACCGACGGTTGTGGCTAATGATGGTAATTGCGCGGGGTTAGGAGAAGCGTGGTTGGGTGCGGGTCGTCGCTTCCAAAATTTGCTTGTGTTAACTTTGGGAACTGGTGTTGGTGGGGCGATTATCTTGGACGGGAAACTTTTTATTGGACATCAAGGCGCAGCAGGCGAATTGGGATTAATCGCCCTTTATCCAGATGGTCCGATGTGTAATAGTGGTAATTCCGGTTCTTTGGAACAGTATGTTTCAGCAACTGCTATTCGTCGCCGCACCGGAAAGGAACCTAGGGAATTATGTGCTTTGGCAAAGGCGGGTGATACTGAAGCCTTGACATTTTGGAAAGAGTATGGCAAAGAATTGGGGATTGGATTAACTAGTTTAATTTACGTATTGACACCAGAAGCGATCGTGATTGGAGGTGGAGTCAGCGCAAGTGCAGAATTTTTCCTCCCATCTGTTAAAGCAGAAATTGAACGGCGCGTAGAAATAAATTCACGTCTTGGTTTACAAATCTTACCTGCAGAATTAGGTAACACTGCTGGTATGGTGGGCGCTGCGAAGTTAGCGCTTTTGAGTTATGAATTATGAATTATGAATTATGAATTATGAATTCATATCCTGTTGTTTTTTGAATATATTCAACCACTTTGTGATATGATTCTGGGTTACTTTTAGGATGAATAATGATAGGAATAGTGCTATCGGGTAACCAAAAAGTTATTCTACCATTTGGTTCGCAACGGAACGAACTGATATGGTCAAGATTAACAACGTATTCATTCCTGTCATCAATGATTTTTACCCAATAAGCTTTTTCAAATTCCTGTCCCGTGACATACTTTATATAATCTAGAATTTTTTGATAGTCTTCTAAGTTGTTTTGGGGGTTAATCACAATTGCAATGGCTGAATCGGGTAACCAAAAGGTAATTCTACCGTTACGTTCGTGACAAAATGCAGTCACACGCTCAAAATTCACGATATATTCATTTCTTTCATAGTAAATTTTCACCCAATATGCCACAGGTCTTCCTCTGTCAATTTTAAATTGTTAGGAGATAGTGGTTAGTTGTTAGTTGTTAGTTGTTAGTTGTTAAAAATACTACTATCCACTAACCACTAACCACTATCCACTATCCACTATCTACTTTCTAAGACACTTCCACAGGTATTTGTGTATCCTTAGAGGAGGTAGAACGTGTCACAGCGGCTTGGACGAAACCTTTTAATAAAGGATGGGGCGCACTAGGACGCGATTGAAATTCAGGATGAAATTGACAAGCTATAAAGAAGGGGTGTTTGGGATATTCAATGATTTCCACTAAACGTCCATCCGGAGAAGCTCCACTGATGAGATAGCCAGATTCTAAAAACAGATTGCGATAGGCGTTGTTAAACTCATAACGGTGTCGGTGGCGTTCGTAAATCACCTCTTCTTGATAAAGTTTGAAAGCAAGAGAATTGGGAAGCAGGCGACAAGGGTACAGACCAAGGCGCATTGTACCACCCAAATCAATGATATCCTGTTGTTCTGGTAAGAGATTAATAACTGGATTATCAGTATGGGGATCAAATTCGGCGCTGTTAGCACCGTCGAGTCCCGCAACATTCCTCGCCCATTCAATGACAGAACATTGCATTCCCAAGCACAAACCTAGGAAGGGGATTTGACTTTGGCGAGCAAATCTAATTGCGGCTATCTTTCCATCGACACCCCTAATACCAAAGCCGCCAGGGACTACAATACCGTCTACCCCTTCAAGATAGTTTTCGGGTTCTTCTACTTCTAATTTTTCTGAGTTTACCCAACGTAGGTGCAGTTCGCTGTTCATGGCGATCGCAGCGTGACGCAGAGCTTCTACAACTGAAATATATGCATCACTTAACTGCACGTACTTACCCACAATCGCAATTTGTAGTTGATTGGTGGGGCTATACATCCTTTCTACCAAAGTTTGCCACTGTTTCAAATCGGGTAGCCGTTGCTCCATGTTGAGCAATTCTAGGGTTTGCTGTGCCAGTCCTTCGCGTTCTAAAATCAGGGGGACTTCATAGATACTCTTGGCATCTGGAGAAGTAATGACGCATTCTACTGGTACATCACAAAATTCCGAGAGTTTGTGTTTTAGTGGTGTTGGTAGTGGGCGATCGCTCCGACAAATTAAAATATCGGGTTGAATCCCGATTGATCTGAGTTCTTTAACCGAGTGCTGTGTCGGTTTGGTCTTCATTTCTCCGGCTGAAGCAATCCACGGTATGAGTGTTACGTGCATATACAATACATTTTGTCGTCCCACTTCCTTACGAAATTGTCGAATGGCTTCTAAAAATGGTAGTGATTCGATGTCGCCTACAGTCCCACCAATTTCTGTAATAACCACATCTGGATTAGTATCTTTAGCAACTCTAATAATCCGTTCTTTGATTTCGTTCGTAATGTGAGGAATAACCTGGACAGTCCCGCCATTATAGTCACCGCGCCGTTCTTTATTGATAACGGCTTGGTAAATTGAACCAGTGGTAACGCTGTTTAACCGCGACATGGATGTGTCGGTAAACCGTTCGTAATGTCCCAAGTCCAAATCTGTCTCAGCACCGTCTTGAGTCACAAAGACCTCACCGTGCTGAAAAGGGCTCATTGTACCGGGATCGACATTAATATAAGGGTCGAGTTTCAGAATCGACACCGAGTAGTCTCGCGATTTGAGCAATCGTCCCAAACTAGCTGCTACAATTCCTTTACCAATACTGGAAACAACTCCACCAGTAACAAATACAAATTTAGTCATAGTCTTCTAAATGTCTTGCAACTCTCAAAAATACACCCCGTCATCTGAAGTGTGAAGTATAAAGAATAAATAAAGTATAAATTTTTTCATTTGTACTTAATTTTTTCATCCTTTATCCTTCATTTACGACTTTTTGTAAACTACTATTCTATTTTGACGTGAAACCAATTTTAGGATTAATACTATTAAGCTCTGTCGTTACCTCCTCTATAGCGCTGACTCCAGAACAATCCCTCAAAGTTGTTTATCCACCAGCCATTCATCAAACAACGGCTCAAAAAATATTTTTTATCGGTACAGCACCATCAAATGGACAGGTTTTTATCAATGGTAAGCCAATCAACCGCAGTAAGTCTGGTCATTTTGCCCCAAGTTTACCTTTACAGTTAGGAGAGAACCTTTTTACGATTCGCTACCAGAATCAAGAAGTCCAAATTAAGGTCACGCGAAATTCTAATCAACCGAACTTACCACAAGGACTCGCTTTTGCCAACGATTCTTTGTTTCCAAAAGCAGACATTGCTAGACTTCCGGGAGAACTGATTTGTTTTAGTGCGATCGCGACTCCCAATGCGAGTGTTTCTGTAAAACTTGGTAATCAAATTATTCCTCTGTCTCCCGAACAACAAATGGCGGAACTACCAGCCAACTCTGCTGCTTTGACTGGACAAAACCAACCATCCGCTCAATCTAGCACGGGTAAGTATGCAGGTTGTACGACGATTTCCACAGCTGGTGATTTGGGACAACCCCAATATCAACTCACACTGAATGGTAAAACAATCACTCAACCTGGTACGGGTAAAGTTCAAATCCTTTCCCCCACAGCGTTGGAAGTTGTGGAAGTCACAGCAGATTCAGGAGTGGCTCGCACTGGTCCGAGTACAGATCATTCCAGACTCACGCCTTTACCTTACCGAACACGCGCAGCTGTGACAGGAAAGGAAGGAGAATGGTTGCGATTGGACTATGGCGCTTGGATTAATAGCAAGGAAACCCGTGTTCTACTAGGAGCAATCCCCCCACGCACAATTATCCGTAGTGTTGGGTATCGTCAACGTCCCAATGTGACAGAAATGGTTTTTCCCCTGCAAGTTCCTGTTCCCGTCAGCGTGCAGCAAGGCGATCGCACTTTTACTCTAACCCTTCATAATACCACTGCTCAAACTGACATTATTCGTTTGGATGATGACCCTTTGATTTCACGCTTGGATTGGCAACAACTTCCTCCTACTCCGAGCGGAGAAGTTGGGGGAGTACAATACACTTTTAACCTAAAGCCGAACCAACAGTGGGGATACAAGCTCAGATACGACGGCACAAGCTTAATCTTAGCTTTACGTCATCCCCCAGCATTAGCAAGAATCAAAAAACAAAAGCCATTATCTGGTGTCAAAATTTTACTTGACCCAGGACACGGGGGCAAAGAGTCTGGTGCATTGGGACCCACAGGTTACCCAGAAAAAGATGTCAATCTTGCTGTATCTAAGTTGGTGCGTGACGAACTGGTTAAACGAGGGGCGACGGTAGTGATGACACGGGAGGACGATCGCGACGTGTCTTTAGTTGACCGCGTAGCAATGATTAATAAAGAGGAACCAGCGATCGCCATGTCCATACATTACAATTCTCTTCCTGATGAAGGTAATGCAGAAAATACTAAAGGTATCGGCGCTTTTTGGTATAATACCCAAGCTCACAGTCTAGCCGTTTTTCTACACAACTACATAGTTAGTAAACGAGGACGACCTTCTTATGGTGTGTTTTGGAATAACTTAGCACTTACACGTCCAGCAGCTGCACCATCAGTGCTAATGGAGTTGGGTTTTATGAGTAACCCCAATGAATTTGAGTGGGTCACCGATTCTAAAGAGCAAAAGAAACTAGCGACAACAATCGCCGATGGACTTGTTGAGTGGTTCCGCAAAGTCCACTCTTAGGAAGTAAGCAATCAGCAATCAGCTATCAGCTATCAGCTTTGAAGCACATTTTGCTCTATTGTTTAGACGACAAGAGCTCAACGAAAACATTTTTAAAGCTATACTTTGCACGGGAACAAACAACAGATGAGCGATTCAGCTAGAATCTATGAGCTATAGGTTTTTGGCTCTTAGCTGAAAGCTGATAGCTGACCGCTTAAGAGGATGTTTGAAAAGTGATTGGCTGTAATTTCAAGCACTGGTTGATCCCCCCTAGCCCCCCTTGGAAAGGGGGGAAAATCTCTAACGGTCCCCCTTTTTAAGGGGGATTTAGGGGGATGAGAAGAGTTTTGCTACTAACAAGAAGACTTTTAAAACATCCTCTAAAGCTAGAAAAGCTGATTGCTGATTATTTTCTAGGCGTTTCTGGCACCATTATAAACACCTTTATACCTCGTAAAAGCTGATAGCTGATTGCTGAGGTGCTGAATACTTACCTCTTCTCATCAATCATACGCGGATTGCTATATCAAAGCTGATAGCTAATAGCTGAACGTTTACCTTTTGACTACCTTAAAGAAAAATTTCATCAATCAAATAAGATAGCTGTATGAGGTCTTAGAAAGGCATACGTGTTTTAGCTAATCAAACGTACTTTTCTTACTTTTGCTACTTAGGAAGTAGCTCTCCAAACTTTACCGTTTCTTTAAAAAACTCTTTCATCTCTACTTGAAAATGCGTAGAATAAAAGCTATATTGTTATCTGTTAATCTGCAAAAAAAGGAATTCAGTATCGTTTAAACTTAAACTCCTGCTAACAGAAAACACTATGGATTGAAGAAGCTCTAGTCCTAGATGCAATCTTTAGCACCTGTATTTTGTAATGATAATTACGATACTGGCAAGAGGTCAAAATTTCAACCGAGAGTAAACAACTTATGCTGTATTTACAGTGCATTTACCAGGAGGGATACAAATGGTAGGTAAGTATCAAAGGAAGCAAAGCTGGGCTTCTAGAGGAAAAAAGTATAAAAGGATACAGATGTGCGAATGCAAGCGGCACCCAGATATTTTTGAATGCATAGAGATATGAAACATCTCCGTAAAAATGAGAGGGCGTTAGCAGAGCTTTCCCACACAGTAAGGCTTTTCAACCCTACAAAGGCTTGCATATCATGCATGAGTAAGGTGACTAAAGTTACATATGTCGTGTTGACTCCTTGACCCAAAGAAGGTTTCCACACTCGCGAAGACTTCTAGATGAAGGGCTGATTCTTGTCATTAGGAAGACAGCTAAACTAAGTATATATTGGTTATTAATTTACCGAAATGGAAAAATGCGTAAAGTTGCAAATTTGTCAAGATATCGATTTCTAACAAATGCATGATTGCAGTGGGTTCGAGTGTGAGAGTGCTAGCTTTACAAGAGTTATTTGGTAGGTAAGTATAACCACAATGATTGGAAGTTAAAAACTTTGGCTAGAGAATTTCAGAGATATGTGCGAAGCCTTTTTTTGAAAGATAGCCCATGTTATAAAACTAGATATTCCTATCAGATGTAAAGCTTGGCTCTAATTTCGTATTCACTTGCACTGGGAGAGTTGTATGGAGAATAGTAAAGCCTATCAAGAAGAAATAGACGTTCAAAAGTATTGGTTGGTAATAAAGCGCCGATGGGCAATCATAGCAGGGGTTATGGTAGCTTCAGTAGGCTTATCTGGATTTACTATATTTCTGCAAAAGCCTGTATACAAAGCGAGCGGAATGTTGCTCTTTCAATCGGATCGAATCACATCACTGACAAAGGCTGGGGGAAAGGTAGGAGATCTTGAATCACTGATGCGTGAGGGGAATCCACTGGATACTCAAGCTGTGATTGTCAAATCTCAGCCGATTCTCAGAAAAGTTATCAGCAATCTGAAGTTGAAAGATAAAGAGGGTAACCTACTCGATCCTGAGGCGCTCAAAGTCGCGGTTGAACCGATTGTAGGAACGGATGTCCTAGAGGTATCTTTTACGACAGAAAATGCTCAGTTGGCAGCAGATGTCGTCAATCAAGTGATGGATTCTTACGTTAAGAGTAATATTCAGTCTAATCAAACACAGGTTGTTGCTGCTGGTGAGTTTATAAAAAAACAACTCCCACAAGCTCGACAAGACTTAGAAAGAGCAGCAGAAGCATTACGGAAGTTTAAAGCTCAGAATAATATCGTTGAACTGAAACTAGAGTCGGCTGCTGCTATTGATAATATTGGTGAGCTAGATGGACAATTAAATACATCTCGCGCTTTGCTAGCAGAAATCAGTGCTCAAGAAGAAAAGATACGAAAGCAAATTAATTTGTCAGGCGATCAAGCAGTAGAAATTACTTCCCTCAATCAGATACCTGGTGTCCAACTGGTCTTAGGAGAGTTACAAAAGGTACAAACCGAGTTAGCAACTCAACGAGCACGTTATACGGAAAGACATCCATCAGTCACTGAATTAAAGGAGAAAGAAGTCACGCTAACGGCTTTACTAGAGCAACGGATTAAGCAGGTATTAGGTTCTTCTCAAGATGTTGAGCAGGTATTAAGCTCTCAACAAAAAGTGTCTCCTGGTCAGTTGCAAATCGGGAAAATTAAAGAAGATTTGACAAATGAATTGGCACGGCTACAGGCTCAAAGTCAAGGTTTGGAAAGTAAAATAAAAGCTTTGTCTAATATTCAAGCAAATTACAAGGAAAGACTTGTGAAATTGCCAAATTTAGAGAAAAAGCAGGGAGATTTAGAGAGGTATTTGTCTGTAGCGCAAAAAAACTACGAAGGTCTTGTGACTAGGTTACAAGAAATTGAAATTGCAGAAAAGCAAACAGTCGGCAATGCCAAAGTTATTCAACCTGCTGTGGTTCCGAAGAAAACATCTATCTCCAAACTGATGCTGCTTTTGCCCATGGGCGGCGTATTTATTGGTTTGCTACTTGGTATAGCACTTGCGTTCTTTGTAGACCTAATTGATAGATCTTTGAAAACAGTTAAGGAAGCAGAGGCATTCTTTGGCTACACTTTGCTAGGACTAATTCCTAAGTTTGAAACAAGCATGACTTCGGCTTCGAGTCCCTTAATCCGCGAAGGGGTGTCACCGCGAGTGATTGTGGCTTCTTCACCCCGCTCTGTAATTCATGAAGCTTACCAAATGCTTCAGGCAAACCTCAAGTTTATCAGCCATAAAAAAGTTCGCACAATTGTAATCACAAGCTCTGTAGCAGGAGAGGGGAAATCAGAAGTTTCTGCTAACTTGGCTGCGGTACTGGCTCAAGGAGGACGCAGAGTTCTGTTGATTGATGCAGATATGCGTCAACCAACGCAACATCATCTGTGGGGTTTGATAAATTCTGTGGGTTTGAGTCACGTCATTGTGGGTCAGGAAGAATTTTCAAAAGCAGTGCAAACAGTGACACAAGATTTGTCCGTTCTGACGGCTGGAGTTCAACCTCCCAACCCTCTGGCGTTAATCGACTCAGAACGCATAGCTTCTCTAATAGATATATTCTCTAGTAGCTATGACTACATTGTGTTTGATACTCCTCCTTTAGCTGGAACGGCTGATGCAGCAGTTTTAGGGAAAATGGCAGATGGAGTGATGCTGGTTTTCCGACCAGGTAAGGTGGATTTAGCTAGCGCCAGCGCAGCTAAGTCCTTGTTAGAGCGTTCTGAAGCTAACATCTTGGGTATTGTTGCTAATGCAGTCAACGTTAAACAAGAACCTGACAGCTACTTCTACTATTCCGATCCGCGATCGGGACAAAGTGAAGACAAAACTGAAACAGGGAGTGAACAATGGGTGTACAAGTAAACTTGATGGCAGAGACCAACTCGGTGGAAGTATCTAATCTGGGTCTTTGGCAACAAATGAAAGAAGATTGGATAGCCCACGGACGAGATTGGACTAAGCCGGGATTCCGAGCAGTAGCCGTTCATCGTTTTGGAGTTTGGCGAATGAAGGTTCAACCCAAACTCCTGCGAGCACCTTTGAGCATTCTTTACAGGATGCTATACCGTAAGGTTCGCAATCAATACGGGATTGAACTTCCTTACACTGTCAAACTGGGTCGTCGTGTCGTTATTGAACATCAAGGAGATATAGTTATTCATGGATATTGCTCTATCGGTGATGACAGTATTATTCGTCAAGGAGTGACTTTAGGTAATCGTTACCTGGATCGTCCCTTGGAAGCCCCAACGTTGGGTAAGCGCGTCAATGTTGGTGCTGGTGCAAAACTCTTTGGTAACATCAGCGTCGGGGATAATACAAATATCGGTGCTAATGCTGTCGTTCTCTGCGATGTTCCACCAGGAGCAACCGCTGTTGGGATACCAGCAAAAATTATTTCTTCAAAATGTTGAGGATTGAGTGTCAAAAATAAACTTTTCTTCCCCTACACCCCACACCCTACACCCTACACCCTAATTTTTTGAAAATGGTATTAAACTATGTCAGTTAGCCAGGTTGCAACTTTAACAACTGATGTCGTTTTGTTAATAGGTACATCAGTTCTGTTGATTGTCTGCTTATTTTTTCTGATTGAATGTACTGCTGCTCTGATTCCAGTCACTTCTTCTTCTCATAGGGGTCGTTGGCAGGATGCTAAGGTAACAGTTTTAGTTCCCGCTCATAATGAAGAGCTTGTCATCGGTTCCACACTGGAAAAACTGATACCAGGTTTGAAACAACAAGACCGCTTGGTGGTGATTGCAGATAATTGCAGCGATCGCACAGCGGAAATTGCTCGGAATGCAGGTGCAATAGTTCTCGAACGTCAAGACTCTAATTGTAGAGGCAAAGGTTATGCCTTAGATTACGGCTTACGGTTCCTGGAGTCAGATCCTCCGGATGTCGTAGTCATAGTTGATGCTGACTGTATAGTTAATCAAGGTGCGATTGAGCAATTAACTCGGTGTGCGATCGCAACAGGACAACCAGTCCAGTCTGTTTACCTAATGGCAAAACCAAACAACTCTAGATCGTCAAAAGACATTGTTTCGCAATTTTCTGTCATCGTCAAAAATTTAGTCCGTCCCCGTGGATTAACTCTATTAGGATGGTCTTGCTTGTTAACTGGTACAGGTATGGCTTTTCCTTGGTCAGTTATACGTTCGGTCAATTTAGCGAGCGGTCATATCGTAGAGGATATGAAGTTAGGTTTAGATTTAACCCTAGCAGGCTACAAACCAACATTGTGCCTAACAGCAACAGTGAAGGCGTATTTACCCACACAACCGCAAGCCGCTAAAAGTCAGAGAACCCGCTGGGAGCACGGTCACTTGCAGGTTATGGGAGCTTATATTCCTATCTTGTGTAAAGAGGCGATCTCTCAAAGAAGATTAGACTTATTGGTGAGTCTCCTGGACTTGTGCATCCCTCCTCTATCCCTACTGGTGATATTGTGGTTGGGTCTGATGACAACTTCGATTGCGAGTTCAGTCTTGGGTGCATCTTGGATACCAGTTGCGATCGCAGCGATCGCAGGATTTTGTTTCCTGAGTGCTATTCTCATAGCTTGGGCTGGGTTTGGCAGAAAAGAGCTCCCTCTACTCGAACTCTTAACAATTCCGTTTTACATTTTCTGGAAAATTCCCGTATATCTCAAGTTTCTTATGAAACCTCAAAACGTTTGGGTGCGTACAGAGCGAGAAGCCAGTTAACCAAAATAAGGATCTGTAGCTAGCCTGCTCATAGTCTGAAAGTGACAAATTGTTTTCCGAGTGTTATCTGTGTCTTTCGACAGGATTTTCAAAATGTACTCTCTACAGGAACCTAAAAATGCGCGTCGTCATTGTAGCCGAACACGCTTCCAGTAAATTTGGTGGAGAGGCTTTTCTACCACTCAACTACTTCCGGTTATTACGCTCACGCGGTGTTGAAACATGGTTAGTAGTTCATGCTCGGACAAAAACGGAACTGCAAGCACTTTTGCCTGGGGAAAGCGATCGGATGCATTTTGTATCAGATACTTGGATACATCAGTTCTTGTATAGATTTGGGTTACTTCTTCCCAGAAGGTTAGCAGGTACGACTACAGGCTTAATGTCTCACCTTTATACCCAAAGCATCCAACGCCGCGTTGTGCGCCAACTTGTTCGCGAACACAATATAGATATTGTTCATGAGCCAATCCCAGTCGCACCAACATTCCCGTCGCTAATGTTCGACGTTGGCGTACCAGTTGTCATCGGACCGATGAATGGTAATATGGAATTTCCTCCTGGTTTCCGCGATCGCGAGAATCCCTTTGTTCAACCTTTAGTGTCACTGGGACGTCAGTTTGCTGATTTCTGCAATCACCTTTTACCCGGTAAAATCAAAGCTCAGACCCTGCTGGTTGCCAACAAACGCACGAAAAAAGCACTACCGTCTGGTATACGAGGTAACGTGATCGAAATGTCAGAGAATGGAGTGGATTTATCCGTGTGGACGCCTATCTCTGTGAAATCCAAGCAACCAAACCCAATATCTCCTATTTTTGCTTTTGTCGGTCGGCTAATACATTTGAAAGCCGTGGACTTGCTAATTTTAGCCTTTCAGACGGTAGCTGCTCAAACAGATGCTCGTTTGGAGATTATCGGTGATGGGAAAGTGCGGCAAAACTTGGAAACGTTAACCAATAGTTTAAACTTGGCAGAGCGTGTCACCTTCAGTGGTTGGCTGTCTCAAAAGCAATGTGCTACCAGGTTAGAGAATGCTGATGTGCTGGTTATGCCGAGTTTAATAGAGTGTGGTGGAGCCGTCGTTCTTGAAGCAATGGCGAAGGGATTACCCGTGATTGCAACTAAATGGGGTGGTCCTTTGGATTATTTGGATGCAACCTGCGGTATTTTAGTTGAACCAACGTCAAGAGATGAATTTATTATTGGACTCAGCAACGCCATGTTACAACTGGCACAACAGCCGGAGTTGCGCTTGCAAATGGGTCTTGCGGGACAAGAACGAGTCCGCCAGCATTTTGACTGGGAACGTAAAATTGACCGCATTATAGAAATCTATGAACTAACTTGCAGTAAATCAAATTTCAAATACAGAAAACCCGATCTGCTAACACAGGAACATTAGACATGAGATTAGATTGGCTAAATTTGGTCACTCTATTTTAGAGATATCAAGCCTGGAAGAAGACATAGCAGTCCTAGATGAGATGTAAAATTTTGGTGAAGACTGCTAATAGTTAATTGGAAAAAAGCCATTAAAAATTAGCGATTAGCCATTAGCGATTAGCCATTAGCTTTTTCACATTCCAAATATTTTTATAAATCCTTTGGGATTGCTATAAATTGTGTAAATGTCGGTCTTCAAGTCTATAGAGCCGAGCTAAACAAACGTACAGGATTCGACAAACTTAAAACTTACAATTCTTATGGAAAAGAAAATTTTGCTGGTCATGCCGGTTCCCTTTCGGGAAGTGGAAGGTCAAGTAGGATTTGACGACCAAACTTGCGAAGGTTTAGTTCGCTGGGCAGAAAATTTTGAGAAAGTTGTCATGGCTTGTCCTCTCATGCCAAAAGACATAGCTGCCAAAAGCGAGAATTCCATTGTTAAGACAACGTGGCAACCTATTGCTGATTTGCCTTGTGCAGACAGACTAGAATTAGTACAATTGCCTTATGCATACAAGTTGCTTGACTTCATCCGGGTGTACTCGGCTACAAGTAAACTTTTAAGGGAAAAGATACAAGAAAGCGAGTATTTATGCTTTGCGATCGGTGGACTTGTTGGAGACTGGGGAAGCATCGCCTGTTTGGAAGCTATCAAGCTTAAGCGGTCTTATGCTCTCTGGGCTGACCGTGTTGAGTATGAAGTTATATATCGAACCAGACACAGTCAACCCTGGAGGCGACGCATTAAAGACTTTTTTACCCTGCCTATCATATTACCATTGATGAAACGCTATCAACGATACTTGATTAGTCAGAGTAAGGTAGGACTTTTTCAAGGGCAAGATTGCTACTCAGCATATTCACCTTTTTGCCAACAACCGTATTGCGTTTACGATGTTCACACCAAAAAATCCGATCAGGTTGATGAGCCAAGCACAAATCTCAAAATTGAGTCCTTATTAAATGGTGGCTCTTTACTGATTTGTTATGTGGGGCGAGCAGCAGAAATGAAAGGTCCCCTGGATTGGCTACAAGCTATCCATCAAATTTATAAAGCTGGGATTGACTTTCAAGCCACTTGGGTTGGACAAGGACCACTTTTACCACAGATGCAGTCGCTAGTTCAAAAATTGGGTATTGCTGACCGGGTTAATTTAGTTGGGTTTCTTCATGATCGGAGTAAAATTTTACAGACAATAAGAGAACATCACATCTTCCTTTTTTGTCACAAAACGCCAGAATCTCCTCGATGTCTTGTTGAATCATTAGTTTCCGGTTGTCCCATAGTCGGTTATGGTAGCTCATACGCCGAAGGACTTGTCTCCCAAAATGGGGGTGGTCTATTCGTACCAGTGAACAATTGGCAACAACTAGCTGACTTAGTCATTAAACTGAATTCAGACCGAGGAAAACTGATTGAGCTGATTCGAGAGGCTGCCCTGTCTGGTAAGCTTTTTGATGAAGAAACCGTATTTCGAGATCGAAGTGATTTAATTAAGAAATACTTGTCGTCAGAGACTTCCAAATATTTGTCTAATAGCAAACAAGCATTAACAACTTAGAACTTAAGCATATCATTGGGGCGATCTATGGAAGTAAGTCAATATTCTGAACCAGCGTGGAAAGATATAGGGCTGACTGTACTAATTAATTATCAAGTTCAATTGTCAGGTATGTCAGATACACAAGTGACAGTGGTTAGAAAATTTTTGGATGAGATGCTCAAGTTTTCCAGTCTCTGGCCTGGTAAAATGAGGTTACTTGTGGAGCAAAACCCAAAAAAAACAGAGATATTAGAGACAGTTAATGTCAAACTGAGCGAACTGCCATTCCAGTTACAAGTTGTCGATTATAAACAGCTTCACCCTGCTGTTTTGTTAGAGGACACATCTATTGTCTACACCGCTGTTGGATATAAACACAATCACATTAGTTTGTACTGCAAACAATTTGATATTCCTTGTGTCTACATATCAGAATATAGCTTGCAATCTATAAAACAAAGTATAACTTTGGAAGTAAACAACCCAATTCTCCGTCTCCGGAGAAATGTTTGGCAGGATAACCAAGAGAGAAAACAGGTGAATGCAATTAAGCTCGCTAGTGGAATCCAGTGCAACGGAACTCCAACTTACGAAGAATATCGCAAAATTAACTCTAATGCATTTCTTTATTTTGATAATCGTGTTTCTGAAGATTTATTAGCAAAGCTGGAAGAAGTTGAAGAAAGGACGAGATATTTATGTGAAAACAACGAACCTCTTCGACTATGTTTTTCAGGTCGTCTAGTGAAAATGAAAGGTGCCGATCATCTCATCAATGTTGGTCAAGAACTCAAAAAACTTTCAGTTCCATTTCAAATGTTTATCTGTGGTGACGGCGATCTTAAGGAAATGATGCAGTCAAGAGTTGCTGCCAGTGGTCTTCATGATTCTATCATAATGATGGGTATGTTAAACTTTAAGACAAATCTGCTTCCTTTTGTCAAAAAGAATGTAGATTTATTTGTTTGCTGTCACAGACAAAGCGATCCCTCCTGTACCTATCTAGAAACTATGTCATGTGGTGTACCTATTATTGGATATGCAAACGACGCTTTCTCAGGAGTTGTAAGATATTCTAAAACAGGCTGGCTGATTAACATGAATCAACCAAAGTTACTAGCCCAAAAAATTGCAGAGTTAAATAGTCAACGACAACTCATTAGAGAGATGTCATTTACAGCGCTTGAATTTGCTAGAAAACATACTTTTGAGAAAACTTATGAAAGACGCATCCAACATTTAAAAGAGACTTACTATCAGTTGAAAGAAAACCAAAACGGTCTCTTGAGTCTAGTATAGCCATACATTATGCCAGGAGATAAAACTTTTAGCAATTAGCAATTAGCAATTAGCAATTAGCAACCAAGTAAGATTAGAATTGTGAAAAAATTTTTGAGATTTGCTGAACAAGGTTTTGCAATTTTAGGGTTACTTTTTCTTTCAGGCGCATTCGGTATCGGTTCAATGGGCGATGTGCTACCAGCAGCCCTCGTCTCACTAATTAGATATTTGGTTTGGTTCGGGTCTACTATTATAGTAGTCTATGAATGGAAAAAGACCTTACTGATAGGAATTCGGGATTTATGCCTCTTGACCTTAACACTACTATCCTTACTCTCTTTTAGCTGGTCGATATTTCCAGACTTCACGTATTCCAATATGAAAGAGGTCTTGATGATGACCTTTTTTGGTATATACTTAGCAACTCGATTTAGCTTGAAAGAGCAGGTACAATTAATAGCCCAGACTCTATTAATAGGAGCTTTCCTTAGTATCTTTTTTGCCCTTGTGATTCCTGGTGTTGGTAAACATGGAGCAGACCATCCAGGTGCATGGAAAGGAATATTTGGGTATAAGAATAACTTGGGTAGCATGATGGTACTAAACTCATTAGCTTTTTTTTCTCTGCCCAAGAAGACTCCTTTCCTATATAGATGGGGAGTTTTTGTTTTATCTCTAGTTTTAATGTTGCTTTCTACTTCAAAAACCTCTTTGGTTCTCTCGTTTCTACTCATATTCATGATAAGTTTCTACAAAAACTTTCGTTGGCAGGGAAAAATTAGTGTCATTTTTGTAGATATTGGAGTTCTTGTTTTAGGATGTGTCAGTGTCATTGTTCTCAGTAATTGGGTAGAAATCATTTCTGGCTTAGGAAAAGACCCGACTATAACTGGAAGAACTCCTTTATGGAGCCACGCCATCTATAGACTAATGGAAAGACCATTTTTCGGCTATGGACGGGGTGCTTATTGGGCACCTGGAAGTAAGTACGCTTATGAAGCCAGAGTAGCTGATTGGATTCCACCACACGCTCACAATGGCTTTATTGATATAGCACTTGATATAGGCTTGATTGGTTTGTCATTGTTCTTAATTAGTTATCTTATCACCTTTTTCATATCATTAAAACGCGCCTATGGAACTGAAGATCGAGAAGAGCTTTTACCCTTGGCTTTTCTCATCTTATTAGCAATGAATAATATGACAGAAAGCTATTTAATGCATTTAACTAATTTGTATTGGCCTGTATACATATCCTTCGCTTTAACTTTACGAAAGAAAAAACCAAAGCCAAAATTGGCAACTCCAGAGAAAAAACTGTTTTCTGCTCATATCAAAATTACGACAAGATAGACAAGAATAAGGAGGAATTTATTTTGCACAAAATCGGAGTTATTGTCATCGGACGAAATGAAGGACAACGTCTTTACCAGTGTTTGCTTTCAGTTCTCAAAGAAGGGACAGTTGTTTATGTTGATTCGGGTTCCACAGATGGTAGTGTCACATTAGCTCGTTCTTTGGGTGTTCATGTTGTGGAACTCGATTTATCTGTTCCCTTCACCGCAGCCCGTGCTAGGAATGTAGGATTTGAATATTTATTACGAGTTAAACCAGAGGTCGAATTTGTCCAATTTGTGGATGGAGACTGTCTAGTTGTAGAGGGATGGTTGGAACGTGCTGTGAGTGAACTGGTCGCCCGACCCGACGTTGTTGTGGTTTGTGGTCGGCGTCGCGAACAATTTCCTTCTAACTCAATTTACAATCTCCTCTGCGATATTGAGTGGGATACCCCTGTCGGTGAAGCGAAAGCGTGCGGTGGAGACGCCATAATGCGAGTCAGCGCCTTTAAACAGGTTGGAGGTTATAATCCTACATTGATTGCAGGAGAAGAACCAGAACTGTGTGTGCGGTTGCGTCAGCAGGGTGGTAAAATTTTACGCATTGATGCAGAAATGACATGGCATGATGCTCAAATGACCTGTTTTAAACAGTGGTGGAAGCGTTCGTTACGAGCCGGTCATGCATATGCTGAAGGAGCTTTCTTACACGGTCACAGCCCGGAACGTCATTGGGTAAAAGAAAGCCGTAGTATTTGGTTCTGGGGTTTCTTGTTGCCTCTACTAGCAGTTCTCAGTGCATTCTCAACATGGGGATTGAGCCTACTATTATTAGTATCAATTTATATTGTATTATGTTTTCGAGTATACAAAAATACTTTGCAGCGAGGACTGAAGTCCAAAGATGCACTTCTTTACAGTTTTTTTTGTATGCTAGGTAAATTTCCTCAACTACAAGGTCAAATCAAATTTCACATTTGGAGGTTGTTCGGGCGGCGAAATACTTTAGTTGAGTACAAAAGCGTTAACTGAATTCAATTGGGACACAACATCATGTCCGGGAGCATAACCATAATAAAAGTTTCTTAATTTCTGAACGCGTTCCCTCTGAATCTGAATTTTTAGACAGAAAAAGAAAAATGACAATTGCGTATTTAATCACTCAGTATCCGAAAGTCAGCCACAGTTTTATCCGGCGTGAAATTGCGGCTCTTGAAGCTGGTGGTTTATCAGTAGCACGCTTTTCAATTCGCTCTTGCGAATCTGAACTTGTTGACCCAGATGACAAACTAGAACTCACCAAGACTCGGATAGTCCTAAAAGAAGGCATTTTCAAGTTATTATTTTACCTGTTAGCCGTTGCTTTAACTCGACCTATTCGATGGCTCAAAGGTTTACAGTTGGCTCTTAGAATTGGTCTGTCTTCACAGCGAGGTGTTTTGTATCATCTCATCTATTTAGCCGAAGCTTGTCTATTGCTGCATTGGTTTCAAGACTCAGGTGTGACTCATGTTCATGCTCATTTCGGAACCAATTCAACAACTGTAGCAATGCTATGCCATGCGATCGGTGGTCCTACTTACAGTTTCACTGTCCATGGTCCGGATGAGTTTGACCGACCCGAAAGTTTAGCTTTGAGAGAAAAGATTCATCAAGCTAAATTTGTGGTAGGAATTAGCTTTTACACTCAAAGCCAGTTATATCGATGGTGCGACCATCAGCATTGGAACAAGATTCATGTGATTCGTTGTGGTCTAGACGATTCTTTTTTAAAGACTAATACAACCCCAATATCTGTTGAGCCAAACTTCGTTTGTGTTGGTCGTCTTTCCGAACAGAAAGGACATTTGCTGCTTGTAGAAGCAGTTCATAAATTAGCAACTATTGGCTTACCATATCACTTAACTTGCGTAGGTGATGGTCCTTTAAGACCGCAAATAGAAGCATTAATCAAACTTTATGGTCTTGAAGAACGGGTAACAATAACTGGTTGGGCTAGCGGTGCTGAGGTTCAAAAACATATCATGAACTCACGAGCGCTGGTTTTACCTAGCTTTGCAGAAGGTTTACCTGTAGTCATCATGGAAGCATTTGCTCTGGAACGTCCCGTAATCACCACTTATATTGGTGGAATGCCCGAACTAGTTAAACATGATATCAATGGGTGGCTTGTACCTGCAGGTTCAGTGGAAGCATTAACTGAAGCAATGCAAACTGTTTTGCAACTCCCTCCTGAACAACTCGAAAAGATGGCTAAAGCTGGGGCTGAAAGTGTTTACCAAAATCATAATATTGCAACAGAAACTAGCAAATTGGTAAATTTGTTTTGTTCCTATTCACATGACTCAAAGCAAGGTAAGGATTTAACCCTTTGCTATCAGCCATCAGTAGTATATAGGCAATAGGCAATGGGCAATGGGCAATGGGCAATGGGCAATGGGCAATGGGCAATGGGCAATAGGTTTCTAGAATATTAAGGTGTATCCAGCTTCGTAAAAATCAAATAGGAGTCCTATAGAGACTGACACTTTGCACGGGAATAAATTGAGATGAGTGATTCAGCACCGGAGCTAATAGCTATTAGCTGATAGCTGAAGTGCTGACCGCTCTATAAACCCATTATTGGAAGAGATTATGACATCTTTGAAAAAGGTCGCCATTCGTGGCGCAGTTTGGACAATTGCTGGTTTCGGAGCCATTCAAATCCTAAGATTTGTTAATAATTTGATTTTGACTCGCCTGCTAGTACCAGAGTATTTTGGTCTAATGGCTTTGGTCATTACTTTTAGAGTTGCTCTGGAACTATTTTCAGATGTTGGTCTTGGTCAAAATATAGTTAATAGCAAACGGGGGGATGAACCTAGTTTTCTAAATACTGCTTGGACTATACAAGTTATTCGTGGCTTTGCCATCTTTATTCTTTGTATACCTCTTAGCTTTCCAATAGCAAATTTTTACAACGATCAACGCCTGCTGTGGCTGGTTCCGATTGTTTTGTTGTCCTCAGCTCTTGATGGATTTAGCTCCACTAGCATACATACTCTACATCGACGGATGGAACTAGGTAAGTATGCAATCTATGAAGTGATGTTGCAAACTAGCTACCTCTGTACTTTAATTTTTCTGGTGTGGTTGTATCCAACGATTTGGACGCTAGCTATTGGAACTGTCATACTGATAGTCTATAAAGTAGTTAGCAGCTATTGGTTAATCCCAGGGTATTCCAATCGTTTTGAGTGGGACAAGGATGCTGTTAAAGAAATTCTGTCTTTCGGAAAATGGATGTTTGTATCATCAGCACTTATGTTTGTAGCCGACCAAGTTGACCGCTTGGTTTTGGCTAAGATATTTTCCTTTCAAATACTAGGTGTTTATACGGTGGCTTATACGTTAGCATCGATTCCCAAAGAAATCGTTAGACAGCTCAGTCATAGAGTTATCTTTCCCACTATTTCCCAAAAAGCTGATTTACCAAGGTCTAGTTTGCGAGAGAAAATTCTTCGTCAACGACGACTCATACTTATAGGATTTGCGATCGCCCTAGCCGTTCTGGTTACCATTGGTGATTTATTCGTCGCTACACTATATGACCAAAGGTACTCTGCGGCGACTTGGATGATGCCAATTTTGTGTGTTGGTTTATGGTTTTCCATACTATTTTATAGTATGTATCCTGCTTTGTTAGCGATTCGCAAACCCGTTTACTCTGCCTTCAGTAATTTCGCTCGGTTTGGATTTATTCTTATCGCTGTACCTTGGGCAAATGCAAGTTTTGGTATGTTAGGAGCAATTCTTGTCATTTCACTTAGCGATTTACCTTTGTATGTAGTTAATCTTTATGGGCTGTGGCGTGAAAAGCTTTCTTGTGTTGTCCAAGATATTCAAGCTACTGCCTTTTTTATCGCTATACTTGCTTTGTTCTTATTCATTCGTCATTCCCTAGGGTTTGGAATACCGATTCAGACATTAATCAAAATATAGCAATTCTAAATGATTTGTAAAAAATTTTAGTTGCTAATTGCTAAGATGATGTTTGAAAAGTGAATGGCTGTAATTTCAAGCACTGGTTGATCCCCCCTAGCCCCCCTTAAAAAGGGGGGAAAATCTTTTAAAGTCCCCCTTTTTAAGGGGGATTTAGGGGGATGTGAAGTGTTTTGCTCCTACTAAGAGTTTTGATAAATGCTTGACATGAATAATCTTATGTGTATTAGGAGGTTTTGTTTTTTAGACTATTGCAATGCGTAAAAATTGTTACAAGATTTATCGTATTTTCCCTATAAGTGTTTAGTAAAAGGGCTTGCTTCAGTTGATTTAATGGCAAATGCTTGCAGTGCAATTAACTTGAATTTATCTTCCTAAAAATAGTTTTGTCTTGTTTTTTACATAATATTGAACGTTTGACTTGTTGCACTTAGTCACGGTTTTGACGTTAAAAATTTACAGGTGTGAAATCTAAGTATGTTCTTATATAAAAGTTAGTTAAAGATAAGTTATTAAGTATTTCATCGTGAATCTCAATTAATTACAATACAAAAGCGATTATGATTTTCCTATAGTACGGGCATCCTAAATGTTTTTATACCCCAGTGGCAAATTGGTGCCTTAGAAAACGCGAAGGATACAGCCTCTTCTATCGGAATACTGTCCTATTTAAAAGAGTAGGACATTGTCTGCGTATGGATTGTATGCACATTTCTGTTTTGATCTTTATTTATTTTATCTATCTACCAAGGAGAGCATCTTGAAGTACTACATAGTATTAAGCCCTGCGTGTGACTTGGAAAGTATAAAAACAAACGCTGAAGCAGGATTACGCCCCTCACACGTGATATTGGACTTAAGTCAGCTTTTGGGTGCAGAAGTTTATCAACCAGGAGCGGATAAAGTTTTACCTATTGATAGAATGCTGGCAAAGATTATAGGACGACCAGAATACTGGGCTTTAGCACGTAAGTTATCTGTCCAGATTCAGGAGGATGATGTTATCTATTGCACTGGAGAAGACATTGGTATTCCGATCGCAACTCTTTGCAGTTCTCAGCAGAAGAGTCCAAAAATAGTCGTATTTGCTCACAATCTTAACCGACCAAGAGGTCGTGTGGCGTTAAAGCTATTTGATGTAGCAAACAAAATTGATTTATTTGTGACCACTGCTTCTTCACAAGTTAAATTTCTTCACGATTACTTGAAATTGCCAGAAGAACGTGTATATGAAATTCCTTCCCAACCCACAGATACATCCTTTTTTAAACCGGGACTAGCTTCACAAGATAAGCAGCGTCCAATGATTGGAAGTGGAGGGTTAGAAAGAAGAGATTACAAAACACTTGCTGAAGCAACTAAAGATTTAAATGTCGATGTCAAGATTTGTGCTTTTTCTCCCAACGCAAAAAAACTAAAACGAGCATTTCCAGAACAAATACCCAGTAATATGTCGTTCCGTTTTTATGACTGGTGTGAGTTATTGCAGTTGTACCGCGATTCTGACATAGTCGCCGTCACTGTGTTTGAGAATACCCAACAAGCAGGTCTGACAACTATGTTTGAAGCGATGGCTTGTCGGAGACCTGTTGTAGTAACTCGTTCACCAGGAATTATTGCAGAATTGATTGATGCTGGAATTGTCACAGGTGTAAATCCGTGCGATCCTAATGATTTAAAGTCAGCAATTCAGAGCCTTTTGAATGACCCCCAAAAGGCTAAAATTCAGGCTCAAAGAGGATACGAGTTGGTAGCTAAGCAATTTAACCAAAGGACTTACGTTGAAGCTTTACTGAATCAGTTGACAGAAAAACATAACCTTCCATTGAAAATGTGTAGTGAAAACTGCAACAGCACCGCTGCGATCGCATAACATTAACAATTTATCCAAAATTACCATTTACTAAGTAAGTCGGCGCAAATAATAATCCCTGCTTTGTAGTTACGCTTTAGCGCTGTCCGCACTACTATAAACCAAATAAGAGATTTTACTTTTTATGAGACAGTTTGATTTTTTGTCGCCGACTTACTTATCCATCCTATACCACCATACAAAATTGGCATAGTACACAAACCCCAAGCAAAACCCGTTATAAATCCAAATGGAGTAACCACATAATTATGAAAATCCCACCAACCCAAAACCTGAGCGGCTAATTCTAGAGGATAAGCCATCATCAATACGATGGCGATCGACACACCACTCCAACCATACTGACTTAACCAATAAAAACCTCGACCACGAGTGAACCCATATAGCAGGCGAGTTATCAGTAACCCTGTCACTGTACCATAGCAACGCATACAGACAGCCATAATGTGCGGAGGTACCAAAGCCACTCCCATATCGGGTTGTGGACACACATGATGACCCATAAAGTAAATAATGTCTGCGATTTGAGGTAACAATGGAAAACCTGATACAGCAAGGAAAGGAGCCACAACTGGACCCACTACCATCCCTGCGAGCAATACATCAGCCGTCAAACTTACCCAATTAATTTGTAGCTGTCGCTTGTAAACGGCTCCTTCCATTATAGTCGTCCTAAATAAGTAGAATTTTCGTAAGGATTGCTAATGGTTAATGGCTAATGGCTAATAGCTAATGGCTAATGGCTAATAGTAAAAAAGCAATTAGCAATCAGCAATTAACAATTAGCAGTTAGCAATCAGCAATTAGCAATTAACAATTAGCAATTAGCCATTAGCAAAACACATCTAACTGACTTTAACAGTATAAGGACTCGTTAACTTATCCAATTGCTGCACCAACAGACTCAGGAACAATCCTACATCTGTAACAACACCAAGGGACTCCACTGAACCGCGATCGCTCAACTTCGTGACCACAGCTGGATTGATATCCACACACACCATTTTCACACCAGCCGGAGTCATATTCCCAACGCCAATAGAGTGGAGCATACTAGAGAGCATCAGAACAATATCCGCACCTTTGAGTAGTCTGGCGTATTCTGTCTGCGCCTTAATCAAATCCATTTCAGTATCGGGTAAAGGACCGTCATCCCGAATCGAACCAGCCAGACAGAAAGGGACACCATTGGTAACACACTCATACATGACACCACTCTTAAACGCCCCACCTTCAACTGCTTTAGCAATGCTACCGTAACCACGGATGGTGTTAATCACCTTCAGGTGATGGCGGTGTCCACCTCTGACAGCTACACCCCGCTTCATGTCTACACCGAGAGAAGTTCCCATCATGGCTTGCTCAATATCGTGGACAGCAATAGCATTTCCACCCAGTAGCGCTTGAACGTATCCTTCTCTAATAAGTTGTGCTAAATGTTCCCCACCACCAGTGTGAATCACTACAGGTCCCGCAGTCACCACGACTTTACCGCCAGCATCACGGACTTGACGTAATTCCCAAGCCACTTGCTCTACAACAAGTTCCACGCGTCGTTCGCTGGAAACACCTGCTGACATAAAGCTAAATTCTTGAGCATTGCGCTGTTCCCGCGATTCTGTTTTACGGATTGTACGGATACCTTGTACATCCACAACCACCTGTTCTCCGACTTCCAAATCGCGCAAGATTTTACACTGTGCGACAAGTCCTTGGGGAGTTTGGGAGATAGCTATCGCCCCATCCATCCTTTGATTGTATACCTTTACCCACTCACCGTTAATCCGTACCTCAGTCGGATAAATTGTGGTGACATAAAAATCATCAGGAGCAACCCCTGGTAAAACCACTGGTTCGAGTTTGGCGTCGCGTTCATCTTGTGGTAAATCTACCGCACCCAAATCAATAAGATAGGAGAGAATAGTTTCCATCACCTCATGAGAGGGAGCAGAAATTCTGACCTCTGCTTGTGAAGTACTTTGGCGCTGTTCTCCCAAGGAGAAATTCAGGACTTGGAAGCTTCCGCCGTTATCGATTATCAAATCTAAAGCGCGGTTAATCAAGCCAGAGTCAAGCAAGTGTCCTTCCAGACGGATGATACGGCTTTCAACTGACACAGTCGCATGGAGTTCTTCCCTCACTGGTTCTGTCACCCGCAGGGTTAAACATTTAGCCGCACCCCCTGCTTTCAAAAATTCTGTTAAGGGTGTTTCAATCACTTGAAACCCAACTTGTGCGAGACGTGCTTTCAGCCCTTCCGAAGCCTTGTTCATCACGACGATGTGGTCTACATTCACCGCATTACAGGAGAAGTTGACCGCATCCGTTTCTGCGATCGCAATGCGCTTTTCTTGTGGTACCCGCATTTCTATTAAGCGGTTCGAGTAAGAATCGAATGCAGGTGGATAGTATAGTAGATAACCATCACTTAAAGGACAGAAGCAAGTATCCAAATGGTAGAAGCGCTCATCTATCAGTCGCAACGATAGCACTTCGATATCAAGCCATTTTGCCAAGTAGGGGTGAGAATCGAGTTCTGAACGGAAACCATAAGCAGCCCATAGCCATCGTCCTTCCCGATCTAACAGTGCATCCCCTGCACCTTCAAAAGGTAAGTCCTTGGGTAGTTCGTGAACAGTATACCCGTTATCCTCAAACCACTGCTTAAAATATGGTTCTTCTCCCTGACGTTCTTTGTGTAAAAAGCGACTAAGAACAACTGTATCCCCCAGTAACAAGCCAGCGTTTGCCGTAAACACCATATCAGGCCAACCTTTCTGGGATGGTACCAAGTCTACTATCGCATATTCTTTCAGAATGTGATGCAGTTTTTCCCACTGTTCTACAGCACGGTCTTGCGACGACTTGTGAATATTCCCTTCCATCCAAGGGTTAATCACATAGTCCACATCGTAGTGGTCAGGAGCACACATCAAAAAGCGAATCCGGGAAGTCATAAGAGTTTACAATTGGGGTTAGATGCAATCAGCCTTCCTAATCAGCCGATTCTGTAGAATTTGCTACCAATCTTCCGCTTTTTTTGTCAAAGGCGGCACAAAGGTTATGCTCTATTTTAGTATCCCACAGAACTAACTGTAAGTCATAGTTTCAACATTTTCTTTTTGACTTTCTTGTCTTGCCATTTGCTCAAAATCATCTCCATCTAAACTCCTGTCCCGTTGTTTAAACTCAGAGAGTAGTTGAAAGAACTTCTCAAACCCTGCTTTTTCGTCATGGCAGTAGAGCATAATTATCTTATTTGTCGAAAACGAGTACATATAACCCAGTTATCCTCTCCGTATTATGCAAACAGACGTGTTAACCAATTAGTAAATCGGATTGCAATATCTGTATGAGGACGAAGAGCCTGTTTGGTAATAGCTTGTCCAAGAGGACGACCAGGTTCATCTTGCCAAGCGAGATATGTATAAATAACGGCTTTGCTAACATCTATTGCTTTGAAAGTTGTTACTTCTTTTGCTTTTGCTTCTTCAACACATTCTCTTGCAAATGCTAGCGCTCTTGGTTTTGCTAGTTCAGCACAGAAGTCTTCCAACTTCCCAGAATCTTTATTATTTGGCATCAACCAAAATCCAAGTTTAGGCTCACCTGCATGACCATTAACTATAGTTCCATCAAGGTCAGGAATATTAGGGAATTTATAACTGTAGTGGCTTAACTTACTTTTAATACTTTCCCATCTGCCGTCTAGAGAAGGACTATCAGCATCAAGCATAACTCCTATAACTTTAGGAGGATTGGGACGGACAATTAAAGCGTTGAGGCGTTTTAAAACTTTAGTATCTCCATTACACTCATATAACCCAAAAGTTTCAGGAACTTGGTGAGCAGCACACAAAGCCATGACTACATGACAATCATCACTTCCTTCAACCAGTAACACTTTATTCGTATCCTGCTTACAGATATCGCTCATACCTTTCAACGCACTTCAACATCCATCTCAATAGCATCAGCAAGTGTCTCAGATGTATATTCTGTGACTTTGACAAAATTATCTTTAGCGTCAAGTCTGAAAAAAGCACCAAGCAAAGGGTACTTATTCCAAGCACTATCAAATCCCTTGATACAGTCACGACTATGTGTCGTTGCAAAAACTTGAACATTCAGTCTTTCTGATAACTGAAAAACTATATCCCAAACTCTAGGTTGTATGCTCCAGTGCAATCCATTTTCAAATTCGTCAACCAGCAGCAGCCCGTTACGAGCATTTACAAGAGCAACAATAATATGGAATAACCGAGTCATACCATCACCCATACTTTTAAGAGGTAATGGCTCATCAATTCCTTCCATCTTAACTAATGGTATACGATTATCGCCTCCACTTCTTCCCTTGCTAATATCCTCTACAAAAGCAACTCCAGAAACTCTATTATCAATAAGTGCAAGTGTAGAAATAACTTCTGATTCCAAATTAGTTAAGCTTGTTAAATCCCAAAGAGCTGCTACTTTTCGATTAGGTATATTATCTGCCGAAACAACTTGCCAAGTATATTTGAATTCAGAATTTGGTCTTTCATACAAAATACTTGAACTACGTCTAATATCTTTAATATCTTTATCTAATCTAAAAATCCTTCTAGTTTTTTCATCTTCTTCAACCACGAGAAAAACTTCAAGATTTGATAGTTCTTCATCGAAATCCCTATCCCTAATGTGAATTCGTTTCATAACTCCTTCATCATCATCATATTTCCTTTGATATGCAGCAACACCTATGTGAAGCTTTTTACTTGAGACAATATCTCCAAGGGTAATACCCTCTTCTCCTATTCGAGGTAATCTATGATTAAAAAAGAGGTGGCGTACGGGATGAGCGAAAAAGTTTTTCGGATACGGTTGAGCCTCACTAAACCAATTCTCTTGCCTAGACTCAACAAGATCGAGAAGAATTGTAGGTGAAGTATTGCTGGCATACAGTTCTAACGCTTCAAGAAATGTACTCTTACCAGCATTATTCTTGCCAACAATTAGGTTAACGCGACCCAATCTTCCAACCTCAAGGTGCCGAAAGAGCCGAAAGTTACGTACCTCAAAAGACTTCAGCATATTAATCTTTCCGTATGAGTTTTTCACTGCTTACTAGGTACTCTACTAATCCTTACACAATTTTGTGTTGCTGGACATTACAGAATGAGCCGACTGGTACAAATAACTCCTCATTTTCTGACAAGAGATCAACACATACTGAGTTTTTAGTATATATGACTACAGGTAGAGGAAAGAAATGCAATTTTCTCTGAGGATATTTACTAAAACAACTTAAAGGGGACATGAACGACAACATTGAAAGTGGATTTACCCGCCGGAAGTTTATCCAGGCTGGTAGTGCTGGATTAGTGGGTGTTTCCCTTGTTCAAGGATTTAACAAAGCCGTGGCTCAAACTCCGCAGATTGTCAGGGAATCTAGCGCCCGTGCTCAGGGACAACCGATGCCAAACTTAGAAAATCCATTTCCACTACCACCAGAACGTCGTCTTGGGTGGGCGATCGCAGGTTTGGGTAATTTTGCGCTGAATCAAATTATCCCCTCTCTTGCAGATACACGTATGTGTAAGTTAACAGCAATCGTCAGTGGTAACACAGAAAAGGCTCGAACAGTAGCTAATGCCTATGGTATTCCTGATCGCAACATTTACAGCTACGACACTTTTGACCAAATCCGCAACAATCCAGATGTAGATATTGTTTACATTATCCTGCCCAATGCATTGCACTCAGAGTGGACTATCCGTGCAGCCAAAGCCGGTAAACACGTGATGTGTGAAAAACCCATGGCGGTAACCGTAGAGGAATGTCAAGCCATGATTGAGGCGTGTAACAAAGCCAATCGCAAGCTGATGATTGCTTACCGAGCGCAGTATGAGCCTTACAACCTAGAAGCAATCCGCCTCGTCCAAAGTGGCAAACTTGGGGAACCGAAGGTGATTATTGCTGACCACGGTCGTCCCCTCGACCTTTCTTTACCCAGCGACCAGTGGCGAGCACAAAAAGAGCTAGCTGGCGGTGGTTCGCTATACGATATCGGTATTTATTCTTTGAATGGAGTAAGGTATCTAACTAAAGAAGAGCCAGTTGAAATCCGTGCTTCGATGCGTCCTGGTAGTGGCGATCCACGTGTTGAAGTGGAGGAAAACATTGAGTGGACAATGCGTTTTCCTAGTGGTGCGATCGCTAACTGTAGCTCCTCTTATAACTACGCAGATACCAAACGTATCATTGTTCAAGGTACAAAGGGAGTGCTAACAATAGACCCCGCCACAGATTACTACGAGCGAAAGATGTGGCTCAAGCGTGGTAATAGTGAAGAAAAGCTTTTGCTAAGAGACGCAAACCAGTTCGCATTAGAAATGGATCACATGGCTGAGTCTGTTATGCAAAACAAAGAGCCAAAAACACCTGGTAGGGAAGGTTTGCAGGATGTGCGGTTGATGCAGTTGATTTACGAGTCAGCAAAAACTGGTCGTCCTGTCACAGTCCCGCCACTGGCTTAATTAGGGGTGTGGGGTTGGCTCCAGTTGCTCAATAATGAAATCCAAGCCTCTTCACAAAGTCCAATTTTCTAAAACCAAATTGGGTACTTGAGAAAAGTCCCGCTCATTCCTTGTGACCAAAATTCCCTTCATAGAAAGAGTGATTGCTGCAATCCGTAAATCCAGCCGACCAACTTTGAGCTTTTGACGGATTAGATTCTTATATATGTCTTGTGCTTCAGCATTGAATCTCAAGACATTGAAGCTTTTCAAGCTATCAAAAGTCACCTGTAACTTCTGATAAGCCGAAACCAAATCATCAGAAGCCGCTCGTCGAATGAATTGAAATCGTCCACGAAGCTGTTCCTCTACAGTGATAATTGTAATCGCGATTTCGCTCTTATCAACGTTATTCAAGCGACGAACAATTTCTAAATTCCCTCTCTGAAAAAGAGAAACGCTGTCGGTATCAAGAATCCAAAAACTCAACTTGCGTCCCTCTGTACACTAAAATCTGCTTCATTCTCGGCAGTGTCCAATTCTTGACGATACTCTTGAATATATTGCTGAACTGCGTCAAAGTCTGGATCGTCTTTGAAAACGCCTGCAAATTTCATCCAAGGTCTTTGGGATTGTTCAACAGATGGTAATTTAATTTCCCTCGGAATGACTTCGACCTTGTTCATACGCTGAATCAAAAGCTCTTCTAGCATTGTAAGTGCCTGTTCGCGTGTTGCTGCTTCCACTCGATACTGTGGAAGTTCCAGAATAGATGCGATCGCGCTACCATCCTCTCTAGTTTCCAGCCAAAAATTGACCTTTAAATTTGTTAAATTTGTGGTCTGTGATGTTGCTAAACTTTTACTTTCCATAAAGTTCGACTCCACTCTTCTATTAAAATCATAGCTTCAGCATGGCTGTTCTAGTTGCTAGCCACCACTGGCTTAAGGTTCGTAGTAGCGCAAAGAGCGTATGCATTGCAAATACCAGCTATAGTAAAGAACTATCTTCTCGTTCACCCAGCAAAATGTCGTGTTGTTGCATTTGGGTATCAATTTCTACCAAGTCTGAAGCCAGTAGCTTGTCAATCAGTTCAACGACACCAGCGCCACGGCTACCGTTGGTAACAAAATCTACACGTTCCTTTAACATTGGTAAGGCGAGATGATTTTTTACAAAAGCCTTACATCCGTAAGCGTTCAGCCATCAGCTATCAGCCTTCAGCTTTCATGAGCTTAGTGGGGTGTTTAACAAGCTTATCAAAAACGCCTAGAGAACGCCCGAAATATGTTGACAAGCTGACTGCTGACGGCTAAAGTGCTGAACGCTTACGTACGTCCATATATAAAATGACCTGAGTTGGGGTCTTAAGTTATCCAACCTTAGATATAAAACTTCCCCCACATCCCACACTCTGAAAATGCTACCTTTGTGAACAATAACTAAGTTGCTTTATTTCTGGGACATTTGCTAATGCCATATCTGACCTCAGCCAGCACTATCCGTTCTGTTATTGCTAAATATACCACAGCAAAAACTCTGTGGATTGACACAGAAGTCGCTGATTATAACACCCGCAATCCTAGATTATCGCTGATTCAGGTATTGGATGACCCACAAGATTTGAGTGGCGATCGCATTTTCATTTTAGATGTATTAAACCAGCCAGAAACCACGGCTGAATTTATTGATAAAATTATGATTAATCCCCAAATTGAAAAAGTTTTTCACAATGCTAATTTTGATTTAAAACTTTTAGGAAATAAGAAAGCAAAAAATGTCACTTGTACATTAGAAATGGCGAAACAAATTCCCTATTATGCTTTGCCAGTTTCCAACTATCAACTAAAAACTTTAGCTGCAGAACTTTGTGATTTTTATAATATAGATAAACAAGAACAAAGCAGCGATTGGGGAAGACGACCCCTGTCTGAGGAGCAAATAGAGTATGCTTATTTAGACTGTATCTATCTTGCTCAAGTGCATCTCCGGTTGCTTGAACTTAACCAAGAAATGAATCCTGACCCTGCAGAAGAAAATTTAACATCCTTGAATTTAAGATACGCAGAAATTGAAGAACAGTGGAAGATATTGAATTCAGAATACGAGCATTTGAAAGAGCGAATTAAAAAAGCTATGCACGTCCAAAATATAGATGAAACTACCTATTTTCAGTTAAAACCTTATGAGAAGAAAAGTATAAAAGTTGCCTTTACAGAACTAGCAAAACTAGTACAAGACCAAGGAATTGATTTTGATTTTCCCATCACATTAACTCAAAAACTGCAAAAGGATTTAGGCGAAAACCTCGAACAACTTTCTGTGGAGGTAGAGAAAACAACTCATTTGCGGCTCGTTCCTAAAGATGAAGAAGGGAATGATGTACCAACATAGTTCAGTTAAGCAGTTTTTAGAAACCTTTTAGAAACCCGGTATCTTGGAGATACCGGGTTTCTGTACCCCTCGCAACCTATTAGCCCAGAATTAAAATTCGGGCTAAAAGCGCAAACCCGTTAAGAGGATGTTTGAAAAGTGATTGGCTGTAATTTCAAGCACTGGTTGATCCCCCCTAGCCCCCCTTAAAAAGGGGGGAAAATCTTTGAAAGTCCCCCTTTTTAAGGGGGATTTAGGGGGATGTGAAGTGTGCATGCTACTAACAAAAAGACTTTTAAAACATCCTCTAAAACGGGTTAAAGTCAGGACGTTCATTTTTTATACTATTTTTGATTGAAAGAGAAAATCAAATTATTCCGCAATGCACTACTTGCTCTTCAAAAGTAAAGCATTAATTTGTTCGTCATCAATATTTATACCTTTGCGTTGAAAATATGGGCGTAAATTAATTTGAATGAACAAATCTTTTAATTCGTCAGCTATTTCTTCCGGAGGATTTCCCGATAAAGCTGTTGCAATTAAACGTTCTGCTGCTCTTAATTCTCCGCAATCTACCGCCAGAGTTGCCGCACTGCGATGTAAAATTGAACGGCTTGGCTCTGCATCTAATTGATGAGCAATTAATTCTGCAGCTGCTTGTTCGTTCTCAAATGCTTCTCGAATAAGTTGCGACGCTTGTTCTAAGTTACCTCGAAGTTTAGCAGTAAAAGCTGCTTCCGCCAAATCCATCGCTGTGGTGTGTTTTTCTTGAATTTGACTCATTTTCTTTGTACATAAGATAAAGGTTTGCTGAATTCTACTACGATAATATACGCAGGAAACTGACCATCGGAAACGTTGGTTTGCTCTTTCTTCTGTTTTACTCTAGCTTTAACACGGTTGGAATCTCCCTTTCGTATACCAGATACCTCAAGCCTAACTTTATTTTCAAACGGTATCCCTAATTGTGGAAATGTAATTGATAATTCAATTATGATGCAGGTTGCTAAGAATAAGCAGATGAGTTATAAATTAGACGATAGTTAGCAATAAACTGTCAAGCAACAGCCATTAACAAAAGGAGTCTAACCATGAGAATCAAAGGAATAAAACGCGGTCAAATTCTTGAACTCCTAGAACCAGTTGATAATATCCCAGATGGAGTAGAAATTGTTGTTGATTTAGAACCTCCTACTGAATCTACTGAAACAAAAACACCACTGACAGAAGAGGAAAGATTAGCAAGACTCAATCAATTATTTGGAGTTTGGAAAGACCAACCTGAGTTAACAGACATTTTTGCTGAAATTGACAGAGAACGTCATGCTTATACAGGAAGACAAATAGACATTATTGATACTCAGGATAATAACTAATGTACCTACTAGATACTAACATCTGCATTGCACTGCTGAATGGTAATCCAAAAGCAGTTTCTACATTCAATCGCTTTTTTAGTCAATCCTATCTTTCTACAATTGTCTTGTCAGAGCTTTATAAGGGAATTTATTGCTCTCAACAAGTTGAAAAAAACTTAGAAAGTCTTACAGAACTGAGTGAGTTACTTCCTGTAGAACCATTTGATTTAAATGCTGCTATAGAGTTTGGTAAAATTCAACGTACACTGAGACAGATTGGTAAACCTACTGGAGAAATTGATGCGCTCATTGCATCTGTTGCTCGTTCCCGTCAAGATACTGTTGTTACCAACAATATTAAAGATTTTGAAAATATACCTAACATACAATTAGAAAACTGGTTATAGCCTGGAAAATAACTTTGCCACTAACAACATTCACACCTACACCTCTTTCATTTGTATGAAAGGATACAGAGTCTCATTTTCCTCGATGAAGACCCAATCAGTTTCACTCCCGCAACGGGTTTCATTTATATGAAAGCTCTAGACAACGCACGCGCTAACATTAGAGCTTGTTTCAATCCCGCGAACGGGTTTCATTTATATGAAAGCAAGTCGCCTTATTTTGGTTAGCGGCGCAAGATAGCTAGTTTCAATCCCGCGAACGGGTTTCATTTATATGAAAGACTTGAAGAAATATTCAATTACGGTGTACGAACTGGTTTCAATCCCGCGAACGGGTTTCATTTATATGAAAGTCCTTGGACTCTAACAACCTTTATTGATTGGTGGGAGTGTTTCAATCCCGCGAACGGGTTTCATTTATATGAAAGTGACATCAATAATCGTTTGCCAGAAACTAGCTATAAGTTTCAATCCCGCGAACGGGTTTCATTTATATGAAAGCTCTAATCCTTCTTTATCAGTTTTGCTTAGTTTGTGTTTCAATCCCGCGAACGGGTTTCATTTATATGAAAGTTACCAGAACAATTAGTAACAAAAATATATCTTTTCGTTTCAATCCCGCGAACGGGTTTCATTTATATGAAAGATCTGTTACTAGTAACACGGGGTAGACACTATATCGTTTCAATCCCGCGAACGGGTTTCATTTATATGAAAGTCTAAACCAGTTCGCCTAGTTGGAAATATTATCGAACGTTTCAATCCCGCGAACGGGTTTCATTTATATGAAAGCCATTCATCATGAATTAAAACACGACCGCAAGTTTGTTGTTTCAATCCCGCGAACGGGTTTCATTTATATGAAAGAGGCAAGGGGTCATTGAAGCGTGGAAACAATTTTTCGTTTCAATCCCGCGAACGGGTTTCATTTATATGAAAGAAAAAAATCTGCGATTATAGGGATGAGAGCGTTATGTTTCAATCCCGCGAACGGGTTTCATTTATATGAAAGCTGAGGTCGCTAGGGAAGGTAGTATCGGGTGAAACAGTTTCAATCCCGCGAACGGGTTTCATTTATATGAAAGAATCTGTCATCGATGCAGTGGGCGAGTACGTAAAACGTTTCAATCCCGCGAACGGGTTTCATTTATATGAAAGCCTCCTATTTTTGAATTCTACCCTCCCACTGAATTGTTTCAATCCCGCGAACGGGTTTCATTTATATGAAAGTATGCAAAATTTTTATTTGGCATAGTCTAAGAATAGGTTTCAATCCCGCGAACGGGTTTCATTTATATGAAAGTAATGCCCAAGACGAAAACATAATCGATGGAGAAGATGTTTCAATCCCGCGAACGGGTTTCATTTATATGAAAGCAGCCAAGGTGTCCCCGGTGGGGGTACCCATTTTAGGTTTCAATCCCGCGAACGGGTTTCATTTATATGAAAGTTCTACAGATTTCCCGTTACGATTTTTGTTAATGGTTTCAATCCCGCGAACGGGTTTCATTTATATGAAAGTTCTTTAAAATTCCAGCGACTACCTTGTATTGGAAACGTTTCAATCCCGCGAACGGGTTTCATTTATATGAAAGACCATACCAGTCACACCCCCAATTAGTGGATTTGCAGGTTTCAATCCCGCGAACGGGTTTCATTTATATGAAAGTTAAACTCTGCTTTTTCAAACTCCGCTTCTAAGTTCTGTTTCAATCCCGCGAACGGGTTTCATTTATATGAAAGTTTTGAAGTCCTCAATCTTCATTCTGAGTCTATTGGGTTTCAATCCCGCGAACGGGTTTCATTTATATGAAAGATTTTGATTAGTTACGGTTTGGAATTTATACGCAAGTTTCAATCCCGCGAACGGGTTTCATTTATATGAAAGATTCAAGTATGCGTTGAGCTTCTTTAAATTGTGATTCGTTTCAATCCCGCGAACGGGTTTCATTTATATGAAAGCAGTATGAATCAAAACTTAAAAATCGTCTTCATTATGTTTCAATCCCGCGAACGGGTTTCATTTATATGAAAGTATCCTAGAAAGGCAACTCGTCACCATGCAAGAAAGGTTTCAATCCCGCGAACGGGTTTCATTTATATGAAAGTAAAAAACTTGGCTTGTTTGCTTGGACCGCAGAGTTTCAATCCCGCGAACGGGTTTCATTTATATGAAAGCAAAATGAGCCGCAACTACAACGAGTTGATTAAGGTTTCAATCCCGCGAACGGGTTTCATTTATATGAAAGTTCATCTACGACTATATTTACTCCTGCAGATTCGTTTCAATCCCGCGAACGGGTTTCATTTATATGAAAGTTTGAAATTTGTTTTTTGTCTTTTGTGTGAAGAAGTTTCAATCCCGCGAACGGGTTTCATTTATATGAAAGTTTGGAAAATTTTAAGACGCAGATTAAAAGTGAAAATGGTTTCAATCCCGCGAACGGGTTTCATTTATATGAAAGTCCGTATAAAATTTGTTTTGGAACCGTGGTTTGAAATCGTTTCAATCCCGCGAACGGGTTTCATTTATATGAAAGAATTCTCATTAAATGCCTTAGAAAAAGAAATAGAATTGTTTCAATCCCGCGAACGGGTTTCATTTATATGAAAG
>JAWQFQ010000012.1:0-86077 GCA_035967975.1 Scytonema sp. PMC 1070.18
TAGATTTTTTTGTTTACAAGAATTCAAAAACATCCCGCAATTATGCAACGCCAATTTTTTTACTTTTCATTGGTGGCTTTAATTGGCGTTCCTGGCTTTAGTTGCGATTCTACAGGTGGCAGTATAATTTGTTCGCCAGCACGCAAACCAGAGGTGACTTCTACGTTCATTAATCCCTCCAATCCTAAGTTAATAGTTCTTTTCTGAGCTTGATTTTGACTGTCTCGAACCCATACAAAAGGATGTGATTCAGAGCGCTGAATAGCTTCGGTGTTTAAAACTACTACATTCTGCCTTTGCTGCAAAATAATCTCGACATTGACTCGACTACCAGGAAGCAGTGTACGAGTAGGGGTATCAAGCTGAACCGTTGCGGGTACTGTTGGTTGATTTGATTGATTTTGACCTCCGCCTTCCTGTTTTTGAGCTTCCGCTGTGAGTGCTTGAGGATACAGACTTTGCACACGTCCAGTGAATGTCTTGGCATTAGGACCGATCGCATTAACACGGACACGTTGGTTAACTTGGACTTGAGATGCGTTAAGAGTAGAAAGCTGGAGTTTCACTAGTACTTTGCTTGGGTCGCCCAAGGTGAGCAAGTTGGTACGCAGCTCTACCCCATCACCATCTTCGACATTGACACCCAATACTACGCCTTTCATTGGTGCAGTTACGATATTATCTTGGAGCTGCTGCTTAATCAGTTGACGCTCCAATTGCAGGCTTTGAATTTTCAGAGCAGCTGTACGTGCTTCTGTCTGAGCGTCTCGAAGCGCAGCTCTAGCTACGCGTACTGCGTCTTCCTGCGATTGGGCTTGTTGTAGTGCAATAGCTCCATCTCTCACTAAGGGAGTCAGCCTCTGAAGTTGCCGTTCTTCAGCTCTTAACCGCTCTTGGGCTTCGATAATTTTATCGCGACTGCGTTCTAGGTTGAGTTTTTCTTGCTGAATTTGCAACTGCTGATTGGCGATCGCAATTTTTCGCTCAGGGTAGCGCAAGGTGAGTAGAACTTGACCAGGTTTAACACTGTCACCAGGTTTTACCATTACCTGTTCCACTGCGCCCTCTTTTGGTGACTTCAAAATCCGCTGTTCCCGCAGTTCAACAGTACCACTCTCGTTGATTGTTATTTCAACATTACCCCGCTCCACAGTTAGTAAGTTTACTGCTACTGGCTCAGGAGGTTGATTGAGAACTAAAAAGTATGTCAGCCAACCGCCTACACCGGCGACAGCCAAAACTCCTGACCAGGCTAGCCATCGACCTGCAATCTTGAATTTATTTTTTTCATATTTCCAGATCATGAAACTTGTCCTAGTATGAGTTTGCAGTTAACTACGAGTGAGGACTGCTAATACTTGCGTAAGTCGAAAGCGACGAGACGGCTATTTTTTAGTACACAACGAAAATTAGAGCGCAGGTAGCGATGCAGGCGATCGTAATGATACAGCCACCAAAAGGCAGGCCAACCAAAAACGATGAAGCTAGCGCCAGAGGAACGCGATCGCTCTAGCTCGGAGATTGCGGTCTCGTCATCTGTTGGTGGTCCCCAATACTGTCCATCTCTTTCCAGGAAAGGAATAGCATGGCGATCGGCTAGGAACTGACCCCCCCACTGATTTTGGTCAACCAGAATAAATCTGTCTCCTGGGGGAATCAGTGCAGCTACCTCTTGTGCTGCGATTTCTAATCGTTCCGTCCAAGACCAATATAAATGTGGTACTAAATGGTGCATAGACTCACTTTTTCTAGCATTCAAAGCTAGCAAGCGCTCTGCTAGTTGCTGACGATAAGTTGCATCAGCAGCACGGTCTGATTGTAGAAGGTAAGCGATCGCATCGATGGACTCAGCCAAGACAGCAAACTTTTGCCAAGGGTTATCTGATATCTGTCCTGGATGGGCGCGAATCTGGGCAAGCTCTTTTCTCAAGAAAACAATATCAAACTGCGCCGCCAGACGGAAGGACAAATTCGAGTCAATCGTATTCCATGAGTGTGGACTATCAAACGAGCCAACTTCTGCAAGTGCAGCAGCCCGCATCATTGTAGTAGCAGTATAAATAGAACAACCGCGCCAAGCAATACACAAATCGATATATTCCAGACCGTTAACTAAGCCATCAGGCATATCTCCAGTGTCTTGTTTTTGAGGCAAGATTGTGCAATTATCATCTATGAACTCAGCTAACGCCAATGAGAACCCAGCGCTAGGATGCTCATCCAAAGCTTCAACAGATTGGCGGATGAAGCCAGGGAGAATCAAATCGTCGTCCGGTACTATGGTTAGATATGGACTCTGATTCACTTCAATGATGCGATTCCAATTTCTGGCAAAACCAATATTTGTTTCGTGCTTAATATATGTAATTCGCTGGTCTTGTTTGGCTAGCGATCGCACAACCATCTCAGTATCATCATCGGAGGCATTGTCCAACACTAACAACCGTAGTTCTGGATAGTCTTGGGCTAATACACTTTCGATACAGCCCTGAAGTAACCCCGCCCGATTGTATGTAGGAATTGCAATTGTAACTTTTTCTTTATACATTTTTTATACTCGTGAATTGAAGACAGTCATAGTTATCCAGAAACTTTCTCAAACTCTTATTTCTTCAGTGTTCGTTTTTTCCCAAAATCAGCCGTATTCTTGATTAGAAATTTTGTCAAAATCATCACACATTTGTTTTGCTACACGCTCCCATGTCCAATTTGAATGAACTCGCCGTGCTGCTTTTTGTCCCGCCACAGCAGCTTCTTGCGGGTGTTCGTACAGCCACCGCATCAGATAGCGAAGGTGTTCGTAATCAGGTTCTGCCCACAAACCGAAGTAACGGACGCGGTTTGATTCGATGCCTTGTGCGTCTACCAAATGATACTCCAATGGAAAACTATCTTCAGGATCGAGGTACTCGGAAGGACCACTCCAGTTTGTTGCAATCAGCGGTAAACCTGTAGACATTGCTTCTAAACCGCAAAGACCAAATCCCTCTCCACGGGATGGGAGAACAAATACATTAATTTCCTGTAAAAACTTTAATAACGCCTGTTGATTCATAAAGCCGGAAATGAATGTTATACGGGGATTATTGACTTCATAAGCCGCCGCTTTTGACGAACTCTTCATCAGCAAGCGCACTGATTCTTGAGGAGAAAATTCATCTTGAAATGCACGCAGTAGGACATCTATTCCTTTTCTAGGGCTGAAGTCACCGAATGTTCCAAAAGTGAAAATTTCTGAGTGACAGCGGTTAAGTAAAGGAAACTGTTGTGTATCAACTCCGTGGTGCAGAACCTTCATCGGAACACGAACACCACATTTTAAAAAGCTCTCCACATTCTGCTGACAAGGGACATATTGTAATGTTACAGTTTTATTAATTTCCTCAACAAAATGTTTAGGAACTAAAGTAGATTCCCACATACAATAATTAACAATGCGATCGCATAGCAGTACACTGGGACAAACAGCATAGTGATAGTAAAAGCCAATTCTACTCCAACGATCCAGAGGTTTGAAAAATTCTTCAAAGCCTCTTGGGGCTTGGTTTTTTGTTGGTGCAATTGTAATATTAACACCTTGATTGGCAACAGCTTTCAACAGTTGACGCCCTACAGAACCATAGCCTTCATTTGGACGAAGGATGGAGTGCCAGATTAATTCCCTGCGTCCTTCTTGCCAAGTACTGCAATCAAAAGGAGCAATTTCAGCAGCATCAAGTCTTAAATCATGTTGAGCAGCTTCCCCTGCATTGGCTAGTCTCTGCTGATGATTCCAATAGACTTTTTCCCATTCTTGCCAACAATCCCCTGCTGAAATGCTGTTTTGATGCCAGTGATGAGATGCGATCGCCACTGGAATATGCCGAAGTAAATGCACCTGACTCATTCGCAGCCACAAATCCCAATCTTCATAGGCTTGTAACGATGAGTCAAAGCCCCCTACTTCAAGGGCGGTACTTCTTCTATGCATCACATCAGTGGCAAAGATGTAATTTCCATAACTCAACAGTGTACCATCATAGTCAAATGAGTAAGCGACTGGGGATGGTGACACCCCTGCTTGTACCCATTCAGAGTCACCGTAAACCAGGCTGACATCCGAGTTTTCTCGCAAGTACTGTAAAAGCGTACTGAGATGATTCTGTTTCCATTCGTCGTCATCATCACAGTAGGCAACAAATATACCTTTGGCAGCATTCAGTCCTTCAGAACGCGCCGCACCTACACCACGATGCTCAGTTCGGATTATACGTATACAGGTGTGATAATATATCTCTACTGGTTCATCACTACCATCATCAATAATGATGAGTTCAAAGTCTTTCTCATCTTGCAGCAAAACAGAATCTACAGCCCTTTGTAGGCTTGAATGTCTGTTGTATGTGCAAATAATGACACTGATGGTAGGGCAAGTAGAGTGACTCATCGAAAATCTTCCTCCTTAAATTATGCGCTTGAGGAGTTGGTTTAGTACTTTACGAGCATCGAAATATTCTTCAGCAATTTCTCTAGCTGCTTGACAGTGGAACTTGTAACGGCTGTTAATTTCTTCTATTCCTGTGAGTGCTTCTTCAAGTGTATTGAATGGAATAACACCATATCTTGTATGCAACCAGTCAGAAAAACCTGTTTCTTGAACTAGTACCGGGCGACCACTGGCGAGGTAAGCAGCACTCCGCTCGCTAAACCAACCACTGCGACTAATAACATAACCATGTTTAGCTACAGTGAACTCTGCTTTTGACTGTTGAATGTAGTGCTGATAAGTCCAAGGGTCTAAGGTCGTCTCGTGGGGATTTTGTACTACCCAACCTTGACTAGCAAGTAGCGATCGCGGTGCTGTTGGACTACCTACCGCTAACTCAAATATAGATTCGGTCTTCTGGGGTAAATCTAAGTAGGGCTGAAAAGAATCCGACTTCATACCGTAGTATTGCCCATTGTATTCACGCGCTGGGTAACTGTCCCAGAGCATGACAGTGGTAAACTTTCCTGACTCGACTCCTGGTGTAGCAGCCCAAGCGTCTAAGAAGATGGGATGGCGTGTAGCTTGCCAAGGTAGTCCGTCATTGGGGATACTAGAGTCATCACAGTTAATATTTTCTCCAAATGAAAAGAAAGCTGTGTGTTGCTTTGCTAAATTTAGGGCGGCGGGATCGTTTAGGTGTCGAATCTGGGTAAATACTGGATCTTTATCGATAAATACTCGTGCTGGTATCTCCATCAACCAAGGACGTAGAGGATTTACGCCGGAGAAGTTTAAAAGAACATCAGCATGAGCGCAGATGTTGAGAATATCGTTAGAGCTCTTTCCATGCCAAGATGATGTGTGAGCATCGTAATATGCCCAGCGATCGCCTAGTCCAACTTTGGCAAAAATCCGCGTTGCAAATTGCAGCCCGTAGGTTGGATCTGTATCCATTACACCTCTAACTGGGTCATAGCAAGAGGGGTAATCGTCGCTATCCTCAACAAAGTAGACATCATGTCCTAGGCTAGCAAGACCTAGGAGGTAGTGTAAATCACTCCAAGCCATGCCACCTATAGGTCCGCGCACGATGTAACCAAGCACGATAATCCGCAGGCGGCTAAGGGATTTGGAGGTGGTTGAGGATGTGCTGGTCATAACAGTAAGAATTTTAAAGTTCAGGTTTATGAGTTTGTAAGTGCTGCATGAAGTAGTTGGTTGAGTACTAGATTTGAGTCAAAATACTCATGGGCGATGTTACGTGCTGCCTTTGTTTGTTGTGTATAATTTGCTTCAATTTCATGAATAGCTGCGATCGCTTCTTCTTGTGTCGTAAATGTCAAAATCCCTTCTCCTACTGGCAGAATGGCACTAAAGCCAGTATCCTGAACAACGACAGGACGAGCAGCAGCCAAGTAGCAAGCAGAACGACAGCTAAACCAACCACTAAGCATTGCTACGTATACGTGTTTAGCTGGGGAAAGTTCACCTCGTGAGTTAGCGATAAATTTCTGATAATTTTCTGGTGTTAATGTTGCGCTAGGTCCGTCTACCACTTTCCACCCTGCACTTTCTATCTGCGTGAGGGGAGCTTTCACACCACCTACCGCTACACAAAAAGGTACACTTGTCAATTGGGGTAAAGTCAGCAATTTTTCAAACTCACTGCCTTTGCTGTTGTATTCTACACCTTTGTAAATCAACTTACCTTTGAATGCGTTCCAAGTCATGATTGTTGTCCACTCTCCCATCTGGGGTGGTGGAACATGGGCGACACGCTCCCACAAATCCATCACAACTGGCATCCGCGTTGTCTGCCATGTAAAATCTATCTTAGGGATGAGGCAATCTGGGTTGTGAATGTTCTCTGCATAAGTGAAGTGTCGGTCGTGGGCTGCTACTGAATCGCACCATCGCTCGACGTTCTCTGACCAAGGAAAGCGCTCACTGAGCATGAGTTGGTTATAGCCCGGATCGGTGTCGAGGAAGATTTTCACGCACCGCGATGAGAGGCGATCGGGTATTATGCACGCGCCACTGACGTTTAGGAATACATCAGCTGTCCGTGCTACTTCGTCGAATTCTGTCTGGCTCATACCGAAGCTGGTTGAATGTAGGTGCAGGTAATGCCAACGCTCTTTGAGTTCTGGCGCGTACTGCTCCCAGAAATTTTTGATGTATTGTACTGAGTAGCTGGCGTCTGATGTGTAGGTTTTGTCGAGGGGATGGTATGGCCAGCTCCAAGTGTCTTCGTGGTAGTATACGTCATGTCCTAACTGAGCTAACCCGATGACGTACTGGAGGTAATCCCACGCTACTCCACCGACGGGATATAAGCCGACGAGTCCTGTGACGATGATACGAAGTTGTGAAGACATTGGCAGGTACCTGACGTAAAGGCTAGTGTGGTTGATTTTTGAAATGAACCACAGAGGCGCAGAGGACACAGAGGGAGGAATAAAGAGGGATTTTCACGAATGGTTTAGGATTGTTATACTTTCCACAGTAATAAATTGAGATGAGTGATTTAGCACCGAATTTATTAGCTATAAATTAAAGGCTTTTAGCTGATAGCTGATAGCTTATGCAGCTATTAAATTGATGAGTCGTCCGTCTTCGATTTCCATGCGTAAATCACAAATATCTAGGGTACTCAAGCGGTGGGCAATCATGAAAGTGGTGCGTCCATGTACAAGTCGTTCCATTGCTTCCATAATTGCAGTTTCGGTTTTGGTATCGACGGAACTGGTCGGTTCGTCAAGGATTAGGATGGGAGCATCTTTGAGGAAAGCGCGGGCTAGGGAAATTCGCTGACGTTCTCCTCCTGAGAGACACATACCGCGTTCGCCGACTTGAGTTTCGTAGCCTTGTGGTAGTTTGGTGATGAAATGATGAGCGTTGGCTGCTTTGGCGGCGGCAATAATTTCGCGATCGCTGGCATTGGGTTTAGCGTAAGCTATGTTCTCGGCAATGCTAGTTGAGAAGAGTACTGGCTCCTGTAATACGATCGCAAACTGGTTGCGGAGGTCGGCTAGCTTGTAGTCGCGTAGGTCAACGCCGTCGAGTAAGATTTGACCACTGGTGGGGTCAAAAAACCGCATGAGCAGGTTTACTAGGGTTGTTTTTCCCGCGCCGGTTTTGCCTGCAATGCCTAAGTGGGTTCCTCTTGGGATTTCAAAGGAGATGTCCTGCAAGACTCGGTTGTTATTAAAGGCGAAGGAGACGTTGTGGAAGGTGACTGCGCCTAAAGCACGAGAGATTGGTTGGGCGTTGCTGCTCTCTATTACATCTGGTGCTTGATCGAGTAGCAAGAAAGCTCGCTCAGCACTGGCTAGCGATCGCTGTAACCCTGTGACTTGATTGCCGATAGATTGCAACGGACCATATAGCTGTATAATATAAGATTCTACTACAAGGAGTTCTCCCAAAGTTAAAATCCCGGTTTGGACATGTCGCACGCCCATAAATAAAATGACTGCATACCCTATAGCAGTTATCAAGTTGATGAGGGAACTGACAAAATTCTGGATGACAACGACGCGGATACGTATCCAAATAGCTTTGCTAAAGTTTTGGATGAAGCGTTGGCGTTCGCGTTCCTCCCGACCAAAAGCTTTGACAACCCGAACTGCTCCTAATACCTCTTGGACAACTGACATTGCTGAACTTTCAAACTTTTGATAGTCAAGCCATTGAGTACGTAAGCTACCACTTGAAATCCGTGTCACCAGGAACAAGAAGGGTGAAACTAAGAGTGCAATTAAAGCTAACTGCCAGTCAATTAGGGTAGTAACATAAAACATACCGACAAGCCACAAACTTGTAATAAATAACGGTACAATACCGTCAATCGTTGTCCATTGGATGGCTGGAGCATCGTATTGGATGCGGTATGTAGAGTCAAATGTCCCCCTGGAATCGTGGTAAGAAAGTGAGACGCATTGAGCATGATGCAAAAGGCGAGCCCGGAAGTCCAGAACCATCTTTTCGCTGGTGTAGGTTCGCACTAACGAACTTGCTAGCCCAAGTAGTGGGCGCAGTACGGCAATGAATACCACGAAGCTGGCAGCAAATACAAGTAAAGTGGTTTTGGAACGCGTTAAAGTCGCTGGTATGAGTGCATCTAAGAACCAAGGGAGCGGTTGAGAACCGATAACGTTATCAACAACAATCTTTAACGGTAGTGGGGTAAGCAAAGCGAGTGGAGTTGATAGCAGGTCGAGTACAAAAGTACCTACAATGTGAAACCAGTAGGGTTTTACTTGAAGTAACAACCGTCGATAGATATTCAAATCCCTAGTATACTTCGCGGTAGTCATTATGGTTGTAATATTGCACTTTGGGTAGCAGACTTGTTATTAGCGACTTGCATTGGCATCAGATAGACTCTTTTGGCAATCATCTCCAATACTTGGTAGAGAATGCGTCCTTGTTGTAAGTTTTGATATAGGATGACACTAGCGTTGAGCGTACCTAGGATAACTGTGACGGCTGCTATTTTTGACATTCCCAGAATAATTGCCACAATTGTGAAGAGACAATAACTCATCATAGCCATAGTGGCTAACTGTGACATCCTCAGCGCACACCGCACCCTGAGAACTCTTTTTTTACCTCCATGATTTTCAGTACATACTCTGAGTTGAACTTTTGACCAAATCCCCTGGTAAATCTCTAAATCCCAGTTGCTCCAGCCTTGATCTATGACAATGAAATATTTGTGGGCTAAGAGTAAATCCATCACTTTTTCGAGCAGGTTCTCTTTCTCTATTCCTGCTTCTGTCCAATAAGACAACTCGTAGCCAAAATCGCTCCAAGAAATATTTACTCTGGATGCTGGCGAATCAAGCTTGATTAAATCTGTTTGAGTTAGTGTTTGAGTCATTGTCTTGAAACTTCTTCTTTTATTTACAGGTCATCAAAGTTTATCGGTTGCGCTTTTGTAAGTTCTTTAATGCGCCAGTGGTAGCGCTCTATACTACGTACAAGTGGTCCTAAGTAAATCAGTAGCGCCACAAGCAACCTGGCTCTGATTCCGAGAAATCGGGAATCAATTCGCGCTTGTATAGCACCAACTACACACCAGCTAAAAGAGATGAGCAACATGACTGCACTCAGCCATGGGCGATCGCCTGACAAAAGTGCAAACACAAACAAGATAAAAGCTGCTACATTCCACTCCAGTGTCAGGGGAAGGTAAGAGATGAGCGAGGAGGAAGGCTCGTACAGGGTTTGAAACAAACCGCGACCAAATACTCCAGAGTAGATAACTGGTTGACCAATACGAAGAAATGTGGATAAATCTCCGTAAATTCTCCCTAACCAAGAGGGTTGTCCCAGAAGGTTAAAGCGGGAAGGATGCTTAAAATAAACAAGTGCTTCTGCTTTACCATAGCCTTTCTGCTGTTTGAGATAAGCAGCTACTGTGTTACGGCGAAAGTGCCATACAATTGCTGCTGGGCTAAAGCCAATGGTGTAACCTCTATCTTGCAGTCGCCAGCATATATCGACATCATCACCAGCCGCACGAAATATCGGGTTGAAGCCACTAATTTCTTCTAGGACTTCTCGACGAAAAGCCATGTTGCAGCCAGCAATATGTTCAGCGACTTCATCATTCAAAAGTATATGGGTAGGTACGCCGGGAGAGACAGCAACACAAGCAGGGACAAGAGAGTCCTCCGGGGGGGATAAGTTTGGTCCTCCGACAGCGGCTAGACCTGACGAAAGAAACTTTGCTACCAGGTAGGTAAGCCAGTCTGGATCTGCCATACAATCAGAATCGGTATAAGCGACAATCTCACCAGTTGCAGCGGCGAGACCGACGTTGCGTGCGACACTTAATCCCTTGTTTTCTTGGCTAATTATACGTACATAGTCGTAACGCTGAGTAATTTCTAAAGTGCGATCGCTCGATCCATCATTAACTACGATAACTTCATAGTTGGGATAGTTGAGTTCTTTGAGGGAGGCGAGACAACTATCCATCGTGCGCTCAGCATTGTAAGCGCATACAACGACTGAGACTTTGGGATACTTGGGTAATACTGGCGGTAAAGGCGCTGTGTAATGCTGCTGTACTGTGTGGAAGGCGGGCTTTTTGAGCCGTTCGGCATCAACTAAACCAAAAGCCCAGTCCTGAATAGCATATCCGCCGGTAAACCACTCGTCTGTCCAAGAAAAAACTATTGTTCCGGCTGCTCCCATATAAAAACTAGATGACAGCTTTTGAGAAAGAATTTCGGCTTGAGCTTGGTTTCCCTCACTTATTGAGTCAACACCAAACTCACTCAGCACTAAAGGTTTATCTTCGGCTAGATTATGGAGTCGCCAGAGGTAGCGGCGAAAATCTGTTTCCCTATGCAGGTAAACGTTAAAGCACGAGAAATCAGTAAAGTTAATATTTAAATATTCTGTAGAGGGGTAATTTGCATAGCTCACTAGACCTTCGGGATCGCTATCTTTTGCTACCGCCATTAACTCTTTGATAAAAGCCCGAACTCGTTTTGGACCGTGCCACCGGACAATATCTGGAGGAATTTCGTTGCCCACTAAATAAGCAAACCTGGCAGAATGTCCCCGACAGGCTTTAACTCCTTGAGTAATGCAGTTACGGATTTCTGCCTTGACAGTAGAGGAGTTAAGGAAGGCAATATGCTGAGTCCAAGGTATACCGATTAACAACCTTAGACCATAGATTGCTGCTAAATCCAGAAGCCAATCAGGTGGAACGGTATAAGTACGCAAACAATTAGCTCCTAGTTCTGCCATCATGGCGAAGTCTTTTTCCACAACTAATTTTTCTGGAAAAGCCTCACCGTGGGTGCCGATAGAGAAGGGACCATAACTAACTCCTTTAATAAAAAACTTTTTATCTCCAATGAAGAAAAATTTACCTCTGACTGTGACTGCTTTCTCATCTGCAAGCAGTTGATTAGAGAAACTAGAAGGTGGTGAAGTTAAGTTTCGCAAATTACCCCTCAACAATTGCTGTAAATTTCTTTCATTACCGCTGACGTGCTACATCAGCTTGCTAGCCTAGTAACGTATTAGCAGCATAGATTAGCGTTGGTACCACCACAATCGCTGTTTAATAGACAGTCTTTTAACACTTAGTGTCCAATCCGTGTGTTTGCGATTGTGTATAGAAAAATGTATAAGTTAGTGTATATTTTCCAGTTTTGTATCAATCTCGCTCAGTTAACGGTCAATACGGTTCATATAAGCAATGTCAAGAAACCGGGTTTGGAGCGCCTTTCTCCTATTGCCCATTGCCTATTGCCTATTACCTATTGCCTATTGCCCATTGCCTATTACCTATTGCCTATTACCTATTGCCTATTACCTATTGCCTATTGCCTATTGCCTATTGCCCATTCAGTTCTTAGGCACGATTTAATATACAATCTGATGTTTGAGAAATCGGTAACAATAACGCTGCCAAAATATTCTCTGATACGGCGGAATTTATTTTACCAGCATTCTTGAGGCAATCTACGAGTAGCTGGTTGGCTGTATAGTACTGCTTGAGTATTTCTTTGTGCTGCTTGCTGAACTGCCATTGATGACCAATGTTGCGACACTGAAGTATCACAAACCTCAATTCATTGACCCAAGTTTGACCGTTAGTGTTCCACCAGTCCTTGAACTTTTCACTACCTTGAACTGGGGACGGTAATTGTTCTTTAAGTTTTTGCAGCTCTCGCTGTAAATCAGGGTGATAGACAAGAGTTTGACTATCAGGAAGGGCAAAAATCAAAGCCACAACTCGATCCAAGGTCGGTTCGTAAAGTAAAGCAAGGCTTAACTGAAGGGCACACTCAAGAGCTAAATCTAGAGATAAATCAGGAGGAAGATTACCAGTCTCCCTAATATCGATACCGAGGGAAAAAGCCATGTCATGCGTCAAGCTCAAGTCTTTCAAAAGAACTAGTGTCAGGTAAAAAGCACGAATAGCCGCTGCTTTATAGGGAGCTTGAACTGAAAGGGACTTATGGTTAAGCCAGTAGAGGAAGTCTTGCAATTGCCGATCGCAAGCTACAAGCCGATCAATATGTTGCTTCATTAACTGCAACAGACAGGTGGGATTATCCAACATACTAGTGGTGAGTAAAAAGACCTTGCGCCAACGGTGTTCAGTGAGATGGCTGACTAGCGCAGTTAATTTTTTTTCTAATATTTGTGGCTTGGCACTGGTAACAATATTTTTGGCTGTTAAATACTCCTGAAAAGCTATATGCGAAAAGGAGTAAATTCCTCGCGCCTGCTCTATTAGTAATCCATGTGTCTCAAGCAATTTCAGCGCTACCTCGCTGTTGAGTTGCAATACCTCCGGCTCAGTTTGGAGAATAGATAAGTTATAGAGATAATCTGTAATGTATTGTTGAACATTACTTTGTGTAAAAAAGTAATTACCTTGCTCAAAGGTAACGGCAGCAATCTGACTCAGTAATTCAAGCTTTTGAGGTAAAGAAAAGTGCAGATATATTTCATTTCGTTTAATGTTCCTCACTTTATCCCAGCGATTCAGTAAAATTTCTAATCCTTGCTTATAAACTTCGACTCTTCTAACTGGAAAGTCTAAGCGAGCTTGAAACACATAACAAGCCAGGTTCAACAAAAGCGGTGTTACAGCTAGTTCTTGTATGTCTTTATTTTCTAATAATTGTAACTTTTGCATGAATTGACAAGCTAAGGCTTTTCCATGTTCTAGGCAATTCTTATTGATATTGAGAAACCAATTTTGTACAAAAGCTTCAACTTGTGAAGAGTCAAAATCAGCAATCTCAACAGTATTAAATTCCTCTATATGATACTGGTGCTCACAAATTCTACAGGTGATGATTAACTGATTTTTAGAATATTTATGAGAAAAAATGCAAATTTCTTTGAAAATTTTGGTATTCCACTCTTCTGGAATTTCATCTAAGCCATCTAGGAGAAGTAATATTTTCCCTTCATTGAGTAATATTTGGGTTTGCTGAGATGAAGCACCACAGTCAGAAAGCTCTTGAATTATATAGTTAAATAAGCTAAAATTACCTGCGGCTCTAGCATCGGCAGCAAAATTTTTCAAGCGAATAAAAATTGCTATGCGGTCTGATAAAAATTTACCTTGATTGCATTGCATGGCAATATACTGTAAAAACATGGTTTTACCAGACCCTGGTTTACCCAAAACCATCAGTTTGGGATAAGTCATAACTGCCTGTATTGCAGACACTCGTTCTTGATAAACTTGATTCAAACCAAAACAGTCGAACTCTTCTGGAATGAAGTTTTGTAGATCGAGGATATCTAACCATCTTTGACTTGTAATGTGATTCAGAATATTGGTGCGGACATAAATATCTTCTAGTTCTATTGGTTGAGCAATATCTAACCATCGTGTAGTAGAGCACTGAGTTTGAATCTTATCACTTCGACGCGATCGCAACATTTGCACCAAGCTTTCAACATCTTGGCAGTTTTCTGTCAGTAGCCTCTGGTCCGGTAGTTCAGCAATCTCTTGCCAATCCAAACCGAGTTGAAAGCAGATTTCCATAAAGTTCTGACGCTCGATGGGTTTACCTGTAAAAAATTTCCAGATTGACTGGCGAGTCTCAAGTCCTACCTCACTAGCTAGATACTCTTGCGTCCATTCCCTGATTTTAAAAGCCCTTTTTGCTTTCTTAATGCCTGTGGTCGATGCTTTCAATGATCGTCGTGCCATAAACTTGGTTTTCAATCTTCAGTCGTTATTAACTAAAACAAGTATCACTAAGTTCAAGATTATTGTTTTTTATGATTATGTAAACTTTTGAGTAATTAAATTTAATAATAAATTCCAAAGTGATTTTCATTAATGACTTTAGTTGCTATTGAATTTGAGAAAAAGTATAACAGAAGATACAAAAAACAGATTGTCAGTGAAACTAAATCCCCAAAGTTTGATTTCATACTTGAATTAAGGTGCATTTTGATTGCTAGTAACTAAGGTTGATAGTAACTGTTCACAGGGAATAAGACATTCACATAAAAGCTAAAGCTCTTGTGGAGCAATGGTTTTATGTTACTTATACGTGGTAATAAGACAACAAGATAAAGGTAAAAAGTTTTAACGCTGACTTTGTCAAATTTTTACCTCCTTCAAGTGGTAGCTTTATTTCCACGCCCCCTGTACTAGTCTTACCTAAAATGACTAAAAGACAATTGACAGACAGATTTAGGACTTTTGTCTACTCAAAATTATCCGGCAAAAATTAAATCTAAATAGGTTTTCGCTTTAAATCTGGGTGATTTTATCTCGAACATTGTTTGCTTTCCCGAAAACGGTTATGATTAGTATTTTTATTTTTTCATTAAAGCCTTTAAATTAACTGAATACTGTTAGCTTTTTCCTCCTCCTTAAGAGTTAAATTTTACTGTTTTATTAAAAAACATAAAATGTATATTTGATTACAGATTGTCTTTTAAAAAACAATTCAAGAAAGAAAAGAGGATTAATATTTTGCTTTACTATAAAAAGTAAGAAAAGTAAGAAAAGTAAGAAAAGTAGGAAAAATAGGATATTCAATATCCAAATGATTTCAATACTGCAAAGGATACAATCGATGAGGAGCTAGAAACCCGGTTTCGCAGGAGTTACCGGGTTTCTAATTTTCGGTATAGCCTCAACTATTATTAACCGAGTCGTATTGCAACCGATCTGACATAAGTTATACGTTAAGTCATACATTCTCCTGGACGCGATCGCAAACACACTCATTTCATACTGGTATTTACGTAAAAGACTGTGCTAGTAGCTCAAGTTGCTAGTTATCAAAAAGCGCCTTAATTTAAGTACAAAGTCTAAACTTGTGATATTTTACTGAAAAGTCAAAGAAATTACTGAAGTAGTAGCTAAAGTTTTTACTGGCTACCAGCTTTCTTTTGGTGACAGTAGTGCGGATAACCACAGCTATCGGGTTTCTTTCGAGAAGATTAACACCAAACTACCGGGATTTGAGTGTGAGTGGAATACAGTTAAAACTGTCCAGCAGTTGTTGATGTGTTTACTGCTACTTTTTTATTTAAAGGGTTCACTCGCTTAAAGCAGCTGGAGTCTCTGATTCGCATTCAGCAAATAAATCAAAATTTCTTCTGGAATGGGAGCTGACAAATGACTATGACCACTCTGCAACACTATGTAAAAAATGAGACAAGCGTGAATCGTTGTACCTGTCGATTTTGTGGAACAATTTTAAAGCATACCTTTTTGGATTTGGGAATGTCACCGCTTTGTGAAAGTTATGTGACAGCTGAACAACTCAACCAAATGGAACCCTTTTATCCACTGCATGTGTACGTGTGCGATCGCTGTTTTTTAGTTCAACTTCAGGAATATGTAAGTCCACAAGATATTTTCAGCCACTATGCCTACTTTTCATCTTACTCTGATTCTTGGCTACAGCATGCTAAAAATTATACAGAAAAAGTAATAGATCGCTTTGGACTTAACTCCTCAAGTCAAGTTGTAGAAGTAGCTAGTAACGATGGTTACCTATTGCAATACTTTGTATCAAATGGAATACCTGTCTTAGGTATAGAACCAGCAGCTAATATTGCTGAGGAAGCTATCACAAAAGGTATTCCCACAGTTATAAAGTTCTTTGGACAAAACACAGCACATGAATTAGCTGCTGATAAGAAGCAAGCAGATTTATTAGTAGGTAACAATGTGCTTGCTCACGTACCCGATATCAACGATTTTGTAGCAGGCTGTAAAATTTTACTTAAGCCTGAAGGTGTCATTACTATGGAGTTTCCCCATTTAATGCGACTGATTGAGGGAAACCAGTTTGACACTATCTATCACGAGCACTTCTCTTACTTGTCATTCCTCACAGTAGAGAAAGTTTTTGCTGCTCACGATTTAACTATCTTTGATGTAGAAGAACTGTCAACTCATGGTGGTTCTCTGAGAATTTATGCTTGTCATGTGGAAAATCGTTCTAAATCTATCAGTCAGAAGATAAAAAGTTTAAGAGCAAAAGAAGAAACAGCGGGATTTACTGACTTAGACAGCTATCTTTCCTTTGCTGAAAAGGTGAAGGAAACTAAGTTCCAACTTTTGGAATTCTTAATTACAGCTAAACGCCAAGGAAAGTCAATTGCTGGTTACGGCGCACCTGGTAAAGGTAATACTCTTTTGAATTATTGTGGAATTAGAGAAGATTTCCTTGATTACACTGTAGACCGAAATCCCTTCAAACAAGGGAAATTTTTACCAGGAACTCATATCCCAATCTTTCATCCAGATAAGATTCAAGAAACTAAGCCAGATTATCTGTTGATTTTACCTTGGAATCTGAAAAATGAAGTCATGTCTCAGATATCCTATGTACGTGAATGGGGTGGTCAATTTGTCGTCCCGATTCCAGAAGTCAAGGTCTATTCTTAAGCAAGACGGTAACTTGAATTCAACGTAATTTATTAATACCAGAGGAACTTACGATGAAAGTAGTTTTATTTTGCGGTGGTTTAGGAACCAGATTAAGAGAATTGTCTAGCAATGTTCCTAAGCCAATGGTTCATATTGGCTATAGACCAATATTGTGGCATGTCATGAAATACTATGCTCACTATGGACACAAAGATTTTATTTTATGTCTTGGTTATAAAGCAGATGTCATAAAAAATTACTTCCTCCATTATGATGAGTGTGTTTCTAATGACTTTACTTTACAAGAAGGAGGTAGAAAAATTAAACTTGTAAATAGTGATATTGAAGATTGGAATATTACTTTTGTTGATACAGGGTTGACTTCAAATATTGGACAAAGGTTCCAGGCGGTTGAAAAATACTTAGAAGGAGAAGAAGTCTTTTTAGCCAACTATAGCGACGGCTTAACAGATTTACATCTACCTGACTTAATTGATGACTTTTATAAGCATAACAAAATAGCTAGTTTTCTGTGTGTAAAACCATCACAAAGTTTCCATTTAGTTTCAACACAAGAAAATGGTTTAGTCAATGATATCCAAAGTGTTCAGCAAGCTGGTATTAGGATAAATGGGGGCTTCTTTGTATTTAAAAAAGAGATATTTAAATACATTGAAAGTGGAGAAGAATTGGTGCTTGAACCATTTCACAGACTAATGAAAATTCAACAACTAGTAGCTTATACATACAACGGCTTTTGGGCGTGTATGGATACTTTTAAAGAGCAGCAACAGTTAGATGATATGTATTGTCAAGGTAACGCTCCTTGGACAGTATGGAAACTCAATGAAATGAAGAGAACATCTCTGGAATATAGCCGAATTGGTCAGTTTTCAAACGATTCTGTCGCAGTAAGTTTGGCTAAAGGATAACTATTGGTAGCTGAGGTGTCATAAACCCGGTATCTTGGAGATACCGGGTTTCTATTTTTCAAAGTTTTGTCGCCAGACATCTTTCAGACATAGAGCTAAAAAACGAAGTGCGATCGTCAATATGGTGATTAACTTCGGTGTACCTTACTCAGATAGAAATCGCTATAATCTTACCATTTTGCATAGATATAGTTATTCAGTATATTTTGGTCTTTGCTGAGTAATATGTTGTTATTTATCTGAGCATTTGCTGTAATAATCCGGTCAAAAGGATCGCGAGTCCAATTCATCGTTAAAGTAATGCTGATAATATCATTAAAGTTTTTATTACATATCTTTAAACCAATCTGTTCAGACAGATCAGCAATAATCGCATCTGGTTCATCTGTAATACGTTTTATCTCATATAAATACTGTAGCTCTAATCGAACAATTGCCGAAATATAAATTTCATTGTCATTAATTAAACTTTTGGCAAGTGTACTTAATTTATCTGTCAAACCAGAATATAGCCATGCTACTACATGAGTATCAAGATAAATCAATATTAACCTCCTGCTCCCAAGTGATTTTAACTAAATCATCGGGATTTCCTTGAATAACATCTGGTTTAAATGTCAAATTTTTCAGTTTATCTTTTTTTTCTACAGGAACAATTTTTAACAACTTGCCATTTTTGTTAATTTCTATTGGGATACCTGTTTCTAGCACATCATCTAGTATACGCTCAATATCATTACTCAATTCTGTTAGTGTAACCTTTTTCATTACGTTCCTTAAAGATTCATTTTAGATATCTATCATAGCAAAAATTCTTCCCTTCCCCTGAAGATCGTTGTGGAATGTAGCAACAAGGTCTCAAAGTCGATAGTCCACAATACATAGAATATATAGTGCGATCGCCCTATTAGTCTACCCTGGGGAACTGCGCCCTTATGTGTGAGGCTAATTCATGCTTTCACTCAGCAGCGCCAATTTCTCTATAGAATGAGTTAACACAAAAGTGCATAACTTAATTCTGCTTGCACATATTTACCAGAGGGTTCATTTCCTCAATCTAAAAATTAAGATTGAACAGCGTGACGAGGATTTATGGCGCAAAAAATTTACGCTCTGCTTACTGGTATTGACCGTTACCATCCTCAATCGAGAGGAGTTGGTAACTTATACGGCTGTGTTAACGATATCGAAGCAATAGAAGAATATTTACGTAAACGAATTGCTACTGAAGGTAAATGGGAATTAGTTGAAAACTCAGAGGTTCCTTGGAAGCTGACAAACGAATCGGCGACTCGTCAAGCAGTGATTGATGGTTTTGAAAAACACTTGTCTCAGGCTGATAGTGAAGACGTAGTTATTTTCTACTACGCAGGTCATGGTTCCCATGAACCAGCACCAGAAGTGTTTCGGGAGAAAGACTCAGACTATCAAATTGAAACCTTAGTCTGCTATGATAGCCGGACTGTAGAGGGTCGAGATTTAGCAGATAAAGAATTAAATTACCTCATTGAGCAGGTTGCTAGGAAGAGTCCACATATCCTCATCGTATTAGATTGCTGTCATTCTGGTACAGCGACAAGAGATCCAGAAGTTATCGAACGTCAAACCTCTACAGATGGACGGACTAGGGATTTAAAAGACTTTATTTTTACGGAAGAGTGGCTGAAAGCCCGTTTAAGTGCGACTTATAAGCTCCCTAGACATGTTGCGATCGCTGCGTGTCGTTCCCATCAAACAGCAAAAGAACATAGGGGAGAAGATGGGAAACGACGTGGTGCTTTTTCTTACTTTTTAACCCAGGCATTGCAACGTACAAATAGTAGTTTATCATACGCGGATTTAATTCAAGATATTAATGCATTAATCGTGGGTAAAGTCAATGAGCAATCACCCCAAATAGAAGCACTTGCAGAGGATTTAAGACAAACTTTCTTGGGAGGTGCAGCAGGCGATCGCGCCAATTACTTTACTCTGGTGTATGACAGCAAAACATATGATAGTTGGGTCATTAACGGTGGCGCTTTACATGGTATTCGCCCAGTTTCGGAAGGAGACACTTTATTAGCAATTTTCTCTCCAGGAACTCAATCAGAACAGTTGCTTCACCTAGACAATGCTATTTGTAAAGCCAAAGTTACAAGTGTACTCACAGAAGTCAGCAAAGTTGAATTTCTCGACGACAATAGTACAAAATTATCACAAGACCAACCCTACTGGGCAGTTGTGACCAGTGTACCACTACCGCAATTGAAAGTACATTTTCTCGGTGACGATACAGGTATAGAACTGGCTCGAAAAGCACTTTCAACAGCAACCGAGGGTAGCAAACCTTCGTTATTTGTTCGGGAAGCAGAATCATCAACAGATGCAAATTATTACTTAGAAGCAAGTCTTGGTCAATACTGGATTAAACAACCTACTGATAAACATCCTTTAGTTGCACCCATTCCAGAAGTCCCAGACACACAAGGATACACTCGACAAAGAGCAGACCAAATCATCAAACGTTTAGAACACGTTGCGCGTTGGACGAATACTCTAGAATTAAAAACTTCACCAACCAGCCAAATTAAAGCTGGTGATGTGGAGATGGAAGTGCTCGTCACCTTTGGAGGTCAACAATATTCCTCACAACAGGCTACTTCAGAACTGCGCGGAGAATACACTTTTAAAGAAAATGAGTGGAAATCACCACAGGTAGAAATCAAAGTGACGAATAACAGTGACCAAGACCTGTATTTTCAGATAGTAGAATTAGCGGGAGATTATGCCATAGAAACTCCGCAATTTTTTGTAGAAAGGGGTAGTATACGTTTACCAAAAAGCTCTAGTGATGGTTCAACTCTTGCTAGTAGAAAATTGAATTATGTCATTCCTAAAACCTACTTAAATAGTGGAGTCACTGAATACAATGAAATTTTCAAGTTAATTGTCAGCACACGAGACTTCAATGCAAGTTTGCTGGAGCAAAAAGGTCTTGATTCTCCACCTCCAACAAATCGTTCCACACGTTCTGCTGGATTATCAGGCGCTCTCAATCGTTTGATGGACAGCGCGTTAACCCGTCAAGCGGAGATACCAGAAGATGAATATATTGATAATTGGATGACCCAGGAAGTAAAAATGACTCTGATAAAACCACTCGGTGGAGTGGAGATAAAAGAATCAGAACCTACGAATATACAGACTGGTGTTCAACTCCAAAGTCATCCGAGTTTTCAGGGAAAATTTGAATTGCTCCCTTTACCTCCAAACAGCCGGGACACGAATAGTAATTTACTACCACCAATTTTCCTGACTCAGCCAAATTTGTCTCAACAATTTGATTTTAATACCACTCGCAGTGGTAATTCTCCGTTCAGCGTTATAGAAATTTCTGATGTAAAAAATTACGAAAGTATTACACCAGAAAATCCTCTAAAAATAGTCGTTGATAAACCATTAGCATCAAACGAATATCTCTTAGCAATTGCTCATGATGGAGAATTTTTCTTACCCTTGGGGACAGCTAAGACAGTAGGAGGAAAGACAGAAATTACATTAGAACGCTTACCCGAACCAACAGCTAATAGTCGCAGTTTACAAGGTTCTATTAAGATTCTATTCCAAAAGCTGGTCACTCAAACTTTTAGACAAGAGTTCTCCTACCCACTTTTGAGAAGCGTTGAAGTTTCAGCAAATGGGCATGTGTCTTATCAAGGTAACAAGGAAACCATTAAAACAAAAGTAGCCCAAGCCCAGAAAATTTTGCTTTATATTCATGGCATCATTGGTGATACAGAAAGTTTAGTCACCAGTGTCCAACAGGCAAAGTTGACAGAAAATGGACAACAGAAAACTCTGCGAGATAAATATGACTTAGTTCTCGCTTTTGATTACGAAAACCTAAATACGACAATTGAAGAAAATGCCAAACTTCTCAAACAAAGATTAGAAGAAGTGGGTTTAGTGACAAATCATGGGAAACAATTAGATATTGTTGCTCATTCAATGGGTGGTTTAATATCCCGCACTTTTATTGAAAAAGAAGGCGGAAATCAAATTGTCCAGCACTTAGTCATGTTAGGTACACCTAATGCAGGCTCTCCTTGGTCTAATGTCCAAGATTGGGTTTTTACAGCTCTTGGAATTGGATTAAACCAACTCTCCTCAGTAGCATGGTACACAAGTATTATCGCTGGGTTACTAAAATTCTTGGATTCTAATGCTAAAACTTTGGATCAAATGAACTCACAAAGTGTTTTTATCCAAAGCATCGCCACCAATCCAGATCCCAAGGTGCGGTATACAATCATTGCAGGCGATCGCTCAATTCGCCCAGAAGCATTACAAATCGACCCAGGAAAACAATCCAGCCAAATACAGCGACTAATTAAGAAACTGTTTGGACGGGCTGTAGACCGCGTAGTCGATGTTGTATTTTTCCAGCAACCGAACGACATAGCAGTGACACTCGAAAGCATTAAAAGCGTAAGTGCAAACCGTACTCCCAAGCCTAGAATCATATCACCAGACGCAGCTTGCGACCATCTCACCTACTTCACCACCAAAGCGGGTTTAGATGCATTGGTACAAGCACTCTGCAAAGATGATAAATAAAAGAGTGCGGGCTTATAGCCGCCATACAGCAATACGGTTGCTGATCAGACTTGATCCCCCCTAGCCCCCCTTCAAAAGGGGGGAATAAAGCCCCCTTCAAACAGGGGGGAATAAAGCCCCCCTTTCTAAGGGGGGTTGGGGGGATCTTCAAGGATTAGATATTGTTCACACCAACCGTATTGCGCCATACAAAACTGACAGCTTCTAGCCCAATACTGCGTAGGTTTTGGAAAGTTGAGATTCGAGAAACCCCCAGAAACCCGGTTTCTCAGAGAAACCGGGTTTCTAATTTTTGCTATCCCTTGCAGTATTGGCTTCTAATATCATGTTCGGATGAACGCTTGCGCTAAGTTTGAGCGTTGCATGCGCTAAAGCGCAACTACATACTTAAGAAAAGCAGGTAAATATTTTATGGGTACAATCCAAAACAGTTACGCAATTATTATCGGGATCAATCAGTATAACGTAACCCATTGGAATCTGAAAACTGCTGTTAATGACGCTCGTGAATTGACCAAAATTTTAAAAGACGGATATGAATACGAGGTTTTACAACTATTAGATGAACAAGCGACTCGTAAAACACTCGACAATCTACTCACAGCTTTTGAAAATCAAACTATTCCTTTCTCTGATGGTAATAGAAGCGTAGAACCTGACGACCGTGTTTTATTTTACTTCGCCGGACATGGTATTACTATCAAAGGTAATGAAAAAGACGATGGTCCTCAGGGCTTTATATATCCCCAAGATGCGGTGAGCGGTGAAAACAACAGCTTGCTACCTATGCGGCGACTTCATGATGCTTTGGTTAAACTTGGTTGTCGTCACTTATTAATTATCTTGGATTGCTGCTTTGCTGGAAGCTTTCGTTGGGTTGTCAGACAAGCAGAATTACCAGAAGAAGAGATGTACCTAGAGCGCTATAATCGGTACATTGCAGGTTACGCCCAGGAAGTCATCACCTCTTCTGCTTATAACGAAACAGCAGCAGATGTTTTGTATGGTTTTGGGGAACGAGGAGACGACGCGCAACACTCTCCTTTTGCTCAAACCTTATTGGAGGCTATGGACCCAAAAAATGAAAATAATGCAGATAATAACACAGATGGTATCATTACTATTACTGAAATTATTCAATATATAGAAAATAGATTTCTAGATTTGCAAGCCGGACAAACACCTGGATATAGTCAACTAAAAAAACATAATTTTGGGAAATACATATTTGTTACCCCTGGATTGAATGCAACTAACACGTTAAAAAAAGCACCCCTCCCTGATGAAAAAGATCCAAGGTATCCATATAAAGGATTGTTATCTTTTGAAAAAGAAGATAAAGATAAGTTTTTTGGGAGAAAAAACTTAATTAAAAAACTTATCCAAAAAATAAAAGAAGAAACACTAGTTGTAGTATTAGGAACTTCTGGTTCAGGAAAATCGAGTTTAGTCAAAGCTGGAATTTTACCAGAATTAGAAGATTCTTACCAGCCAGAATTCTTAATTTTAAATCCAATTCGTCCGGGAGAATCTCCTCTAACTGCTTTGGCAAGAGTTTGTCATGATATAGAAAATCCTGTTTTGCAAGCTAACCAAACTCAGTTAGAGCGTAAAAAACTGAATGAAAATGCTGATTATTTTGCTGGAATAGTTGGGAAGTGGAGTCAAGTAAATCTTGATAAAAAATTATTTTTAGTGATTGACCAATTAGAAGAATTGGTGACTTTGTGTCGTAATGAGAAAGAGCGAAAACTATTTTTGCAACAGGTGACTAAGGCAATTATTGAGTATAGAGAACAGTTACGCATTGTTGTCACGTTGCGTTCTGATTATGAATATGTTTTGCGATCGCTCTTTCAATCCGTATTTCAAGATTATGCCCAAATTGATTTGTCAAAGACGCGTTTTGATGTGACGCCAATGACACGGGAAGAATTACGAGAAGCAATTGTTGAGCCTGCTGAAAAAATAGCTTTGTTTTTTGAGGGACAAATACAAGAATCAGAAAGCTCTTTAGTTGACAGGTTAATTGATGAAGTGATCAATATGCCTGGTGGGTTGTCACTACTTTCTTTTACTCTGAGTGAACTCTACCGCAAATTTTTTAAAAATGTTCAAGAACATGAAGAATACAATCGAGTCATCAGACACAAAGATTATGAAGACTTAGGTAAAGTCACTGGTAGCCTCACCAAAAGAGCAGATGAAATTTACTGTAAGTTAGTGAATCAAAACAAAGACTACGCCCAAATCATCAAATATGTAATGATTCGGATGGTGGCTGAAGGAAGTGGTGATTTGGCTCGGAGAAAGGTATTTATGACGGAGTTGGAATATCCACAACCAATTCGGGAGAAAGTTTATGCGGTGATTGATGTTTTTACAAAAGCGCGTTTATTGGTGAAAGGACAAGATGAGAAAGAAACTGAATACGTCGAACCAGCTCATGATGCTTTGGTACGGGGATGGGATCGGTTGCGGGCGTGGATAAAACAGGAGAAAGAAGAGACTTTAACTTTACAAAGACGCCTGACAACTGTGGCGGAAGAATGGAAGAGTCAGCAGCCAGACAAATTTTATTGGAATCAGCATCCCCGCAATTGGTTCAAGTATTTTCGGCAAAGATATCAACAAGCAAATTTTTTATGGTATAATAACCCCTATTTAGATGTCCTCAAAGAAATACTCGACTCACAAAACAATTGGTATAACGTGGTAGAAGCCGAGTTTGTACAGCGCAGCATCCAGAGGCGAGAAAATAACCGCAGGATAAGAACAGGTTTGATTGCTACAGCGTTTGCTGTGGTATCTGGATTTGCTTTTATTCAGTGGTGTCAGAGTCGAAATGCTGACACAGGTAGACTAGCTGCGATGAGTGATGCGTCCTTTAACTCTAACAAGCAGTTAGAAGCACTAAACGAAAGTCTAAAAGCGAGCAAACAGCTGCAACTACCCATAGGAATAAAGGATGATACTAAGTTGCAGGCGATGACGGCTCTCCATCAAGCCGTTTACTGGGCTCGCGAACGCAACCGCTTGTTAGGACACGGAAATACAATTCGGAATCTCACCTTCAGCCCAAATGGACAAATCATCGCTTCAGCAAGTGTTGACAAGACAATTAAACTTTGGAATTTAAAAGGCGAAATCCTAAATACTCTTGCAGAGCACAACAATATTGTTAATAGTGTGAGCTTTAGTCCAAACGGACAAATGCTCGCTTCAGGAAGTTATGATAGAAGTATCAAACTCTGGAGTATCAACGGCAAGTTACTTGACGATCAAACCCAAGCCCATAAAGCAGAAGTATATAGTGTGAGTTTTAGTCCTGATGGAAAGATGCTGGTTTCGTCAAGTTGGGACGGGACTATAAAACTTTGGAGCATAAGTGATGGTAAGTTAAAGTTTTTGAAAACAGTTGAACTTCCTCAAGAAATTTTCGCAGCGATAAATAAAGACAAAAATAAAGAGACTGGTAGCCTAAAACCATACTCGTTTCATGGACTCAGCTTTAGTCCTGACGGAAGATTAATTGCTGCGGGGAACGAAGATAAACAAGTGCGAATTTGGAGTCGGGAAGGGAAGTTACTCAAAACTTTACCAGGACATAGCGATCGCGTTTATGGAGTCAGCTTTAGTCCAGATGGTAAAATCTTAGCTTCTTTTAGTGCTGATAACACAATTGTGCTTTGGAACGTTCCAGAGGGTAAAAAGCTGAACACTTTGATTGGACATAAATCTGACGTTTTTAGTGCAATCTTTAGCACCGATAGCAAAACATTAATTTCTGCAGGTGATGACAACACAATCAAATTCTGGCGCGTTGAAAATGGCAAAGAACTTAAAACTTTGGTAGGGCATAGTAGTGCTGTTCGCAGTGTAAGTATTAGCCCAGATGGCAAAATTCTCGCTTCCGCAGGTATTGACACTATCATCAAACTTTGGGGCATGGATAGTGAGGATATCATAACTCTTCCTGAGTACACCAAAAAGTATAGTATTAGCTTTAGCCCTGACAGCAAGACCGTCGCTACGGGTGGTAAGAATTTAGTCCTGTGGAGAACCTTGGATGGTAAGGAAGTCAGGAAATTCTTAGAAGATAAAAGTGAGCTTATTACCACCACCTTTAGTCCAGATGGTCAGATATTAGCATCAGGGGATACTGATGGTAATATCTTACTCTGCAACTTAGTGAATGATAAAAAATGCATACAGAAGAAGGCGCATGAGAAAAAAGTTAAAAGCCTCAGCTTCAGCCCTGATAGCAAGATGTTAGCTTCCGTAAGTGAAGACAAAACGATTAAGCTTTGGGATCGAGAAGGTAACTTACTTATATCCCCCCTCACACAAAAAAATAGAGTTTTGAGCATCAGCTTTAGCCCTGATGGCAACATTTTAGCTTTTGGTAGTATCAGATTAATTTACCTTTGGGATGTAAAACAGCGCCAGCTTATTAAAACACTTAAAGGGCACTCAGCACCAGTTAATAGTCTGAGTTTTAATTCCGATGGTAAAATACTAGCGTCAGGAAGTGAGGCGAAGACAGTTAAAATCTGGAGTATTCCTGATGGGAAGCTACTTCACACACTAAGAGGACATGGAGAAGGTGTTAATAGTGTGAGTTTTCTTCCTAACTCAGATATCTTAGCGTCTGGTAGTAGTGACAAAACTATTAGACTTTGGCATGCTTCCTCAGGTAAAGGAATCACCATTCTCAAAGGACACACAGCTCCAATTTATGGCGTTAGCTTCAGTCCTGATGGTAAGACACTGGCTTCGGCTAGCAATGATGGGACTGCGCTGCTATGGGACACGGAACTCTTTGATTTAAAGACAGCATTAGCAAGAGGTTGTCAATTAGTAGAGACTTATGAAAATAATTATATCTGCAACAATGTTTCAGAAACTATTGCAAAAGTGAAAATCAGCAGTGGTGACAAAAACCTCGTACCAACTCGTCCCCACCCTGACAAAATGGCTGGGATAGATGCTTTTATTGATGGTAAATTCACAGACGCTGCCAAATTTTTTCAGAGATATTTAAATCAGAAGCCTAACGATCCAGAAGCGTTAATTTATAAAAATAATGCAGAAATTGGTCAACAAATATCTTATGCGATCGCTGTTTCAGTTCCATTAGGTAGTAATGTTAATGGTGCATTAGAAATTTTGCGAGGAGTTGCCCAAGCACAAAATGAAATTAACCTAGCTGGTGGAATTAATGGTGTGAAACTAAAAGTGTTAATTGCTGATGATGAAAATAACCCTAAGGTTGCTCAAGAAATTGCGAATCAGTTAGTAAAAAATCCTCAGATATTAGGTGTTGTGGGAAACTTTGCTAGCGATGTTGCTCAGGTGACAAGTAAGGTTTATGAAGATAATAAACTTGTAGCAATTTTTCCAGTCAGTACTTCAGTGAATTTAACCCAGAGCCGTTCAGGATTTGGCAAATATCTTTTCCGTACAGTTCCTAGTGATAGAGAAGCGGTCACTGCCTTAGCTAAGTATATGGAAAACCATCAATTAAGCACCAAGAAAGTTGCTATTTTCTATAATTCTAAAAGTGATTATAGTCATTCCTTAAAATCTGAGTTTGAACGTACTATCAAATCCGAGCAAATAGTAAGTCTTTTTGATTTTGCGTCTGATACTTTTAATGCGGCTACGAGTGTCAAGGAATTGCAGAAAGCTGGGGCTGAAGTCTTAGTCTTATTACCTAATACAGAAAAACTCAATATGGCAATGGAAGTCTTGAAAAACAATACTAAAAAACAGCGACTACCTGTTTTAGGTGGGGATAGTTTATATTCACCTGTTACCTTAGAAATTGGTGCAGAAAATGCCAAAGATATGGTTATTGCAGTTCCTTGGTATCGACAAACATCTCAAAACTCTGGTTCAAAATTTACCTCACAGGCTCAACAGCTTTGGCGCGGAGATGTCAGTTGGCGAACAGCTATGTCGTATGATGCAACTCAAGCCTTGATTGCTGCTCTTTTCAAGAAAAGCACCCGTGAAGGTGTCGCTGAAGTGCTGCAAAATCAAAACTTTTATGCAAATGGGGCTAGCGGTAGAATCGGGTTTATTAACGGTGAAAGCACTCAAAAAAGCCAATTAGTCAAAGTTGTGGAGCGAAACAGGCGATCGCACTCTAGTTATGAGTATATTTCCATCCCAAATGATTCGTAAAAACCAATACAGTTGGTGTTAAGCGTTATTTAGAAACCCGGTATCTCCAAGATACCGGGTTTCTGGCGCGTTTGTGACACCTCAAATATGTATTTGCCTTCTCAGTATAAGATTACCGAAATAAAAAACCGCTCGAGGCGCAGAGAACACAGAGGACAGAGACTAAGAAAACATCGGTAATCTTTTGGCGGAAAGGGAGTAATTTATTTCTTGGAAATCCCTTACTTACTGCAGAACTTCTTCCTGTGTTGGTAATGCATTGAGGTTTTCAATCATGAATGACTCTCTAGCGTTTTCAGCACGTGTAGGTAATTGATATCCTGAGTCGTGAAAAGTCATACCAGCGGTTGAGAACAGAAGTTTTTTGCCAGAGTGTTCTGCAAAAAAGCGCGGATTGTAAACCTTGAAATAAATACCTCCAGGAAATTCTGAATACTTGTTAATGCGGTAGTCACCTAGATAGATGCTAAATCCCCGTGATGTAATGGGTGGTTTGTTGTTCAGGTTAATTTTGACGATGTATGTCACCCTGTCTAATGTTGTGTTTTCCGTCGCCTGCATAAACTCAATATTTCTCAAGTCTGCTGCTTTTGGCTGAGTCGCAACGACTTGCAGATTGGTGACTTCTGGATATGTAATGTTGACCATATATATCTCCTTTTGTTAATTAGAAAGTTGTAAATCATCCAAGTAAAGTGTTCCAGAAGGAACAATATTGAATGACAGTTTAATTTCTGTCAGATTGTGAATGTTAATACCATCAGCTTGAAGGCGGTCTAGAGGAATACGAAGGGTTTGCATGACAGTACGAGTAACAGATAAGCCGTCTTCTGACTCTCCCCCATCAGGAACACCTAATGTAAATTTATCTGGATAGATGAGCCTATGAATGGAACTAGCAGCAAAACGACTGGTGTTCTTTTTGTCGCGAACCTCAATAGTAAAGTCCTGATCCTCTCCGATGGGATTATTAGGTTCTGATGATTGTCCAACGCGCAACACCAGAAATTTAAACGATTTGGTATCTAGCGTGTCAGAAGCTAATTTGATGCGATAGCTACCGCTAGCAGTCCATCCTAACTGCACACCCTGAGTTTCTTGGTAAAGATGATCTGTTGGTTGCTGTCCTTCAAATGATAATTTGTTAGCGTTGATTGCTGACGCTTCTACTGTGCCCTCAACTGGCTTTGAGACTACAATATTGTTTTCAGATTCCTCAAAATGTTGCACAAATAAGCGATGAGAATCTTGAAATTGTGAAACTAAGTTGATATTTTGCGGTGACCAGCCAGCTTCAATACCAACTGTATGGTTTCTTAACAATTCCAGAAACTCATGTTTGTCTTGGAGTATAGCCATTGCTAAGGCAGAAATGTAAACTTTGGCAATTTGTTCTTGTTCTTCCCGCTCAATAGTGTTGGAGGATTCTTGTTGCCAAACACTATTAAAGTAATTATGATTTGCACCATGTATCCATAACAGTGATTTGAATCCTCGTGCTGGTTGTGTAGGGTTAGCAAGGTCTACTGTATGTGACCTGTCGTATGTTTTATATCCTTCAAATGTGAAGACATCACCATCTCGGCTACCATGAATGATTAGGTAATTGTCTTGTACTTGAGTTGGTCCAGTGACAGGTTCATACTGACCATCAGTAGGGGCGATCGCAACCACTGCACGAATTTCTAAACCATAGGGTCCAAGACCTAAAGAACCATCTAGTGGAACAGGCGGTAATTCGGGGTCGAATTGTACACTGTGCATTGAGTTAAAAAGGCTGGCGTGTCCTACAGCTTCTCCCCCACGGGAATGACCAACAATCATCAGCCGCGACATATCGACTTTCCCTTCTAGAACATGTCCTGGTTGTGCATTCCAAAGCTGAAATTGCTTCAGGTGTTCTAGATGGACAATTGCTCGTGCATCATTTTCGCCAAAATTAAAGCCGTTAAGAAAGTTAACATCAATTGTTGCAGCGATGATTCCATGAGACGCCAGCAGCTCGCATAAATAGATATATCCTGGGGTTGAGTTTTCTAGAGGATCGTGATTCCCGTGAGCAAAAACGACTAATGGGAAAGGACCATTACCCACAGGTATTCTGACCTGTCCGTTGATGGGAACTTGAGTACTATCAAAAGTCCAATTCACACCAAAGCCCAATTCAGCAATTGTCGATATATCAATTCGTCGGGTAACAAAGCCCTCTGTTGGGTTGTGGTATAGGAAATATTGATTCAAGTCCGGGTTTGAACTATAATCCAAGTTAGGTGCAGCATACACCGCTTCAGTAAACGTATAAGTACCTAATTGTCCTGGGTTGCTGAGTTTATTGCACAAATCACTGATGTTTTGCATAAAAGTTTTATCTTTGTGTGTACTGCTGTAATTTGTTTTCAGCCTTGATTTCTGTTGTTGGTAAAATTAAACTACAAGTTCTGAATTTCTGTTTCCTGATAACTTGCACCTAAACCCCACAAGGGTCAAAGAAGAGGCAGCTTTGCTGGGGGAAGGGGGATTTGACCCCATCCATGAATGGACAACCCATGTTATTGATTGTCTTGAGAAATGCCACTAGCTAAAATACCGAGAATTTTATTCACATCTTTAAGATAATATTCGCTTAAATCAATACTTAATGTTTGTCCTTTTAATTTGAGGAATTGCCAAATACTACCCGTCGTGACTGCACCGTAAATTGTTGTAATCTCAGTTCCTGAGCGCTCATTAAAAATTTGGGCCGCAACCATTGCCGATGCACACTGACCTAACCCCGCATTAATATTCTCTTTTTTAGCTTCTACAATTGTAATGACTGGTGCTGTCACAATTAGAATTTCTGGAGATTGAGTAATAATAAAATCACAAGTCCCATTTAATCCTTTGGTTTCGTCTACAGTAAAATCTACTCCAGAAAATAAATTGATTTGCTCGTGTAATTGTCGGCGTAAGTCAACTAAAATTGGGGCGATAATGAGTTCGGAACGCGCTTTTTCACTATGACTACCTAATGCGATCGGCAAGTTATAATTGAGAGTTTCTATGAGTAAATTACTAGCTGCTAATTCAGAAATATCTATGAAAATATCGCGTTTTTCTAACGTGGTCAAGCCAAAGTCTTGCTTGGCTTTAGCTAAACTAAACTCGCTGTAGGGCATAAGAAAATGCTCGATATTAAAGAGAGCATTAAATACTTTACTCTATATTCATGGTAATCCAAAAGCTACAAAAATGCCCGATCTGATATCTTGCACCATTCTCAACAGCCGTACGATAATCAGCTTCGTTGAGGCGGCTATGCCGACACAATAGTCACACAATATCCGTTTTTGGTGGTAGATTGTGTTTCTATTTCTCAAAATTCCAATTGGTCAAAAACATCACTATCCTTGCATGAAGCTGTGAGGAGAATTGCAACTCTTAGTGTTTTATGATACACAAAAAACATGGAGAACTTGATTATACTCCCTTTCCGCGCCTAAGATTACCTATGTAAAAACCGCTCCAGGCGCTCCAGAACACAGAGGTGAAAGTTAAAGAAATTTAGGTAATTTTAGACCACCGAAGGGAGTAAGACTGTTTGGACATAAAAGCGTGTAGGATTGATAACGACTATAGAATAAAGTCTATAGCAATCTTATAAAACTTACGCATTGACAGAAATCATCAGATATGGTCCAGATATTTTTAGCGCCTGAACGTTATCATTAATTCATAGACTTTAATCAATTGTATGTATCAAATAATCAAAAGATAAGTTTTTCTTAGAATAAATATCGATAAATTAGTTCGCTAAGTTATTCCTTTTTCCATTGGGAAAAGCTAATGTATAAATAGAAAAATTAAGCAAAAATTAAATTTTTGTATAATTCATATACGCATTACCTAAAGGAAGCAGTTGTAGGTTCGCAACCGCATGGTTTTAGTGTAGATATAGAGGTAAGTTAATGGCTCAGTACCTGCTTGATACGGTTTGGTTAGTGCCTTGCTACGCTTTCATTGGCACGTTTTTAGCCCTACCCTGGTCGCCAGGAATCATTAGACGTACGGGTCCAAGACCGGCTGGTTATGTCAATTTGATCATGACATTTCTTGCATTCGTTCATGCTAGCGTGGCATTATCCGCTACTTGGAATCAACCGCCACTCCAAGTACAAATACCTTGGTTAAGTGTCGCCGATTTAAACCTCTCCATCGACTTAGAAATCTCTTCTGTAAGTGTCGGTGCGATGGTTGTGATTACTGGTTTGAATTTGCTAGCACAAATTTATGCCATCGGATATATGGAGATGGATTGGGGATGGGCGCGTTTCTACTCCCTTTTGGGCTTGTTTGAGGCGGGGTTGTGTGGCCTTACCTTGTGTAACTCTTTGTTCTTCAGTTATGTCATCCTGGAAATACTGACTCTTGGAACATACTTACTAGTTGGTCTTTGGTTCAGTCAACCTTTGGTAGTGACAGGTGCTAGAGATGCTTTTTTGACCAAGCGGGTTGGTGACTTATTTCTATTGATGGGAGTATTGGCAATATGGCCCCTTGCAGGCACTTGGAATTATACTGAATTGGCTGAGTGGGCGGCTACTGCTGATGTCAACCCCACATTAGTGGGATTGGTATGTTTGGCATTAATCGCAGGTCCAATGGGTAAATGTGCTCAGTTTCCCTTGCATCTGTGGTTAGATGAAGCAATGGAAGGACCAATTCCTAGTACTATTCTGCGAAACTCTGTGGTCGTAGCTAGTGGCGCTTGGGTACTGATTAAACTACATCCAGTTTTTAATTTGTCGCCCATCGTTTCTTTGTTTATGGTAACTATTGGCGCTGTCACAGCTTTGGGAGGTTCTTTGATTGCGATCGCTCAAATTGACATCAAGCGTTGCTTATCCTACACTGTCAGCACCTACATGGGTTTGGTATTTATTGCTGTAGGAACTCAACAAGACGAAGCAGCATTATTGTTAGTACTCACCCATGCTTTCGGTTCTGCACTCTTGGTAATGAGTACCGGTACGATCGTATGGAATAGCATCACTCAAGACATTACCCAACTTGGAGGATTGTGGTCGCGCCGTCCAGTATCAGGATTTGCTTATGTGGTCGGAACTCTCGGATTAATTGCATTTCCACCCTTAGGTAGCTTTTGGGCATTACTGGAATTAGCTTCAGGACTGTGGGTGACACAACCTTGGCTGGTAGGAGTGGTGATAGCAGTAAACGCTTTGACGGCTTTCAGCTTAACCAGAGAATTTGGTCTAGTGTTCGGTGGTAAATCCCAGCAGATGAGCGAACGTTCCCCAGAAATAGGTTGGCAAATGGCTTTGCCAATGATTGTTCTGTTGGGCTTTACGCTCCATATACCCTTAGTGTTGCAAAGCCTAGGGCTGTTACCAACTTGGGCAACTCTGAATAAAGATGTGGCGCTGCTCTTGATTTGGTCAAGTATTTTCGGTTGCAGTATAAGTGCTGTTATTTACTTTGGAAATTTGATTCCCAAACCAATTCAATTCCCAATCAAGGCTTTACAAAACTTACTGGCTTATGACTTTTACACACCAAAACTTTATCGGATAAGCATAGTTTTGTGTGTTGACCTCATTTCAAAGCTAGCAGACATTGTCGATCGCTTTGTTGTTGATGGCATTGTCAACTTAGTTGGCTTGGCTTCCATTGGGAGTGGAGAAAGTCTTAAATACAGCAACTCAGGACAAACACAGTTTTATGCCTTCACCGTGTTGTTAGGAGTGGGCATTATTGGAATGGCTGTGAGTTGGCAATTCTGGGGAACACAGTTTTTGACTTTGATGAGATTAGTTAATGGTTAGTAGTTAGTGGTTAGTAGTTAGTGGAAATAACAACTAACAACTAACAACTAACAATTATTCTAGTTTTAGAGTGTGAGGATAGGAAAATGGGCAGAAAACTTCAAAAAGGTAATCTTTCCAGAAGATTGTTGCTGAAGTTGGGTGCCGGTGCAGTAGGAACAGGAGTATTAACAGCAGGCGTTGGTTCTAAGTTAGTTTTTTCGGAACAAGCAGTTGCTAAAGAGAAAGAGAATGATATAACTACCGAGCAGGCACTCCAAAAATTATTAGAAGGAAACCAACGTTTTGTTAGCAGAAAACGTCGTAACCCAAACCAAAGCTATGCACGTCTTGTTGAAGTGGCAAAAGGTCAAACTCCCTTTGCATCTATTCTTGGTTGTGCAGATTCACGGGTTCCTGCTGAGATAGTTTTTGACCAAGGGCTTGGAGATTTATTTGTCTGTCGTGTGGCTGGTAATGTTGTTACACCAGAGGAGATGGGAAGCTTAGAATTTGGCAGCTTAGTACTGGGTTCCAAAGTCATCATGGTCTTAGGTCATGAAAGATGTGGTGCAGTAGAAGCTACAATAAAAGGTGCTCAAGTTCCCGGTCAAATTGCTAGTTTGCTTAATGCTATTAAGCCTAGTGTGGAACAGTCAAAAGACTTACCAGGTGACAAGCTAGAAAATGCTTGTAAAGCCAATATTTTAGCTCAAGTCAAAAAGTTATCGTCATCATCTGTTTTAGATGAACTAATCAAAGCAGATAAATTAAAAATTGTGGGTGCTTATTATGATTTAGATAACGGCAAAATAAGCATAGTTGGTTAATTTTTTATGAGTCATTGTTTTGTAAGGGATGAAATTTTTCTATGCTCAGTACCCTAATTTGGTTGCCAATTTTAGCAGCCGCTGTCATTGTTTTTTTGCCTGGTAAAATTCCCGCAAATAGATATCGTTTGATAGCCTTAACCCTTTCTGGATTGATTTTACTTTGGAATCTTTTCTTACTCCTAAGATTTGATATCTCTACTCCGGGGATGCAGTTACAGGAGTATCTGCCTTGGAATGACACCCTAGGTTTGAGTTACAAATTGGGGGCTGATGGTCTTTCCATACTTATGCTGATTTTAAATAGTTTACTTACCTGGATTGCTATATACAGTAGTAGTAACCAGACAGAACGTCCCCGGCTGTTTTATTCCCTCATCTTGTTAATAAGTGGTGGAGTCGCAGGAGCATTTGCAGCCCAAAATTTATTGCTTTTCTTCTTGTTCTACGAACTAGAGTTAATACCCTTCTTCCTGCTGATTTCTATTTGGGGTGGGGAAAGGCGAACCTACGCAGCAATGAAGTTCCTAATTTATACTGCTGTTTCAGGAGCATTGATTCTAGCAACATTCTTAGGTACTGTATGGGTGACTGGTTCATCCAGCTTTAATTTCGATACACTCGTGACCCAAGCTCTACCAATAGCATTGCAAATTATCCTATTAGTAGGAATACTGCTAGGTTTTGGAATCAAAATTCCCCTCGTTCCGTTTCATACTTGGTTACCAGATGCTTACGTTGAGGCTTCTGCACCCATTGCGATTCTTCTCGGTGGTGTGTTGGCGAAGTTGGGGGCTTATGGCGTTTTGAGATTTGGGATGCAGCTTTTTCCTGAAGCTTGGAGTGTTCTTGCACCCAGTTTGGCAATTTGGGGAGCAGTGAGTGCTATATATGGGGCTGTTACTGCGATCGCCCAAAAAGACATCAAGCGCATGGTAGCCTACAGTTCTATAGGTCATATGGGCTACATACTGCTAGCAGGTGCAGCTAGTACGGCTTTATCAGTTGTCGGTGCGATCGCTCAAATGGTCAGCCACGGTATAATCCTCGCTATCCTTTTCCATCTAGTAGGAGTTGTAGAAGCTAAAGTGGGAACCCGCGAGTTAGACAAACTCAATGGCTTAATGAATCCCGTACGCGGTATCCCCCTCATCAGCGCCCTACTCGTTTTGGGTGGTATGGCTAGTGCTGGAATTCCCGGAATGACAGGATTCATTGCTGAATTTATTGTCTTCCAAGGCAGTTTTTCAGTCTTTCCCATCCCAACACTATTGTGTGTAGTCGCCTCTGGTTTAACCGCAGTCTACTTCGTCATCCTCATCAACCGCACCTGTTTTGGCAAACTTGATAACAATTTAGCCTACTATCCCAGAGTTTTGTGGTCAGAGAAAATCCCCGCCCTTGTTTTAGCAATTCTCATCGTGTTCTTGGGAATACAACCCACCTGGTTAGTACGTTGGACTGAACCAACAACAACAGCAATAGTCACAGTCATCGCTAAGGGCTAAGGGCTAATGGCTAATAGCTAATGGCTAATGGCTAATGGCTAGTTAATAGCAATCAGCAATTAGCAATCAGCAATTAGCAATCAGCAATTAACAATTAACAATTAACAATTAACAATTAGCAATTAGCAATCAGCAATTAACAACTATGGTACAATCTCCAGATAAAACCACCGCTAAATTACCGCCTTCGACCCATGAATTTGCAGAAGTCATTCATCGGTTAGAAGCTGGTGGCGCAATGTTGCCAGATACGCCAGAGAACCTCATGCAAATCATTGGTATTTATAAAGCATATGCAGTACCAATGGACTTTTACTGGCGGGACTTGCTTTACATTGCGGAACGTGTATTTTTAGACCCGTTTCCCTTCTTCAAATACTTTTTGCCCAAAGAGTATTTAGAACTTCACAATCATTATGCAGGCGATGATGCTGAGTTGAGAGTTTGGCGTGGTGAAGCAACCGCTCACCCAGAACTCTTGGCATTTATGGAGAAAGGCGAAACCTTTAAAATGCCAAAGTTGTTGCATCACTGGTTACACGATCGCATCAACATGGAGTTTGCCGAAATATGTATGCGTGCTATGCTTTGGCACAGGGGTATGGGTGGAAAATTTGACCCTTACTTAGATAGCGAAGAGTACAGAGCCAACGCTGACAGGGCAATCAAAGCTTACTTCAAAGGCAACCCAGTCATGTTAGGACTACACGCGCTGTTTCCAGATATGTTCATAGAACAGTGTCGTCAAATGTCCTACTATGCAAATCTGGGTTTATTCTGGGAAGTCATGGCTCCTGTATTCTTTGAAATGTCAGACTTGTATGACGAAGGGAAGATTACCAGTGTCCCAGAAGCAATGGATTTTTTGGTAAATGGAATTTTTGCGGTAGCCAATCGTCCCATATACCACAACGTTTACATTCGCGGCGAATGCTACGAAATCGTTCCCAAGTCCAAAGGTTTTGTATGGCTTCACGAAGCAGCCTTACCCTACGTGGAAGCTGTGTTCTACCGCACTTCCCCATTTCGTGGTACTAAATCTTACAATGCCCAGGCAGGACAAGTGCCTAATGACCAGAAAGACTTCCACTATGGAATTCTTTATGCTGACGTGTTCCCGGTTGGGACCGCAGGCATCCCACCAACATTATTGATGCAAGATATGTTCCACTTTTTACCACAATATCTTGTTGATTACTACAAGCAACATTGTCGGGGAGAAGAAGATACGTTGATTCAGTTGGGAATTAGTTTCCAACGGTCAATGTACTGTGTAACCTCTGCGGTTATTCAAGCATTAAGAACTGTCCTTTGCCATCCTTTAGATGACCCAGATCCCGAACACCTAAAAGCAAACCGCGAATTCTTTGAATCCCAGTTGAATCGCTTTACTCGTGCTGACTACGGTATACGTGATGCTGCACGTCTACGGGATATTCAACAGCAGGATTATAGGTAAAAATTAGGGTGTGGGCAGTACTCGAAACCCCTATAAAATACAAGGGAAACAGGCGATCGCAAGCTGACTGCTTAAGGCTGAAGTGCTGAACTCTTACTGTTCGCCCTTGTTTATTTTTTCTTTATTCATCAAGAAAGAATTTGCACAAAAATACCTAATAATCGTTCCACAGGTTCAATTGGTATCTCTACTGGGTCAATGGACAGGGTTTGCTTTTCTAAACGCAAGAATTTCCACAACACGCCAGTCGTGACGCTACCATAAATCACGTTCACCTGATTATTTTCCCTCTCATTAAATATTTGAGAAGCTAACATCTCAGAACCACATTGACCCAAACCAAGATTAATATTCTCGTTTTTAGCTTCCACAATCGTCATCACTGGTGCGCTAATGTAATACTGTTCCGGACTGCGCGTAATTAGAAAATCAGGAGAACCGTTCAACCCACGAGACGCATCAACCGTAAAATCAATACCAGAAAATAACCCAATTTGGTAATTCATTTTCCGTTTAATTTCGAGCAAGACTGGAGCAATAATGAGTTCCGAACGAGCTTTTTCGCTGTTGATTGCTGTTGCTAAAGGTAACGACTCCTGCAGGGTCATCGATAATAGCTCGGTAGGTAATATAGGTTGTACGCTTGGAAACAATTTGGTATTTTCTTCTAAGGTTAAGTTAAATTCTTCGACGAGTTGTTTAAGGGTAATTTGACTGTACGGCATAAACTATTACCGATAAATTCAATCTTTCCAATTATCAAAGTATCAGACTTATTAATTTTGTCTTTCGGTATAATTTATATTATGGTTTATTCTGAAAAGTCGTGGCGGTTCCAAACTACACCATTATTTAACCAAGAACGCCAGATGGCAGATGGCAGAAGGGGGAATCCCTTATACAATAATGCTGATGTAGCATATCGATAAAGTATTTAATACTTTGATGCAAGAACGCCAATCTCTGTATTAAAATAAGAACTACGCCCAGCAAGTCTGGAGTCACTGTCTCTGGGTTCCCCGATACCGCGTGTGGAGTCTGCGGCTCTACCGCAGATCCGTAAGGAAAAGGGGCAGCGGCCTGTGAAGCACGAAGCCAATACTTACCCGTAAGGGGAAGTGTTAGTAGTTCACAATAAACTGATTATAGAAAGAAAGTAAACCAAAGAAAGTGGTTGATTTACTGAATATGGCAACCGCAATACCAACGATTAATTCTATTGCTGTCCCAGAAAAACTGCCCTTTTTGGAATCAATTTGCTGGCAGACTACCGATGTGTATCGCTTCTCGCCAGAAGAAATGCTTAGTCGATATGAGCGAGGTTGGCGATATCGTGACATATACAATAATCTAGAGGGTGCTGAAATTAATTTCCTTAAACAACTTGCCAGACGTTATAAATCCTGGTTGTTAGTTGAGCTATGACCTTTAGATTAGACTATCATAATAAAATTCTTACAGTTCTTGAATCTTTAGATTGTGAGATACTGAGGAAGGGTTCTGCTTACTTTGGTGGTGGAACCCTTCTCGCTCTTGATTTTGAAGAATACCGATGGAGTAAGGACGTTGATTTTATTGCTTCTGTTGGTACAGAAGGATACAAATATCTGCGTACAGTAGTATTTGATGATGGACATGAAGCATTATTTCGTGATTTAAGTAAAATCCAACTAGGACGTAGTACAACAGACCAATATGGGATACGCATGATAGTTGCTGTAGGAGATGTGTTTGTTAAGACAGAAATCATTGCTGAAAGTCGTTTTCAGCTAGACCCACCGAGATATCCCCAATGGTCGCCTGTTCCGTGCTTAAGTCTAAATGATTGTTTTACTTCTAAACTACTGGCGAATTCTGACCGATATATGGATAACAGCGTAATATCCAGAGATTTAATTGATTTAGCGGTTCTCAGGTTACAATCTCCAATACCTCAACTATCAATTGATAAAGCTGAAAATGCTTACGAAGTTATGAGACCTTTAAAAAAAGCAATTGAACGCTTTCAGCAAAGACCAGATTACAGACAAACGTGTTTTGAGGGTCTACAAATTGATGAATCTCAGATATCCAAAATTATTGATGGTATTGATTTGCTTTCTATGGATTTAGGTCTATCTCAGACTCAAAGGGTTTTTCGAGAACAGTATGATATATTTACGGATTTAGAAAAACAAGAAGATTCTTAGGCGCTTTAGACAGAGAAAAATCAAAGGTAAAATCTGAAACTAAGGCACAGTTAGGGGTTTTGACGTTTAAGTTTCAGAAAACACCTAAAACATTGTTTTCAGGCTCAACAGAAACATAACAACATCAGTAAAAACACTGTTTAGTAATTTCCGTGAGCGCAAGGAAGTGGAAGGTGCGATCGCTTGCGAGAAGCCGACCCAATTTGAAGATAGAAAGATTTCTAAGAAATATATTCCCCATATTGTGGGTTGGGCGTCCTCGCTTGCCCCTGCTAACGGGCGAGACGCCCGTGCCACAAGAGATATTTGGAGAGTTTGCATTAGATGAAAAGGTTGAGGGTGGAGCGATCGCATAAAGGAAGCAACCTACTTTTTGAGGCGTGATTTGAAAGTATTGCATGGGCGTTGACGTAATTGATTTGTTTGTTGTCCAATCAAAACGCTCATCAAAACGATCGCAATCCCAATCAGTTGAATTGGCGTAAATGCTTGATGTAGTACGACGAAGCCAATGAGGGTCGCGACGAGAGGACTCATCAACCCCAAATATGAAACAGCTGATGCTTTAAGTTTATCAATCCCCCGAAACCAAAGTGCATAAGCAATTCCAGTACCGACTAAGCCCAGGTAAACGAAGCCTAATAGATTAGTTGTTGAGAGATGAGTGATTGGTCCTTCAATCACCAGGGCGATTGGTAGCAGCACCATTCCACCAACTGTTAACTGCCATGCTGTAAAGACAAGTAGAGAAACTGGACGTTTCCACCGTTTGACAAGTACTGTTCCTAGACCCATTGTTGCGGCTCCAGCGATCGCAGCAATAATGCCAACACTATCAAGGCGTGCAGTAGGACCGAGAACCAGCAATCCAACACCAACAAAGCCTGCGATCGCTGCGACAATAGATAGCTTAGAGGGTTTTTCATTCAATACTACCCAGGAAAACAATACGACTAATAAAGGCTGGATTGCGCCAGCTGTTGCAGCAACGCCACCTGGAAGGCGATAAGCAGCTACAAATAATAGTGCTTGAAAGAGTCCGATATTGAGGCTACCTAGGAGCAAAATACGCCACCACCAAATACCCTTAGGCAGTTGTTTTAACCATGCGGTTAGCAAAATACCAATGGGCAACGAGCGCAAAGCAGCGACCAATAGCGGATGATTAGGCGGTAAGAGTTCAGTTGCTACAACATAAGTCGTTCCCCAGGTCATCGGGGCTACAGCAGTTAGCAGAATATCAGACAGGCGAACAGTAGCTGTCTTCATAGTATTTATCTTGATGTTAAGATACTTGATATTAAGATTCTAGCAATTATCTTGATGTTAAGATAGTGGACATCAAGATTTTTAGGTGGGTAGCATTTTAATGAATGGCGATCCAGTCGATGCGATTTTGGCTCAATGGCAGAGAGAGCGCCCTGACTTAGATGTGTCTCCAATGGGTATCATTGGAAGGATGACGCGATTATCTAAACATTTAGAACGTGGGATTCAACAAACGTTTTCAGACTTTGGCTTGAATGTTGGAGAATTTGATGTGTTGGCTACTTTGCGTCGGTCTGGTCAACCGTACCAGCTTTCACCGACTGACCTATTTAACACCTTGATGGTTTCTTCGGGTACAATGACCCATCGTATTGATCGCCTAGAACAAGCTGACCTAGTCAAGCGCATTCCCGATCCAAGCGATCGTCGAGGAACACTAATTGAATTGACCAATAAAGGTTTCAATGTGATTGAAAAAGCTGTTGAGGCTCATGTTGCTAATGAGCATCGTCTCCTTAGCGTTTTAGAAGAAGCGGAACGTAAAATTCTTGCTCAATTGCTGCGTAAGCTTTTAATTTCGTTTGAGGAGTAGCGGGAGACTTGTCAGTATAATTTGACAAGTAAACATGATGTCTAATAATTATCCTTGCAGAGATAAATCCATGAAATTTGCCAGTTTGTAAACTATACGCGCACCAACATTGCCATCCCATTCAGCATCGCCAACTTCACAGACATCAAAACCAATAATTTTTCGACCACTTTTGACTAATTCACGGAACAGCATATACGCCTGCTCCAACTCCAGCCCACCAGGAACGGGAGTCCCTGTACTAGAACAGAGTTTTGGATCTAAACCATCGACATCAAAACTGATATAAACATATTCAGGTAAATGACTAATAACATCTCGACAAAGATTAATCCAAGTCATTCCAGAGTAAAGTTCTTGTTTAATGACTGGGTCGTAATAAGCAACAATTCGACCATGAGACTGGTTAATCATTTGCACTTCATCATGGCAAATATCACGCAACCCAACTTGCACTAACTTAGAAATTTGCGGCAACTTCATGGCATTGAACATAATAGATGCATGAGAGAACTCAAATCCTTCGTAGGAATCCCTTAGATCTGCATGTGCATCTATATGTAAAATTCCATAATTGGTGTAGCGATTTGCTAACGCTTGATAATAGCCTAAAGGTATGCTATGATCGCCTCCAATTACCGCAACTCTTTTACCTTTTTCAAATGCTTCTTGACACTGCTCACACAGCCATTGGTTCACTTGTCCGCAAGCTTGATTAATTTCTGCCAACACAGGTGTTAAGTCTGGTGTATCTGTCAGTGGTTTGCCTTGCTCCAGTCGTTCGATAATGTTTCCGGCTAAAGTCCGATAATATTTGCTCTTTTCTAGAAGATCCTGCGGAATTGCTACCATAAAAATTCCCTGTTTCCATCCATCCGGATTATCAAAATCGAACAAATCCAGTTGTAGTGAAGCTTCTAGGACTCTTTGTGGTCCGTTAGCGGTACCTGTACCATAGGAAACCGTGACTTCCCAGGGAACGCCCAAGACAATCAAGTTAGCAGACTCGTAATCAAATGGCAAACCTAAAAAATTACCATTTCTTTGACCTATACCACTAGGGTTGTAGTTTTGAAGTTGGTTAGTCATTGATTCTTTGGATATACGTAGGTAAATGAAACACCGCTTGGCGACAACTGTTATGGTAACGCAGTTAAAAAGTTAGGGGTGAAGAGTTGTTATATCATTGGATAGACGACATAGTACCCTATCCTTTTTATGTTTTATGGGGAATTGCGATCGCAATTTCTATTAATATAAATGTGTTCTTAGTACTTGTTAAGTCGTATTCGTTATGAGTATGATTAATAAGAGACGAATATTGAGTTGTATTTCAAGATGGTTCGTGTATGAGCAAAAAGCTGATAGTTGATTGCTCAGTGTTAATGAGACAGCGATGACATAGATTATACAATCAAGGAGAGCCAAACTCATGTTACCAAACAAAGAAGGACAAAGAGTTCCCAATGTTGTCTTCCGAGTACGTAAAGACAGTAACTGGGAGGATGTAACAACCAAAGATTTGTTTGAAGATAAAACTGTGATCGTTTTTGCTTTACCAGGAGCATTTACCCCCACTTGCTCATCCACTCATGTTCCTGGATACAACCAATTGGCAAGAATTTTCAAGGAAAATGGTGTCGATGACATAGTCTGTATATCCGTCAACGATGCTTTTGTGATGAATGAATGGGCAAAAGACCAACAGGCGCAGAATATAACTTTTATACCTGATGGCAATGGGGAATTTTCGCAAGGCATGGGAATGCTTGTGGACAAATCAGATTTAGGGTTTGGCAAGCGGTCTTGGCGCTATTCCATGCTCGTGAAAGATGGCGTGATTGAAAAAATGTTCATTGAGCCAGAGAAACCGGGCGACCCTTTTGAGGTTTCTGACGCAGAAACCATGCTTAACTACATCAATCCCCAAGCAGGTAAGCCTAGATTGGTTTCCCTATTCACAAGAGCGGGTTGTCCCTACTGTGCTCGTGCTAAATCTATGCTATTAGAACGAGGCATCGACTACGAAGAAATTGTTTTGGGTAGAGAAGTCACACCTCGCACGTTACAAGCTGTCACAGGTGCATCAACCGTTCCCCAAGTATTTATTGATGGCAAACTGATTGGCGGTTCAGAAGCACTTGCAGAGCATCTGAACGCTGGCTAACGCTCCACGAAGACAAAAAGTAGAGCGCGAAATTTCGCGTCTCTACAAACGTGTACGCCAAATTTCCTTTGTAAGAGATTTATAGCGGTTTTCATAGATGTAAAGGTATTACCAATTGTCGGGGGGTTGAGCAAAGCCCTTCTTGTAAGGTATTTTGTAAAATACATTGACGGTTTTACCATCGTGGATTAGCATATTTACATACTTTGTATAATCTACTTCAAAGAAGTCAACACTTTTTATGAATCCCTTGCAAGGTAAGAAAATGGCAAATTAAAGCTTTGAGGTAACTCACTTTGTATTTACGTACCTCAAAAATACGTAAAATCTCGTAGAACAAAATGAATGCTTAAATACTATAATGCTTAACAGCATTCAATGCATTTTATCTCTCCTGGAAGAATATGTTTCCAGTTCTAGTGTGCAGAAACTATTAGGAGTGGAGATTGTCTTGAATTCTCGAAAAGATGATACACTTTTGTACTTAAAGAGGGATAGTATTATCATTGCTGGCGTAAATACCTGTACTGACACACCATGACAGTATTTAGCGCAATGGTCTAAAGAGTAGCTTCAGGTGCTCTACCAACTGACGTTACTCAAAGGATGACTCATGGCTATTGTTACAGTTACCAATACCTTAGACAGTGGAGCAGGTTCTTTAAGAGAGATACTCACTAATGCTCAATCAGGAGACACTGTTAAGTTTGCTTCCAGTCTTGCTAACAAAAAAATCACGCTTACCAGCGGCGAAATCAAGATTCTCAAGGAAGTAAACATTAATAATTCCGATGCACCCAATTTAACTATTAGTGGCAACTATCAAAGTCGCATCTTTAATATCGGAAACAGACAGAACCGCATTAACGTAACTATCAAGAATTTAACGTTCGCAGATGGTCGGGCAATTGCCGGAACAGTTGATGACAAAAATATTGCTGGTGGTGGTGCCATCCGAATTCACGACTTCAGCGATCTCGTAGTTGAAAATAGCACCTTTAACAACAATGTTGCGGAACGGGGGGGAGCAATTCATGTCAACTATGGTGGTTCCTTAACCGTAAGTGACAGCATATTTGATGGTAATGATGGCTCCATTGCTGATGATGGCTTTAGTGGAGGAGCGATCGCTACACATGGCTCTGGTGGTGAACCTGGTTTCGATCCGGGAAATGGCTTCCTTCAAATTGAAGACAGTCAGTTTACCAATAATAAAGGCGTTGCAGGTGGAGCTGTTTACAGCCTGCTTGGTCCTTTAACCATTGAAAATTCTGTTTTTAAAGATAATGAGAGCACGGGAGACGGTGGCGCAATATTTACTGACGGAGCCAACAGCGCACCAAGAAATGGAAAAGGCGGTCAGATCATTATCCGCAATACTGTTGTTGAAAACAATAAAGCTAAAGGTCAAGGTGGTGGTCTGTTCTTATGGACTTACAACCCTGATGAAGTCCTGATAGAAGGCAGCAGGATTGTTGATAACTCAACTACCTTCGGAGGAATTTATAATGACTCCAAAGCTGGCGGTGTGCGGGTTGCCAACGGCAAATTAACCATTCGTAATTCCACAATTGCTAACAATACGACTGACAAGCAAGGTGGAGGACTTTGGGTCGATAGTCCCCTTGGCGTTACCATTGACAATTCTACTTTTTCAGGTAACAAAGCAAAACTAGATCAAGGTGGAGCTATTACCTTCAATACACCAGATGGAACTCCGGTTAAGATCACAAATACCACTTTCGCTAACAACTCCACTGGACGAGATGCTGGAGCAATTTGGTCGCACGGGGGAAATAGTGATGACATTACCCTGATCAATACCATCTTTGCTGGTAACACTGCAGCCGTTACAAAACAAGGTAACACAAATTTTCAGTTGAAAGATGGCGGTGGTAACTTTGTTGAAAACATTGTAGGCGAAAGAGGACCTAAGGTTACAGCAACCGCTACTTATGTAGATGACCTCAAGCTCAGTGATACTTTAGAACTGATAGGAGATGACCTCATGTACACTCTTGAAAGCGACAGTCCCGCTATCAATGCTGGAATCAAGAATGGGGCTCCTACAATAGACCAACGCAATGTTGCCAGAGACAGTCAACCTGATGCAGGTGCGTTTGAAGTTGTCTCCACTACCTCAAGTCCCAGCCCTGCTACTCCTCAACAGCCTCCTACATCTGGAAATAGCACAATAGACGACAATGAAATTATCACTCCTGTAGATAGTCCTATTACTTTTGACAAGCCACTGATTGACTTGCGTAAGATAGACCTCAATCAAGATGGTCAAGTCGATAGTAAAGTCTCAACTGTTTTTGAGAACATCCGTAGCAATTCTCGTCTTCAAGTCTCTGTGGGGTTCTATAAAGTAGCTAATGAAGATGGAGCAGTTGTTAATCCTGATACTCGGAAACTCGTTAGTCCGGATGAGGAAGGTTATATTCAAGCAGTATCAAAACAACGAATCTGGGATATACATTTGCATCAAGGTCGTAGCAACTTAATTACTGAACTTGAAGGCGGGGCATTATATGCACCATTCTTGATCACCAGAGAGCAAGTTCCCGGTTTGCAAAGATTTCCAGTATACTTCAACTATGGTACTGCAAATTCTGACAAAGCAAGTCACATTAAGCTACTAGGTAACAATCAGTTTGGATTTGAAGATGCATTTGGTGGAGGGGATCAAAGCTTTAATGACTTTACATTTACAGTCAAGCTAGAAAGGGCTTAGTTACAAGCAATTTTCAGGTAAATAGATTGCAGTTATAAAGGCGTTGGGCAAAGGTGTTCTCGTAAAATTCGGACCTTTGCCTTTACAAAGGATGTTACACCTCGCACGTTACAAGCGGTCACGAGTGCATCAACCGTTCCCCAAGTATTTATTGATGGCAAACTGATTGGCGGTTCGGAAGCACTTGCAGAGCATCTGAATGCAGTTTAGATAATGTAGGGATGAGCGGTCCTCCCTGAGGGAGACCTCCAGCTAATGTCAGTAAAGAAAAAAAGAAACAAGATTTAGAAGCTGAGAAGATTCGTAATTGTATTGAAGGAAAATTCGGACAAGCTAAGAGAAGATTTAGTCTGGGTAGAGTCATTCGTGATAGGTTAAGGTCATAAACAATTTGTCAATAAGCAATAGTGCTGAAAATTTAGCCGAAAATACAGTTTGAAAACACTATTTTCGCTCCGGCGATCGCTTAAGATTTAGACCGATCATTTTTTCAAAGGCTGAAAAATCAGTACAAACGTGAATTAAATACCTCGTATTTGGTTTAATTCTCAGGATAATTACGAATTGACAAAAGTAATTTAGTCTTAACCTGTCACGAATGGGGTAGAGTGATGGCGAAGCTTGTTAATACTTCTGAAACCGCAATTGCTATGACTTTTTTAGTTATGAATCTTTCCACTCATCTCTCACGGCTGTTTTATGCTTTTTTATGTCTATTTTTGAAAACAAAACCTTTTTTCTCGTTTTCTATCATTCAAAATTATAGCTTGCTGAAAAATAATATAGGCTTATAAGTCAATACGGTTCAGTTAAGGAATACAGTTGAGACTGTTCTCAATAAGAGTACCAAGACTTACGGAGGAATAAGGTTTCTGGCACTTCAACTTTCGTCATCCATCACTAACTGAACCGTATTGGCTTATAAGTTATTGTTGTTGAGCAACCAATCAACCCTCATCTGGCTTTTTGAAGACTTTTTCAGCAAGCCCTATATAAACTTTATATTGTTCTCGTTTGTGACACGAGAACAAAATTTTCTTGATTTCACCCTTCATTCTTCCTTAACCGAGCAGTATTGGGATGTGTTCTCAATATTTTTTGAGTTGGTATAATTTCTCAATTTAGCTCAAGGGCGCTTTAGGATGCGGATGGACAGTATTTGCTTGTAAATTACAAAGCCGATGATTCATTCGCTTGCTTATTTGTTCTTCTTGCCATCGCAAGCCAATAAAAGCTGCTACAGGGATGACATATCCCGGTTCTTCCATTTGAGTAAAAATCAATCCAAAGATAGGCACGCTTAGAAGTGTAAATTTACTGGCATCATCTACACAAAATCTCCGCCAAATAATCCAGAGTATATATATATAACTAGCTATACCTAACAAACCCCAATCTCCCCATATCCCTGCCCAACCAAAAAATGGCGACCACAAACGGCTCCGGGGTCCTATCCAGCTAGCCCAATATGCATCCCATGTTGCTTGACTTGCAGGATGACGTGTCGCACCCAAGGGATCTAATAAAGCTGCATAATCTCTCAACATCCAAGCTCCTAATCTCCCAATTGTGTGTCCTGGACCTAAGCCAAATAACCAGTTTAATGACGATTTATAGAAGGAGGGAATAATCGTAAATACTGATGTTTTTAAATCTATACCATCTTGAATTTGGTCGTCACGAGAAAAAGTAAGTAATCCAGGAGCAACGGTATGAGCTGCCCAGTAAAGTACACCCACAAACAAACCAATAGCAAATAAATACTGAAAAATTGTCACAAGAGTCTTAACTGATAACTTAAGTTTACTGATAGTTAGAAGAAAAAATGCTAATAAATAGATGATGAAACTGGATTTGGAATCAGTAATAAAAAGGTGGATTATTGCTGCAACAATTAAAGCTATACGCATCCATAAAGGAGATTTTTTAACATTGAAAAAATAATAAGCAGCTAGAACAACCGAAACTGCGGAAGCAACATCACTACCAGCACCTTGCCCTACAAAAACTCCAGTGATAAAGTCACCTGGTGCCGCTGCTCCTTCACCCCAACGAAGAATAAACTTCTGCACAAAGCTCAATATAAGATTGAAAAGAGTGAAGGCTAGTATTGCAGAACGGAATTTTTGCAGGCTCTTCTCTGAGAGATTCATGCTAATCAACATTAGCAGAAATATAAACCATTCAGTACGTAGTAGGTAGTCTAAAACAACATTAATAAATCCAGCTTTATTAACTAATGCGCTAGATACTACGACTGCCAACATAATCATTAAGCCAGCTAGAAGTTCCAACACGGCGTAGACTCGAACACGTGTTCGAGTTTGAATAACTATAAATACACAAAAAACAGGAACAAGAATTAAGTGTGCAAAATTAATTAAGGAAGGAAACCCAACTTCTGAAAGCATTCTTGGGAAAAAAGCACTGGCAAATGCTATTAGTATCAGAGCATAACTTTTAATAAACATACTGAAGATAATAAATTAACTGTAACGAGCTAAAGCGTAAATTTCCATGAGTTTCTGATAATTCTGTTTAGCAGTATACTTAGATTCGTATTCATATCGGGCCTCTTGCCGCATCTGACTTAGCTGTTGGGGGTTGGCTAAGAGAGATTCGACTTTGGCGGCTAAATCTCCCGGATTCCCAGTTAAGAATTTCAGTCCAGTACGGTTTTCATCCACAAGTTCGGCGATCGCACCAATATCAGCAGCAATGACAGGTGTTCCTTTAGCAAAGGCTTCTACTGCTACACGACCAAAAGTTTCATACCAGTTAGAGGGAAAAATTAAAAATCTAGCCTCTCCCATAAGTTCGTAAACCTCTGACATAGGTTTGCGACCAAGACACTCAATATGAGGCATATCCTTGACATCCTCTGAGACTTTCTCAGCTAATGGACCGTTCCCAACAATTTTTAGGGGAAGTTTTACCTGTAGTTGCTTCCAAGCTTCCAGTAAAGTATTTAAACCTTTTTCTACAGATAGTCGCCCTACGTATAGAGCATAACCACCCTTTCCCTGTCCTGCTTTTGGATCGGGGTGAACAAAGTTAGGTTTAACAATTATTTTGTCAGCTGGTAATCCTCCGGCAATAAACTTCTGTCGGGCAAATTCGGTGAGAGTAATGTAGAGGTCTACCATTGTTACCCAAGTACGTAGGGTACGGTGTACCACAATCATACTTGCTACCGCTGCACTAGCAACTCGACTTTCTCGGTAACAACCATGTAGTATGCCAGGTAAAGGCACAGGTTTACCTAAGCAGTCCTCACATACGTGGCCATCTCTAAAAAATAGGGCATTAGGGCAGAGCAATCGATAATTCCGCAAAGTTTGAACTACAGGCACTCTCTCAGCTTTTGCCGCATAGTAAACCGAGGGGGAAATTAATGGGAAAAAATTTTGTACGTGAACTATGTCGTGAACCTTTTGTTTGAGTTGTTGTTGAATGATTTGATAAGATTCTTGCGACCACACTGTTCTCAATGCCAAATCCAGCGATTTCATTGTGGCAATGCGATCATTGTTTTCTTCATAGACTTCAACTTGATGTCCCATTTCCCGTAAAAGATTCTCCTCGGCTTGGCGAGACTCATCTTCTCCTCCACGAATTTGATAGCGGTTATGTACGCTCAGAATCCGCATTTTTTTAATTCCTTTGCACCTAAGGTATAAAGTTTTCACTATTCAACAAGATTAGGCAAAATTACTGTGCTTGACCTGAATTTATATCAAGTTTACCTATAAGGGATTTTTGATTGTATCTAATAGTTTCTACATATTGCTGAGCTATGAACTGACACTTAATTTCCCAACTATAAATTTCCCTAGCCCGTTTTTGTGCAGCTTGCCCCATTTGCGATCGCAAATTTGTGTCCCAAGCTATACGTGCCATAGCTTGGGAGAGGTCGCGTACCGCCTGTTCTGGTGAATCAGGAAAAATTTTTTCACCTGTTTGTTCTGTGACTAAAATGCTCGGTCCACCTAAATTCAAACACAGTACAGGTAAACCCACTGCTAATGCCTCCAAACACACCATACCTCCAGATTCATGCAGGCTAGGATGAACCAAAGCCATACACATTCTGAGCTTCTCAAGAACTTCATTCCGGGGAAGATTTCTCCAAAACTTGACTTGATGAGCAATACCCAATTGCTGCGCTAAAACCTGCAGTCGTTGCAACTCAGATCCATCACCAATAATCCAGTACTCAGCATCACTAGGTAAGTTAGCTTGGGAAAAAGCACGCAATCCTAAATCAAAGCCCTTCCAATGTAGCAGTCTGCCGATACTAATAAATCTGGTAGCACTATCTTGATTGGTAGCTTCTTGAGTTAGATAACTGATTTCGCTGTCAGACAAGCCTAATTGAGAATAAACTTGGACGTTTTTTGCTCCCAATCGCTGCAAGCGTTTAGCTGTATCTTCGGTTGTTGCCCAACAGATAGCACTTTTGCGTGCGGTTATGCGAAGAAATGGATCTAGCTCACCTAACGAACGCGCTAAATCTCGCAAGATTTCATAAATTTTTCCTCGCAAACTAAAATTGCGCCAAAATGCCTTGGGTGCTGACTCTCCTCCTCCGACTGGACCCCAAATAAAGGGAATGGGAAGTAGCGAAAGAAAGCTAGGAGACCAGTACTTCACATAAGTGACGTGGTGTACGAGATCAAAGCCTACTTCTTTATGTAACTTGCGGCCAGTAAAGTAGGCGATTATTTGCCAGAGATAGTAATGTATTTGGACACCTTTGTTTTTATAGTTCCACCATTTTAGACAAGGGTGTAGGTCACAAAATACGAAGTGCAGATTAGAAATAGGATTTTTTTCTAGTTGAGCCTCAATTGTGGGGCGATTGTCTTCGCGACTTAAGACCCATACGTCACAGTATTTAACCAATTGCCGCACAATATTCCAGCCCACACCTGGTTCAGAGCCCATACCGGGTCTGCAAGCGTAGGCAGAAATTAAAACTTTTGGGCGCTGAGTTTGCTCCGTTGCTTGGGCTGCAATCATCAGGTTTCCTCAATCGGTGAAAGGGAGTAATTGTGGTTTATTAAACTCAGATACCTTGCTGCTGCCTTTAGCTACCAAAGTCTCATAAATGGAAGCAACTTGTTCTGCAGTTTTCTCCCAAGTGAACAATTTAGCTCTTGTTAATCCTTGATTGATTAATCTTTGGTAGAAATCAGCGTCATTTTTGAGACAAAGTACTGCTTTTACAATCGCGTCAACATCCATTGGTTCAACTAAAATAGCTGCGTCTCCAGCAACCTCTGGTAAGGAGGTGACATTGGAGGTAATCACTGCTGTTCCACAAGCCATTGCCTCTAATATTGTGATGCCAAATCCTTCGTAAAGTGAAGGTGACAGCAAAATATCAGCGGCATTGTAGATTTCTACTAAGCTGGCTTTATCAGGCTTACCTAAATAAGTTATACAGTTGTCAAGATTATACTTCTGGATAAATACTTTTTGTTCGCGTGTAAAATCTGCTCCTGTCTTTAACAAATGTACCGATACTTCTTGCGCTCTTAGTGCTTGTACAGCTTTTAAAACTGTAAACACATTTTTACGAGGCTGATTTGAGCCGACGTTTAGCAAGCAGATGGTGTCCGGCGAAATTTGATGTTGTTGCCGAAAAGCTTTAAATTCTGTAGGTGATAAAGGACGAAATAGAGAATCTACCCCATTAGGAGCAACAGTGATGCGTTCCGGTGCTATCTTCAAAATTTGTACGATATCTTTGGCTGTGTGAGCAGAGACGGAAATGATATGTTTGGCTTGGTGTAATCCTCTAACAGCAAATTTCCATACAATGGTACTGATAAAACTGAGACGAGAACCTTCATGAATATTTTCTGGTTGAAGAAAATTAATCAAGTCGTGGCAAGTGACAGTTACCGATTTACCTGTGCCTTTTAGCCAATAGACAATGTGAGCATCACTGTGGTCAATGATATGAAAAATATCAGCTTCTTGTCGCTTTACAGTTGCAGGATAACGCCAGTAGCGTTCATAGTACTTCTGTAGTCCCTCTAACCAAGAACTTTTATTTTTATCAAGAGCATAGCTTTTTGGGGTTAATTCAATAATTTGCCAGTTCGGTCGAACGGCTTTCAAACCACTTACCAAACCATCAGCATGGACATCCATGCTGATGGATGCTCCTCGTAGTCTGCGAACAATTGCAACCCGCATTTGTATCTCCTTTCTCTCGGCTAGTACTCCTACTTCCTACAAAAGTAAATATCTTCACAGTTGTCATCATCGCTTTCTAAACGATATTTTTCACTAGTATGGCTTCCTAATTCCTGAAGATAATCATATACTGCCACTTGGAATCCTGCTGCTTCCAGTCTATCTTTGTAGTCACGCCCGTAAAGTCGGAGATGGTCTTTTTGTCCGTAAAACTTTAGCCTATCTTCTGGAGAAACAATATTGGGATCTTCAAAGGTTTTGTCCAAATTTCCATTGAGGGGAACTTGTAAAAGCGCCCAACCACCAGGTTTGAGAACTCTGTACAGTTCTTTCAAAGCTTTACTATCATCTGACACATGTTCTAGAACATGATTACAAAGAATAACATCAAAAGAATTATCTGTAAAATGCATATTGGTAATGTCTACATTCACCATTGCACGAGGTGCTGATAAATCGGCACTGAGGTAATCTAAATTAGACAGTGATCGCAAAAGTCTGTAGAGTTGAAATTCTGGGGCAACGTGTAGAACTTTAAGTTTTTCGGACAATAAATTGGTGTGGTTTTTCAGGAAAAGCCATATCAAACGATGCCTTTCAAGGGAAAAGCATTTGGGGCATTCGGCATTGGGTCTAGCATTAATTCCTGCTGGTAAAAATGTTCGGAAGTTACTGTTACAGCAAGGACAACTTACTTTGTTACCAGAATAAAGAATGGATTGTACTGTAGACAAACCAGATTTTGCTACTTGTGATAGATAGTATTTGAAATTTGTTATTTCTAAATTATTTTTTAAGGAATTCATGATTAAATCTTTTAAAGGACATTATTCAAACGAAATATTTTCAGGAACAACTCTTTCATTACTTGAAATGGTCAACTGAATTAAGACTGCAAAAACCTATGTAAATAGTGATAAATTAAGTTTATCCTCGAACCAGGTTTGCTGTTAGCTTTTCCCCCAGTAGATATTTTATACAGTGTTTGAGAAACGTCGGTTGATAGAGATGCTGGAACATCACCATAAAAAGTACATTTGGTAAATCCCATTGAATTAACCATCTGTGAGGATTAGACCAGCTAAATGAAGTATTAAACTCTGGATGAGTAATGAGGAGGCGATGGATCTGCTTACGCTCTGATTTGGATAAATGTTTGAGACGAGCAAGCAAATAGCCCTCATAACAAAATTTTATGTTATGGTGTTGCTCTGTGAGCTTATCCGCAATTTCAGATCCATAAATCTTTTGAAGAAACTTCTTCTGCTCTTGGTATACAGCTTTTGCACTAGCTTGTGTTCGTTCTATTGTATCTATCGTTAAGATTGTTGCACTTGTGGTATTCGTTCCATGCAAACGAAAGTGACTGAGCACTTCTGGTACTGCTCCAATTTCTGTGATCAGTGGAGCGAGACGATAGATTAGACTATCTGTGTTTCTTACTATTGCTTCATTTAATGGGAATATTAAATTAGTGACTTCTCGTCGAAAACTAAGTGCAGAAGCTGGCGGTATATTTTTAACCAAGCCACCATTTTCTAAAGCAAACTGCGCCATCCAACCCGAAGCCAAATCATGAAGCATGGGAATTGATTTTATGAAGTTGTCCTGACCATCAATTTGAATCACATTATGGATGACAAAACCACACTTTCGGTTTAACTTAAATACCTCCAGTACTTTTTGCAATTTACTAGGTATCCAAATATCATCTGCGTCTAATATACAAATAATTTGTCCTTGACTTTCCCGATATGCTGTATTCAAAGCAGCAGCAACTCTTTTATTTTGCTGGCAAATTAATTGAATTCTTGAATCTTTCTGAACATAGCTTTTGATAATATTACAGGAGTTATCTGTAGAGCCATCATCACAGACTATAACCTCAAAATTAGTATAAGTCTGAGAAAGCACACTGTCGAGAGTTTTGCCAATATATGTAGCATAATTATAATTTGGAATTAATATCGAGACTAGGGGATTTTCCAAAAGTGGAGAAAGTTCCATAGCTTGTAACTTTTCAAGTTTTATTTTTTGCATAATCATCTTCAATTTTTTAGTGATTCTTTTTTAGATTCTTATTAATTAATATTAATCATCTACTTTCAAGTATTCTATACCAATTTTTCATAAAAATCTAATTTTTTTGGTCTAATCCTAGGTTCCTTTTCTGAGAAAAGAAACCATAGTTCTATACAGAACTGAGATTCTGAAAAGAGTAGAGAGGGACATGGATAAAGTTGTTTTATTCCACTAGGTTATGTTCACAAGGTTGGGCTAGAATATTAGACTTTATATTAATATCAATTTGTTCATTTAGGTGAAGATAATCTTTCCAAAAATTTATAGAAGTGAAAATATTAAAAGTATTTTTCCATTCCAAATTTATATAAGACCATCTGGTGATTCCTTTTATTACTAATTTTAACCATCTTATAAAGATACCAATACCAATTGATTTAATCATTTCATTTTTATAAAGACAGTTATTGACTTCCCTAAAAATATAAACTCGCCTCATTGCAAAAGACTTATACCAGGGATCGACATACTCAGGCGTAAACCAGTGCAGTATACCTTCATCACGTATTAATACATCTGGTAGTAAATGACCATTTAGAGACACGATAGCGAGTATTTTTTTGAATTTTCCAATAGTTGATTTTGTTAGAGACTGCTTATTGACTTGAGGATTATATTGTATGGTTTGATTTTGATGTTTTTTGCTACGGTTTAATATTGTTGAGTGGAGTAACTCTGGGTCATTTGTTTTAATAAACTCAGGACCCAAGAGATAATGTTCAAAAGCATCTACAATTAATTCTGCTGAATTATAATCAAAGATAAACAGAGGATAAAACATCCGTTTTGTCAAAAAAATAACTGCATTTATATATCCTAATGTTCCCTGAATAGAGTGAGTTATTAGACGATTACGAATCTCATAGTAAACAGTCCACACAGGATGTTTTGCATAGAAAGGTTCATGCCAAACAGCTATACCAGGAAAAGCAACCAGTACATTCCCAAAATGTTTTTTAATTCTAAGCCCAAATTCAATATCATCTCCTTTAATAAAAAGAGGTAGCAACAATCCAATTTTTTCAATGATTTTTTTAGAAAAAGAAAAGAACCAAAATGCTCCATAATCAGGATTGTCTTCTACCAGCAAAAAATTAGTAATACTAGGCTTTTCTAAGTTGAGCTTCGATTTTAGAGAAATATTTCCAAATGGATTATATCGATAATTGCCACTTGAAGATATTTCTTGACCATATACTGCTCCTGCTTCATATAATATATGCTTTTTATACAAATCTAGCATACTGCCAGATACGCCAATCTCCTGATGTGCATATTCATATAATATGAAAAGCCTATAAATCGATTCTGTTTCTAACTCAATATCATCATCCATAAATAGGAAATGTGTGTGAGTATCATCCTGAAGAGCTTGAATTAATCCGCGAGTAAATCCTCCAGCACCACCTACATTTCTGTTAAAAATTAATTGTACTCTTGAATTATTAAAATAATGTTTATTTAAAGTTTGACCATTATCAACAACAAAAATATTAAAATTTTTATTTTGTAAATGCTCATCCTGTAATATAAGGTTAACAGTTTCTTTTACATAAAATTCTTTTTTAAAAGTACAAGTAATAATACCTAAAGAAACTTCCCTAATCTTGGGTTGTTCGGTAACAATATGACCACCAGTGAATGAACCGCGATCGCTTAAGCATATAATTTCAAGATAAGTCCTACCAACATTATCACTTCGCCAAGAATCTGGAAAACAAATTTTTACTGGCTCCGATGCTTGGCAATTCTCAAAGCTAGCTGTTTGCACAAGCTCTCGATGTTCTCTATCGGCAAATTCTCTGTACAAAGAGATTTGAAAATTGCCTTCAAGCTTTAACAAGTAATATAAAGAGTCAAGTTCTGTATATTGAGCATAAAACTTTTCATAAAATGAATTGAAATAAGTATTCAACGATAAAATACCGTTCTTTACGAAGGAAGCCTCCGTTTTATCTGTATTAAAATTTAGAGAGACCTCTTCATTGCATTTTATATACAATCCAGAAGTTTCAGGTGTACGGGGAAATCGAATTCTGCTGACTATGTTCATCTGGTTTTTACTCACTGTCTATAATTTTAGATTGTTTATTGTAGATGCAGTATCCAGACTTAATTTGAGGTTGCTATCTCTTTTTCAAACAAACCCAGTGCTCGCACCACAGCTTGATCCATGTCGTAGTACTTATAATCTGCAAGCCTTCCAGCAAACAGGACTGTACCGTTAAGTTTTTCTACCTCTTTTAGATACAGTTCTAGGCGATCGCGGTTCTCTTCGTTGAGGATAGGATAATAAGGGTCGTTTTTCCCAGGTACATAAGCTTGAGGATATTCCTTCACCAAAGTAGTTTTGGGAAAGGTTTGTCCTGAAAGGTATTTTTGTTCTGTAATGCGGGTAATGTCATAATCGTTGGGATAGTTAACCGTACCAACCTCTTGATACCACTCTTGGTCTAAGGTTTCAAAGTGAAAGTCTAGGCTGCGGTAGGGTAGCTCGCCATACATATAATCGAAGAAGGCATCAATTGGTCCAGTACAAAGTACCCGGTTAAACTTCACATCGTTGATAACCTCTCGGTAATCAGTATTCAAAAGCACTTTAATATTGGGGTGAGTCAGCATTCTGCGGAACATCTCAGTATAACCGAGCTTAGGCATAGCTTGGTAGGGGTCTTGGAAGTAGCGATTATCTCGACTGATGTATACTGGAACGCGTCCTGTAACTCCTCGGTCTAATTCCTCTGGCTTTAAATTCCACTGCTTCATAGTGTAGCGCAGGAAGACATTATCATAAATGTAATCTGCCAAAAAGGTTAAGTCTCCACTAGCACTTTCACGCAGTTTGAGAATAGGTACCTTAACTCCAAAACCAAAATTCTCTAAAAGTAAATTTTCCAGCTTTTCAGCGTATTTGGGAGGAAAGAGGGCATAAAGTGAATTGAGGTTAAACGGAATAGGGACCTTTTTTCCTTCTAGTACTCCAAGCACATGGTGATAATAAGGTCTCCACTCAGTGAATTGCGAAAGATAGTCCCAAACCTTTTTAGATTTGGTGTGGAAGATATGGGGACCATACTTATGAACTAAAATTCCATGCTCGTTGTAGTAATCATAAGCATTACCACCGATATGGTCTCTCTTCTCTACAATCAAGACTCTTTGCCCGAGCTCGTTAGCAACTCGTTCTGCTATTACACAGGCAGAATATCCAGCGCCTATAATCAACCAATCAAATTTCATAATTTCTCCTCATTATTGGGCGTTATCATGGAGGTCAAAGCTCTGCCGTTAGTAAATGCTTAGTGTTTTTGTTAGTAGCTGGCTTTAAATGCTGCTCAATTCTGTCTACAAATGGTTGATATGCAGCTTTAGGGGAAAGTTTTTCAATTGTGTACTGGCGGGCTTGTTCTTCCATAGATTGACGTTTTTCTGGATGAGTTAATAATGTATGTATGGCGGTGGCAAAATCTTCAGCAGTGTCTGCTACTAAAACAGCATTACCCACTATTTCACGTAGCCCTTGAACCCCAACACTAGTTGAGACGCTGGCGCGACCGTGTGCTAAAGCTTCTACAAGCTTAATTTTTAACCCACTTCCAACGGTGAGAGGAACTACGCACACCTCAGCACTACTGTACTCAGGTTTCAAATCGTTGACCCTACCTAGAAGACGAACATTTGGGAAAGTTTCTTCAATTTTATTGCATACGGTTCCACAAACATGGAGGTTACAATGGGGAACGGATTGTAAAACCAAAGGCCATACATTTTTGAGAAACCATTGAAGAGCATGAAGGTTATGATCTGCAGAGCTCCCCACAAATAAACAACGTCCTGGTACTTGTTTGGTAGTATGAGTATGACATACTGCTGACATAGGCGCATGAATCACTTCACACTGAGGTACCATTTCTTGGAAAACTTTTGCATCTTCTTCCTGAATGGCTAGCAGTATATCTGCTTTACTTAATTGTATGGCTTCTTTCTCCCGGCTCCAGTCTGATTCACAAGCGATCGCCCCCAATTTTTTGAAGTCAGCAGTTCTTTGATGACGAACATCGTGAGTAAGTATGACTTTTAATACCGTGTCATCTAAAGTAGGAGAGTCTAGAAGATTGCCTAAAAAGGCATAGTTGGCAATGACAACATCAGGCTTAAATTCAACAAATCGTGAACTGACAAAAGTCACTTCCTCTGACGTTGCTATTGCATCCCAACCCCTAGCACGACCCTGAGTTTGTTGTTGTTTATCTCTAGCAAAACGGTAAATATTCTTCGCATTTTCTGGCAAGCACATATAAGCTAGCCATACAGGTGTAGTCAGCCAGTCAAAGAACTTAGATTTAAGCAGACGGCGACCAATGCGTAAATTATCCCTAGCTGATACATTTGCAAGTTCTGCTAATCTTGATGGAATAATATACCAAGGGATTTTGCCGTTGGGTGATGAAGTTACAAGGGTATACTCAATTTCGTAACCTGCTTGCTGTAAGTAATTTATGAAATCTAGAAGATAAGCGGCATTTCCAGCACTATTTTCAACTGGAACTTGTCGGCTAAGAATTTGTATTTTAATAGGTTTGTTCCTAAAATTTATCAAGTTTTCTTTCATGATTTTAATTGCTTTAGCTGTTTTATACAGCGGTAAAAAGTTGAATATCAACTTTCCATTAAACTTAGGAAGCAAAAGCTCGTTACTTAAGCAATTTAGCTTGAATGAGTGGAAAGACATTATTTGGCTGCTTGCAATAGTATTTAAATTTGCGAAAGTAGTATTTATATTGTTTTATTCTTTGATAATAACTTCTTGTCAAAACTATTTTCCATCTTTGAAATAAGGGGAGTTGATTTCGATAATTTGTTAAAAGACGCTCTAGACGTTGTCTGCTCTGACCACTTTGTTCATCATTTCTGGTTTTTGTACCTTCTATCAGTCGGTAATTTCCCCAAATTTCATCTATATATTTAGTTGTTGCTACTTGTACCGCTCTAAAAATAAAATCATAATCCATCGCATAATGTTCTTCAATTTTATAAAATCCAATTTTTTGATGAAGTGAAATATGATAAAAATATGCAGATGGATTCATTGGAAAATAATTTTTATACGGAATAAGTAATAACTCGCTAAACTCTAATTTGGATGGTTTGTTTAAATGTATGATTCTACCTTCATCATTCCAAACATTACAGTTACCTACCAGCAAACTCGGCTCTGGTAATGTTTTAAAAATTTCAGAAACGCGGTTAAGTACATTTGGTTCATAGTAATCATCAACATTTAAAATTGCTAGTATCTCTCCTTGAGCCATAGCAATTCCTTTATTCATAGCATCTGACTGACCTTTGTCTTTCTCTGAAATCCAGCGGATATGAGAATACTTCTGTGCATACTGTTTGATAATTTCTACGGTTCCGTCTTTTGAGCCACCATCTACGATAATGTGTTCAACATCTGGGCAATTCTGAGCAATGACAACTTTAATACAAGACTCAATGAATTTTTCGCCGTTATAAACTGGAGTAACAACACTAATCATGATTGGCTCATCCAAAATTGTAGAAGTGCTTTTTTGCTGGTGTTTGAGTAACCGATTATTCCCGTGTTCCTACTGGATTCTTCTAGCACTTCTAAGAGAATCAGGACGAATTGGAAGAGATGATGAAGGAATTTATGTAAAGCTTTTGTGAATTTTTGTTCTAAATCTCACTGTATTATAGATTCTACTGGTTCACTGTAAAATTGCGAAACCTCAGAAACTCAGTATCTTAAAGATACCGGGCTTCTCACCTTTTACAAAGGATACGTGGATTGCGATCGCCTATTGGCAAAAGGAAAAGGTGTTTCTAATTGGTATAGTATAATCCAAAGTAATAAAAGTCCTTCCAATATCTGTTGATTGCGGAAGAAATCGTAAGCTAGTTTCCTTAAGAAAGGACTCCAAATCTGGGAACCTTTCGATAAACTTGCTAATAATTTCCAGAAGGGTTGAAGTTTTTGAATATCTTGCAACTTCAGCAACCCAGAGTAACCACGGTATTCCCACCAAAATTTCTGATAAGCTTCTTGATCTAAGATTTGGAGAATTGTCCACCAAAACTTCTGATATGCTTCTCTATCTAAAGATTGATTCTTGAGACTATTTTCGACTGCTTTGAGAGAAATTTTGAAAGAACACAGCAGTTGCTCCTGGCGTTTTCGACTGGTTATACTTTGGGTTGAACATCGTACAGAGATTAGTGGGTCAGGTAAATTTGCTAAACGAGCCAAGTGGCTTAAACGCCACCAAAGGTCATAGTCCTGAGCATACTGAAGACTCTCATTATATCCTTGTAAGATTCGGATTAAGCTTAGACGTGCTACTAGGGAAGAATGAAACAAACAATTATTTATCAATAAATAAGCTTGCAATTTCTCATGCTCTACTAACTGCTTTTGTTCCCCAAGAACATACCGTACTCCTAAAGATTGTCCTTGTTGATCGATAGCTTCTGCATTTGCTCCTACAGCACCAACTTCGGGATAAGCATCGAGAAATTGAACTTGATACAATAAACGATTTTCTAGCGATATATCATCTGCATCTTGCCTAGCAACATATTCTCCTTGTGTAATTTGTAACCCCTTATTAAGAGATTTTGTCAGCCCTAAATTTTCATGATTTTTGATTAACACGATCCGATTGTCTTGAACAGCATACTCGCTAAGAATGTTCCAAGTTTGGTCAGTAGAAGCATCATCAATAATGATGAATTCAAAATCATCAAACTTCTGATTTAAAATACTCTCTACAGATTCTTTTAGATAACGAGAGCCGTTATACACTGACATTAAAACACTGACTTTAGGGTGTCGTTTTTTCATATCTTCTACACTCTCTAACGAGAATGTGCTCGTGATACCCCAAAAAAGGTAAACGTCGGAAGGTAAACATTGGAGTCGAGTTAGAATACAGCCACTGGCTTTGCAAAGTTAAATATAATCCTAAAAGCCGAAACCAAGTTGAGAAGGCATTACTCTGAGTGGTTTCACAAGAAAGCAGTAGCCAGCAGACGCTAAAAACTCCCTGCGCTGGAACACGAGTGGGAGGTTTAAATAGTGTTAATAGTGTTATAAGTTTGGATAAACCTAACTTCCGGAAAAGTTTTGCTTTGCGTCCTCTAGCTGGATAACGAATCTGTTCCTGACAGTGAGCGAAGCCTCCATCTACAGGATTATACAATTTTAATAACCCATGATAGGCTTGCTTCATAGCTTGTTCTACTTCTTCTGCACGGTAATCTGTTGCCAAGGATGTTTTTGCAAGTAAGTCTAGTGCATCATAGTCTAAGCAGGTGTGTCCGATCGCATCACCACTAAACAGCCCGTGTGGTTCTTGCAATTTTAAACAAGAATCAATGATTCGCTCTACATACTGCAATGGACGATGGCGATAGCTATAGTAGAAGGTAAAGTGGAATGTTGCTGCCATTGCATTCGTTAATGACACTTCGTAAGGTCCTTGCCATAAACCTGTCTCTGAACTCTGATGAGCATCAAGCCAATCTAAACCAGCATCCACCAGTTCTAACAGTTCTGGTTTTTGATGTCGTTCTGCATCATGACACAACTGACTAAGAGCAAACATCACTCGATTAGAATCTAACCAGGGATTTTTCCAAGGTATTGATTCAAAGTATTGAATTAAGCGATCGCTTGTATTCCATTCAGCTATCCGATGCAGTGGTGGCGGAGGTGGAGCAGATAAAGCATCTAGTGCTTGCTGACACATTGTCGTTGTTTCTTGTTGGAAATAAGTGATGTCATGCTCTTGTGTAGTAATATCTTCCGTGCGGAAAAGTGGGTCACAAAACGAACCATCAGGCTGTACAGTAGCCATGAAGTAGTTAACAATAGCAGACTTTTGAGTAGTGCTCAGTTGAGAAAGCCCCTGAGTAAATTCCAATCCCAAAACACTGTATGATGTTGCCATTAGCGTTGCTGGTTGATGGGGTGCAAAGCGAAAGCCTCCTGTTGTTTTATCCCACAGACTTAACCAATAAGCGTTAGCCTTACTTTTAATATCGGCTAACTTTTGTAAATCATGTGTAGCTTCTGTATTTATTAATTGGAAAGTCACAAAATCTTGCTCCTTTACGTTTTTCACTTTGCTTTAAACTTAGTTTTTTACAAGATAAGACAAGTAACTGGAAGATAATGGATTTGTTATCAGAGTATGTATACCAATGGATGGTAGGTTCATGGTTTTACCTTTAATGATTGGAAGTAATTACCTTGTAATAATTCAAAAGTTCTTGAACTGTTTGTTCAATTGAAAACTCCTGAATTTTGTGTTTAGCTGATTGACCAATTTCATGTAATTTCGGATGTGTCCAAGTCTCAGTGATTTTTTTAGCAAGTGCGTCTACATCACCAACAGGCACTAAAAACCCCGTATTTCCGTCTACAATAACTTCATCAAAGCTAGCACCGATTGTCCCAATGACAGGTTTACCTAGCGCCATTGCTTCTAAGCAAGCATTTGGCAAGTTATCGATCAGTGAAGGTAAAACAACGAGTTTAGCACCACTAATAATGGGATAAAGCTGAGAATGAGGTGTTTGTCCCAGGAAAATGAGCCGTTCTGTGTATTGACAAGCAAGCGAGTACGCATATTCTTTCATTGAAGGAGCGATCGCAGATGGTATGTCTAATCCCACGAAAACGGCGTGACAGTCTGGAAGTTGCTTTAAAACTTGGGGTAGAGCCTGGGCGAGGATGTGAAACCCTTTGTGCAGTTGAAAACGACCAAAGAAAAGGAGGTAGTTTTTACGTTTTAAATTTGTATCGTATATAGATGTGTCCCAATGAGTCGTCTCTAGATAAAAGGGTGTCCGAATCACACGTACGTTTTGAATGTGAGCTTCCTGCGCCAGCATTTTTTGCAATGTGTAGCTCGGTGCATAAATATGTTTACTTAAGCGAAGCTGAAGCCATTCCAACCATTCTGTAGCCTTAGCATCTAAGTTGCGTTTTATTCCGGCTTGCTCATTCCACACTGGACGATAGCAAGAAATTCTTGTTACGTAAGGGACACCCATCAGAAGGCTAGGAGCGAGACCACAAGCACGAGAGTTAGGAAACTGAACAATATCAAAAGGTTTTTGTTTATGCAATTGTTGGAGTTTGCGATATGCTTGTACGCTAAAGTCCAACCACCTAGTTGTGCTAGATATGCGTGATCGCGTCAGCTTATTGAGCCCTTTATGAAGTCTGCCCAGAGCTATACGGTAAACTTGGACTCCTTCATCGTTAAGCTCAGCTTGGTTAGTTTCCGTAAGAGTAATGATACAGACTTCATGACCTAAGGAGACCAAAGCTTTCGCAACTCGGTGAACATAATTTGCCAGTCCACCACTAAAGTAGCTTTCAGTTACGTATTCCGGGGTCACAAATCCAATCCGCATATTCCTTCACTCAGGTAGGTTTCGATGATCAATTAACTTGAAAGTAGTTTAAGATATCCTTTGCACGATTTGACCAAGTAAATTCTTGAACATCCTGCCACGCCTGTTTGGCAATTTGGGCTGATAGTTCTGGATTTTTTATGAGTACACGAAGCGCAGAGGCGATCGCATCAGATGAGTCTGGTTCAACCAAAAAAGCATTTTCTCCATCATGTAAAAACCCTTGAAGCGCGGGAATATTTGATGCTATCACCGGGCGTTGAGCAGCCATGTATTCAAATAACTTTAGGGGTGAAGTTGAGTACGCCAGTTCGTGATTCATAGAGTTTGGTAGTAAAAGAAAATCAGCAGCCGCTAAATATTTAGGTACTTGTTGATTAGCAACAAAGCCCGCGAAATAAATATTTTCTATGCCCTCTGCCTGTTTTCGACACCGTTCTATATCCTGAGCCCATCCACCTACTAGACAGAAAAAAACGTCTGGTAATTTCTTTGCAGCAGCAATAACGTGCGGTACACCTTTAGAGTCATATAGATGACCGCAATACGTTGCAATTTTTGTTCTCACGGGAAGCCCTAACTCTTCTCGTAAAAAACTTGAAGAAGGGAGATGAGAAAACGCAGACAACTCAACAGCATCTGGTGCAACAAATATTTTGCTTTCAGGTACCCCTGCTTCAATATATTTATGCTTTAAATAATCAGTTACTGTAACAACCCCTCTCAAACAAGCTTCATGACTAACTTTTACAACCTGTTGGAATTCAGGATGGTCTATTCCTATGTGTGTTTCTATAATTGTGTTTAACTTAAGCTTTACGCACAGACGCCCTGCATATGGGGAACGGGTGACGACAAGGTTTGGTGTTTTCATTCTGGCATAAAATGCCGCAACTCTGTCAAATCTTGGATAGCGATATCCTGAAAAGAATTGCTCATTTAGGCGTAAGTGAACGGGTAGATGTACAATTTGAAAGGAGCAAGGTACACCGTACCAATCAGCAAGATTGACAACAGGTGCTTGGGAAGGTAAAATACTTCCACCGGTTAATAATGTCAATGAATCAATCTGTCTGGCGAATGCTTCCGCCATCTTCATGACCTGGAAAGTATGTGCCCATTTGGAGGGAATGTTACCTTGGGAAATATAAATGACTTTCAAAGCTGACGACCGATGGTTGATGGTTGATGGTTGACAGCTAATAGCTGAATTTTTAGATGATGGCATAGCCTTCTGGATAAAGCGAGGATAGTATACGTAGGATTAGCGTTTCCACCAGTAGGAAAAACAGAACTTCCAGCTATGTAGAGATTGTCGATTCCAAATACTTTACAGTTAAAGTCTACAACACCATCATCAGGTGTACTTCCCATACGGGTTGTTCCCATATGATGACTAGCATCTTTCACAAAGTTTAGATTTTTAAATTTTTCTTCATCTATCATCATTTCTCCAAACTTTATTTCAGAAAATACTTTCTTAATTTCATCCAAGAAATTAAAAAAGTATTCTTGATCTAGAGAAGATAGCCTCCAGTCAATTGTGATTTTTCTCATACCTAGAGTATCAACTTCCTCTCCTAAAAACAGCCTGCTTTCATAATTGGGAGATTGTTCTAGATAATGAGCTATTTCATAATGTATGACCTCATTAATTGGTTTGCCTAGCATAATTTTAATGACAATTTTGTAAAAAATAGAAAATTTTATTATAAATTCTTTACCTGCTTTCATTAATTGGTAGTAATTACGTTGATTAAAAGCAGTTTTTAATTTATCTAAAATAGCGAAAAATAATCTGATTTTGTTATCGTAAACTGGTTCAAGATACAAATTATGATTAAATGTTTTGCACTGCTGTTGTTTTGCAGGTGCAAGAGAAAAGCCAACTGTAAAACTTTTTCCAAGCTTAGGTTCTAAATGGAAGTATTTTGGTAGTAAGTAACTGCTCAAGGGTTTGATTATTCCAAGTCTCCCTTTAGGATGGTCCATATAAAATCTGCCTACTAAATCTTTAGAGTTACCAATACCTGTGGTCATTTGTTTGTTAGAGGCAAGTAGCAGTCTTGCATTTTCCAAGCCTCCACAAGTAAGAATAAAAACTTTAGCTATGACTGAATACTCTTTTCCGTCTAAACTTTTTAAAGTCAGTTGTTCAATTCTGTTATGTTCGTCACTTAATATCAATTCATAAGCATTTGCATTGAAGAGAACTGTAACGTTACTGGATTCTTCTAGTTCCCTATAAAAAGCTTTACCAAAGTTAGTAGGAGGTTCTTCTGTACAATGAATTGTATATTTAATATCTTGGGTTTTGCCAAGTAGGCTTTGCTTTATTTCTGTTTCTTGCTTTTCAAGCAGATATTTAATGGCATCGGGAATACTATATTCTTGAGCAATTTCTTGATAATAGGGAAGTAACTCATCATAGCAAATTGGCCAACCACTGAATGGAACCCAATTCTTCTTCGCAAAATCGACTGGATCTAGCATTTTCCACTTACCCGACCAGATGTTAGTTGTTCCTCCAAACATTCTGATACGACATTCTCCTTTAAATTGAGCTAAATCATCAGTCAGCTTATATCCTCCATCACGAATATTTTTACCTATACATTTCATTTTATACAGTTTTTGAACTTCAGGCTTGTACTTAATATCACCACTTTCCACTAGTAAAACACTGTTATCCGTACCATTAAAAAACCTTGAGATATCAATTCCTGCTGCTCCAGCACCAACAAGACAAATATCTGTTTCAAAAGGTGTGCCCGATTTAAATTGATTAATATCCTGGAGCATTGCTTCATCCCTAAATCTTCAATTACTTCTATATTTTTACTGAATCATTTAATACTGTTCACTTAGATTCAGCTTTATTTAATAGCTATAGCTTGAATATTCGACGGCATCATTGAATCAATTTTTGTATCTTCTCTTTTACCATTTATGCTATATTGTGTAGCTACAAAGCTGTCTAACTTTGGTAGAAACAAGCACAATAGCTCCACTGCCATGAGAACTAATCTAGATTTTACTTCACATTGAAGCAAGATACGTTGCAAAAGAATAGCAACCGTTTCAAAAGGTTGGGAAGAACCTTTGATATCAATATGACTCCATTTATCAAAAAGTAGTTGAAAGCTGAAAGGAGTGAAATGAAAGAAGTCGTGTGGACCTTCATGAATAGAAAAGACTGCACTGGCAGAAATCACTAATTTTCCACCAGGTTTTAATATACGGTGTAAATCGTTAATCAATCGCTGTGGATCTGGTACGTGCTCAAGTAAACCTGTACACAGTATAAATTTATATGACTCATCTTCTATCTTGCTCAAATCTCTGTAATATACGTCCATATGCATATCTGCTTTAATATACTCTCTTTTTGTCACAGTATAAGCATTGGGAAAATAAGTTTCATACGCAGGTATATCTTCTGAATGAACAACTAACACCTTGTCTTTTGTGGCATTCTCTTCACACAAACGTCTTAAATTTTTGGTAGATACTTTTTCTTTCAAAAGAATCATACCTGGTTTTTTATAAGGAAATAAAATCTTGGCAATGAAAGATGATATTTTTTGCATTTCCGTATTACAAATAACTAACTCAAATCTTGACTCTTACTGAGGATTTTAGATATTGTAAATTCTCTTTTCAACAGAAATCGGGAATAAGAGCTTAAATGAATGTAGCAATTAACAGTTCTATTTAATAGCTACAGCTTGAATATTGGATGGCATCATAGAATCAATTTCTGTTCCTATGTTTCTGTTTAGTGTAGTGTACTGTTTACCTATAAATCTATCTAATTTTGGCAAGACCAAACATAATATCTCTACTGAGAGACGAACTAGCTTATATTTGACTTCACACTGGAACAAAATTCGTTGTAAGAGTATGGCTATTGTTTCAAAAGGTTGTGAAGAGCCTCTGATTGTAATGCTGCTCCATTTGCTGAAAAGTAATTTAAAGCTAAAGGGAGTGAAATGGAAAAAATCATTAGGACCTTCATGATAACAATACACTGCACTTGCGTGGACAATTAATTTTCCTCCAGGCTTTAGTATACGATGAAGATCGTTAATGAACCTTTGTGGCTCAGGTACGTGTTCGAGCAAACCAGTACACAAAATCATTTCAAATGATTCATCTTCTATTGTGCTTAATTTCTCGTCTAAATCACCCTGTACATCTGCTTGTATTCCTCGGCTTTTTGCTATAATATGTGCATTTGGAATATATTGTTGATAAGGAACATTTTCTGAGTCGATCACTAAAACTCTATCATTTGTGGCATTCTCTTCATACAATCGCGTCAAATTCTTAATAGACAACTTTCCTCTCAATAATCCCATTTTTCTGCGTTCCTTTTAAATTTTTACTGAAAATTTAAGGTCAGTAAACATGACAGACTGATTTTATTGAAAATTATTCAATACGGAATAATTCCCAATTACAAGGTTGATAGAACATTGACTGGCTTGTGTTATTTTTTGAATGAACCATAAACCTAAAGTTTTCAACTATTTCTAATGTGTATATAGAACCTTCTCGCACTAATAAAAAACCATGATAGTGATTTGGTGTTAAGCCCAGATAGGGGAACTGTATTTGTAGTTCATGTTGCCCAGGAGTGATATCGAAGAAAGTATTATCATTCCAGTTGCTTAGATAGAGTAAATCACCTTCACCAGATAAATCTTTAATTTTAAAGCGTATATTTAAATTTTCTATTTTTCTATTAGCTTTGAATCCCAAACATAAGTTAGCAGCTTCACCAGTTATAAGAGAATCGATATTATTTCCTTGAACATCTTTAAATCTTATATAATTTAAACTAAAGCCTATCTTGTCGTTTTCTGGTTTGTCTGGTAAGAATATCACTCCTTGAGACTTTTGATTTTTGACACCAAATAAATCTTCTTCGTATTGATGAATGATAGCATTAGTATCTCCAAAAGCTACAAACTGACCTTTGGAAAGATAAACCGACTTATCACATATAGACATTAACTGTTGTGCTTTGTGTGAAACTAAAATAAATGAAACTTCTTTTTTACGTAGTTCCCCAAGTTTTCTTTGACACTTGGCTCTAAACCTAACGTCGCCAACTGATAAAACTTCATCAATTAGCAAAATATCTGGATCGGTATGAACTGCACAAGAAAATCCCAGCCTTGCTGCCATCCCAGAGCTATAACTTCTTACTGGTGCATCAATTGCATCTCCAATTTCTGCAAACTCTACAACTTCATCAAACCGTTTATCGATTTCTTTATTTGACAATCCCAATATTGACATATTGGTATAAATGTTTTCTCGCCCTGTCAAAATTGGATTAAATCCTGCTCCCAAAGCAATTAATGGTGCTAGCCGACCTGTCACTTCCACAAAGCCTGTATCTGGCTTAATCAAACCAGCAATAATTCTCAGTAATGTTGATTTACCACTCCCATTTTTCCCTACTAAGCCCAGTGCTTCCCCTCGTCGCAATTGAAAGGTAACATCCTTCAGCGCCCAAAATTCCTTAGATCGCAGTTTACTGTTGTTGTTTTGCAATCCCAGCACTTCATAAGTAATATCTTGAATGCCGTAGAATAAAGACTGCTTTAAATCTCGACAAAACTTTTTGGATACTCCATTCACTGAGAGAACAACTTCACTATCATTATGACTTTGCTTTTCTGTAACTTCTTGTCCATTGATGCCCATCATAATTTATGACTTTGTCCTCTCAACTATATGGAAAATAGAAAACTGTGAATTGAGAATGGATAACTTATAGCAATTTTCTATGAAGATGCATAAAATAGGTAGCACTAAAACTCTTTCTAAACAAGGATTTGACAGTTAGGAATTCTATGCAGCTTCATAAAGAATTGGTTTTACACCAGAGAAAGTCTTTTCCTTGTTACAGGACTCGATATAATATCTGAAAAATTTATTTCCTCACTTCTGAAATATATGTGAATGTTAAGATGCGCTCGCTTCATATTTTGTTCCTTTTTGATAGATCCTAAAGAAAAAGTTGATTCTTTCTATACTTTATAGTACGAACGATACCAATTCACAAAATGTTTTAAACCAATTTCAAGGGGAATGCTGGGTTTAAAACCAGTATCTTTTACTAAATCTTCAATATCAGCATAAGTTTCTGGGATATCTCCAGGTTGTAAAGGAACTAACTCTTTCTGAGCTTTTATACCTAAATGGCTTTCTAATATTTCAATAAAGTCAATGAGATTAACAGGTTGGTTATTACCAATGTTATAAAGCTTGTAAGGTGCTGATTTAATGTTGGATGTAGATAATAGACTTTGAGGAATCTTGTCTATAACGCGAATGACTCCCTCAACAATATCATCAATGTAAGTGAAGTCACGGCGCATCTTACCATAGTTAAATACTTTAATTGGTTTACCGTTCAAAATGGATTGCGTGAATAAGAAATATGCCATATCTGGTCTTCCCCAAGGACCATAAACTGTAAAAAATCTTAACCCTGTGGTTGGTAAACTATATAGATGACTGTAGGTATGAGCCATTAACTCATTTGCTTTTTTTGTTGCGGCGTAGAAGCTAACAGGATGGTCAACCTGGTCGCTGACAGAAAATGGAATTTTTTTGTTTGCTCCATAAACTGAACTTGAGGAAGCATAGACGAGGTGATTGACTCCTGTATGTCGGCATCCCTCTAAAATATTTGCAAAACCCACTAAATTGGTATCCACATACGTTTCAGGATGAGTCAATGAGTAGCGAACACCTGCTTGAGCAGCTAAGTGAACCACGATGTCCGGTTTGTACTTACCAAATAATTCTGCAATTTCAACTCGATTTGCTATGTCTAATTGGAAAAACTGGAAATTTTTGTTATTGACGAGTTGATTGAGACGGGCTTGCTTCAAATTAACATCGTAGTAGTCATTGAGGTTGTCTAGACCGATAACGTCTTCCCCATTTACCAATAACTTTTGGGTTAGATGAAAACCAACGAATCCCGCTGCCCCTGTCACTAAAATCTTTTTCATATGCAAAACCCTCTGGTGTAGCACTTATGTTAGCTCATACCACATTTTTAGGTGGATCTAAATTAGACTGGACAAAAACCTTGGTTATGGTGTTAATGAAAGAATCATGATTTATCGTTTGATTAATTTTCCAAGCGAGAAAGCAAGTGCCTAAATATTGTCAATAAGCAAGTGTTAATGCAATTCATTTGAGATACTCCTATTCATCTATACCTGATTAACTAACCGGACAACACTATTCTCAACAAGACCTAAAAAACCGGGTTTCTAAATTTGTTAAGATACATTTAACACACTCAACTGGCAAAACTATCGATCTTGTATCAAAAAAGACATTTGGTCCTCTAGAAAAATCTCTAAATAGATACAATAAAGTATTTTCTAATAAAAAAATTGGCAAATTCTTGCTAAGAGCGTACCTTTATTTCGCTTTTTTTTCTCGTCAAAGATATAATTAAAGGTATAATCATCCGCCTCTCGATCTTTAACAACAAACAAAGGATGATAGACTTCCCATATATCTGTTGTTGTCAATTTTGAGCGTGGGCTGTCACCTGTAGTATGGGCAGCATCTTCTCGGTTAAAACCAAGATTTGAAATCAGATTCTGATTAGGTGCTATTGCTAAACCATTTTGAGACCAGCAGGTATAGATCCACTGATAATCCCATGTATCTATGACTTGAGGGTCTGCATACATTTGGTCTAAGATATTTGACCAATACTTTTGCTCGTGTGGATCTTCACAGACAAGCTGTAGTAGACCTGATTTCCTAAATTTGGGCCAAGTCTTCATGTAGTAATCATAATGCTGCCATGCTCTTCGCCAAGAAGCCCAACCCCAGCCATGCATATATTTTGAAAAGTAATAACTGTACTCATTTCGCTTTTGACTCAAAGAGTTATCACCGTTAATATGCATAACTCGTTCATCATCGCGATAACGCTCAAGTAAGGTTTCACAAAAATGAAAAAAAGAAGGCGCAGGTAATGTATCATCTTCTAAAAAGATGGCTTCTTCAACTTGTGAAAAAACCCAATCAAATCCACTCGCTTCACGACGTCCACACCCCATATTTGTCTCTGAAAAATTAGTTAATACTTCGCAATCCCAGTCTACTTTATGAATAATTGCTCTTGTTTTTTCACACTTCTCTACTTCTTCTGGAAAACGTGGTCCATCAGCAATGACAAATAGTTTTTTAGGTTTTGCTTGGGCAATAGATGCAAAAACCTGTTCTGTTAAATCGGGGCGATTAAAGATGAGAAAACCTATAGGTGTTGATAGTGACATGGCTGAATTTACGATTTAAGTAGTTTTTTGAAATTTTACTAGAGATGGTGTAATTACACTGAATAACTGCCTCAATTGCTGTTTTCCAACTTTTAGGAATATCAGTCCTAATTTTTTAAGAACTTTTATAGAGTGACAACACTTAAGGGCTTCTCGAATCTGAGCTATTCCACCCTCTGTGTCCCCTAAACTAAGCAACTGGCGTGCAGTTTCAAGAGTACAGAGTGCTGAATATTCCTTGTTTTCATTAAGAAGTTTATTGACTGTGGTTTGCGGAAGGTAATTAGATAAGTACGACCGAACAATTTCAAGACCTGTTCGTATATCTTGTACATTTTCTCCAGTACGCACACTACGTCCGCTATTAGAAGCTGAGCGTAGTCTATATGCTGCTAGCGGCTCAACTTCGTACCACACTGGATATTGTGTAGCAATTCGTACCCACATTTCCCAATCTTCATAATAAAATTTGAAGCGCCGATCAAATCCTCCAAGACGTTCGTATACATCGCGTCGCACCACAATTGAAGGTGTTTGAATGTATTGCTTGACAATAATGCGCTCCAACCAATTGCTCAATACACCACTTTCAGGTTGTAGTAAAGAAGAAAAAGATTGCCAATGTCCTTGGTCATCCATAAAGATGTGGCGACAGAAAGCAGCCCCTAGCTCTGGTTGTTCATCGAAAGCTCGCTGCATCTTGCTATAGAAACCATCCCGTACACAATCATCACCGTGTAGTAAATGAATCAGCTTTCCTCGCGATCGCTCTAAGCAAGTTTGAAAATTGCCTGTGTGACCGAGATTCTTTGGTTGGCGATAAAACCCAACACGACCGCGACCTAGTTCTTCAACAACTTCTGCTGGATTGTCTTTGGTAGAATGGTCATCAACCACTTCAATCTGCATGATTTCGGGTCCGGGAGCTTGAGCTAACACACTCGCCAAAGTCTCGCGCAAATAATTTGCACAGTTGTAAGTGGGAATTATTACTGACCATAGAGGACGATGGATTCCCTTTGGTACGGGTGGAACAGTAGTTCTATAAGAATATTGGTCATTTATCATAATACATCCTGAGATAAGTTTAATAAAGATAGCTTACAGTTGTGAACGATTGTGGACTAAGTAGTGCTTCCTGAGTGTTAACTACTTTTAAGTGCTCGATTGGAAATAAACTCACGTAATTGTTTGCCGATGACCTCCAGAGAAAAGCGCTCTTCAACACGCTGTCGGGCACGCTTTCCTAATTCGCGTCCCCAAGCTTCATTGTCTAAAATCCGACCGAGTGCTAATGCCAATGCTTTCTTATCCTCAGATGGCACTATTAACCCTCCAGAAGCTTCTCCATGCTCAAGAATGTCAGACACACCAGGAGCATTAGCTGCAACTATAGGTAGACCGCAAGCCATAGCCTCAATGGGAGCTACCGGAAAGCCTTCATGTCTGGATGGGAGGGTGTAAACGTCAGCAGCAGAAAGGTATCGCCGAATTGCCATGCGATCTCGCACATATTCATTTACCCATAAAACACTCTGCAATTGCATAGTCGCAATACGCTGACACAATACATCTGCATCACTGCCTGTTCCTACTAAAAGCAGTTGTAGTTCTTGACCAGGACGTTCGCAAATAATCTGCTCCCAAGCGTCTAGTAAAATATCTAACCCTTTTTGAGCAATATCAATACGGCCGTGACATACTACTACCCGAGCTTCAGTCGAAATACCTAGAGATGCTCGTGCCTCAATCCGGTCAATCGCTTGCCAATTCGTCACATCCATTGGATTGAAAATACGTGCTATTTTTGCAGGGGATACTTTATAGGAACTACATACACGCTCAATTTCTGTTTGCGTGGCTATAATCAAACCTGTACAAGCGTGTAACGCCAGTGGGCGGAGCGGATACTCAAACAAACTTCGCTGCCCACTACCTCCTTGGAAAGTCGCAAAAACTGATAACCCCAACAGATGTCCCAACAAAACACTCATATCAAAACTTGGGTTTTCATAGTCCTGAAACAAAATTGCATCACAACCATGAAGCTTTAGTTCACTCGCGAGCTGTCGAAGTGGGAGAATTAGGTAAGAGTCTAAACTTTTAAACACAGCCTTCTTTGAAAATTTGGCAAACCGAGTGGCATGACGAAAGGCACGATGCAACTTAGGCGCAGGCAAAATGCATACCTTAGCGCCTGTAGGTTTGTGTGTAAACTGCAATGTTTCAGAAACACGGGCAGAAACGAATACTAACACAGTTTGCACACCTGCAAGTTGCAGCGCATCAATGTAGTTGAACATCCAACCACCTGTTAATTCGTTACGTAAAGTTTCAAACGAAACTCCAATTGTGTCAAAAAAGTCCTCAAAGAGGCTACCACAAGGCATCAAAGCGATTGTCAATTCTTGCTGCATATTCCCAAATATATTTTTAGTTCTTTCAATCAAACTGATTTTGGTGATTTGTTTTAACCCAATACAGATATTTTTCAGAGACTACTAAAAAATTCTTTTCCACTAAAGAGTTTATATCTTCTAATTTTTCAGATGCTTCTTGCTTAAGATTAAGATATGGATCTTTTTCTAATGCCTGCCAATACATTTTATATTCATGACTTGCAGACACAGCATATCTGTCCGTTTTTACAGCTTCCTGAACTTTGTCATAAAAGGAACTAAGAAAAGGGTAATGTAGTAAAACGCACGTAAAATCAGCTATATTTGCATTCAAAACATGATGACAATTAACAAAAATCTTAATTTTCTTATTGACAAGAACTAAAGCCGCTTTTGTTAAGCAGTTGTTAGTACCAAACACAGTTTTACGAATTCCACCCCAGTGCCAATTCAAATTTTTATTCGATACTGTTTCATAAGGATACTTTTTCTTACAAATATTCGAGATATCATAATAAGGATAAGTTTCTTTAAGAGAATCTTCCTTTTGACTCTTTAAACTTGCTAAATTTTTATCTGAAAATAAATCTAACATTTGCGCTACGACGGCTGTGTAACAATTCTTATTGAGATAAGTTAACAGTGAGTTGATATTCACGAAATTAGAATAAGGATAATCAAAAAGTTCATCAATATCGGCAAAAATATTCCATTTATTTTTTGAGAATCTATTAACTAAATAATGTTTCATGATAGTTTCATATTTTCTGTATGGACATTTAGTTTGAAGAATAGTGACTTTATGATATTTCCTTGCTATTTCAATAGTGCCATCCGTTGAGTTATTATCTAGAAAAACTATATGCTTAACTCCTAATGTAAGATAATGTTCAATAAATGACTTGATATAAAGCTCTCCATTTCTAACAACACACAACACTATCAATTCGTCGATAGCGTAATTTATTTCCTTGAGTCCATAAATATGTCTTATACTAGCTTTTAGAACCAGAGGACGAACATAAAGCTCCATTATGTTTCCAGGATTGAGGCAGAGTGAAATTATCCTGCGTGTTTTCCCCCTTATCCATTGGGCTCCAAACCACAAAAATAGCAAACCTACTGCCTTAATAATTCCAAAGGAATGGCTAGTCTTAAGTGCTTCTATAAGTAAAGCACTTGCAGCTGCCATATCGCCATCAGCAAGCATTTGGCGTGCAGTTCCAGGTAAGTAATAAGTTCCAAGTGCCCAATGCGCGTACGTTTCTCTGGCTTTACTTATTAGTTGCTTGGCAATTTTATGAGGCAAATAAGTAGATAAATATGTGTCAATAATTTCAGCAGCTATACGCATATCTCGAATATAACCGCCAGTGCGAACTGAAGTAGAAGCAAGATTATTGGCTGCCTTCAATCGATAAACTGCTAGTGGTTCAGCTTCGTACCACACTGGATAACGTGTAGCAATACGAACCCACATTTCCCAGTCCTCACCACAGCAGGATATGCGACGGTCAAATCCCCCCAGTTGTTCATATACTGTACGACGCACAACAATTGAGGGTGTGGTCAAACGCTGTCCAGCAGCGATTTTTTCCAACCAATCACTCAAAATACCACTTTCAGGTTGTTCTAACCCTGAAATTCGTTGCCAATGACTATCCTCATCCATATAAATATGGCGACAAAAAGCAGCTCCTATTTCTGAATGTTGCTCAAAGGCTTTTTGCAATTTGCAATAGAAACCATTTAGTACACAGTCATCGCCATGCAGTAGGTGAATTAACTTTCCTCGAGATCGCTGTAAACAAGTTTCAAAATTTTTAATAAAGCCTACATTCTTAGGTTGTCTATAAAAACTGATACGACCATGACCTATTTCTTCTACAACTGCTGCTGGATCGTCTTTTGTAGAATGGTCATCGACCACTTCAATCTGCATAATCTCTGAACCTGGATCTTGGGATAGGATACTAGCTAGTGTCTCACGCAGATAGTTAGCACAGTTGTATGTTGGAATCATTACAGACCAAAGCGGTTGTGCTTCTCCTTCTGGAACTGGTGGAATAATTGCGCGGTATGGATGTTGCTCATTCATAATCAAAGTCCTAAAGTCTTAATATATAGACAAAATATAGTTTTTTTATATATTTAAATTAGTCATCTGCATAACATCAAAATTACATATAACCAGTCCATCAGCACTCGACTTAATACCAAGTCCTTCAACTTGAAGATTCATGACTTCAATTTCAAATGCCGATTCAGTAAAATCAAAGACTGCTCCTATTAGTGGATCGGCAAGCCACAAAACAACTACGTAGACACCAGGATTTAGATATAGTTTTTCAATTTTTATTTTCACTATATTCTTTCCCTTTTGAAGAGTTAGAATTTCACCGAGTGCAAGAGAATCAGCGTTAACCAGTTTGGTTCCAAATTTGTCCAACAGAGAAACAGCAATACTTCCAATACGTCTAACTGAATCTGATTCAATAGCTAATAAAACTTCAAGCGGACCGTTTGAATAAGGTTGAAACGCAGTAGCTTCGTTAAGACCACTATATTGGACTGCGACAAATTGAGCTTCCCTTGTTCCCATCTTTCGGCTGACTTGTGATACATCAATCCATTGATTAGGCGAAGCTTGTATGGTCGAATTATTAGATATATAGCGCGTAACAACACTTTCTGTTTCACCTTGGGCTGTCAATTGACCCCGTTCTAGCATTATGCATTGGGAGCATAATCGTTGGATTGCATCTATATTGTGGCTTACAAATAGAACAGTTCGGCCTTGGTCCTTGGAGACATCCTGCATCTTACCTAGGCATTTTTTTTGAAACTGGGCATCACCTACTGCTAAAACTTCATCCACGATTAAGATTTCTGGATCTAAATGAGCAGCTACTGCAAATGCTAGCCTTACATACATCCCTGATGAATACCGTTTGACAGGCGTATCTAAAAACTTTTCAACTTCAGCAAAAGCAACGATTTCATCAAACTTTCTTTTAATTTCTTCTCGACTCATTCCAAGAATTGCTCCATTGAGAAATATATTTTCTCTACCTGTTAATTCTGGATGAAAACCTGTACCCACTTCTAAAAGACTTGCAACTCTTCCTATAATTGAAATTCTCCCTTGAGTAGGCTCTACAATTCTACTTAAAATTTTCAGTAACGTTGATTTTCCAGCACCATTACGACCAAGAATGCCAACTCTCTCACCTTGCTGAATTTCAAATGAAACATCTTTTAAAGCCCAAAAATCTTCACGGGTTCTTTTGATTTTTTCTGACTGAGAAGGCTGGATTAGTTTTTGACCTAAATACTTTGCTTTCTCTGTCATCACATCTCGCAAAGAGTTGTAGTTGCTCTTTCCTACTTGCTGTTGCCCTAAAACGTATTTTTTACTTAAATTTCTAACTCTAATAACTGTATTAGTCACGTGTTTTCCTCATCATATCACATCTGCAAATTTGCGTTCCATTTTGCGGAAATACCAAATTCCGCTTATGAGCAATAAAACAACTAGTCCTAGCGATAGCATGAATCCGGGCAAATAAATAGTTGATTCTTTACCCAAAATAGCCCACCGGAAGCCATCAATTACCCCCACCATTGGATTCAATGAGTAGAGTAAACGCCACTGTTGGGGTACGATTTTGCTGCTAAACCCTACAGGAGAAATATACAGACCAAACTGGACAATAAACGGCACAATGTATCGAAAGTCTCGATACTCTACATTCAACGCTGCCAACCACAATCCCGCACCAATTGCAGTGGCGAAGGCAATCAAAATAAATAATAGCAGAGTCAAAATACGGCCATTTGGTAAAAAATTGTACCACGCCATTAATCCGAGTAAAATCATACCAGAAATCATAAAGTCTACAAAGCTGACAATGACAGAACTAATGGGGACAATCAACCGAGGAAAGTAGACTTTAGAAAGCAAATTGCTGTTGTTAAGTAAGCTATTACTGCATTCTGTCAGTGCAGTGGCAAAAAATTGCCAAGGTAATAAAGCGGAATACACCAGAATTGCATATGGTGCATCTCCTTCACTAGGCAGTTTTGCTAAATTGCCGAAGACAACGGTAAACACCACCATTGTTAAAAATGGGCGAATTAATGCCCACGCCATCCCAATCACAGTTTGCTTGTAGCGCACTAAAATATCACGCCACGCCAGAAAGTAAAATAGCTCCCGATAAGTCCAGATATCTTTCCAGTACTGGGTCTCAACTCGTCCCGCTTCAATGATCAGCTCTTTCGTATTCATTTATGTTGTATTTTCTAAACATCGTGATATTTTCTATCAGAAAAATATATTTAAGGTTCAAAAAAAAATCCGGTTTTGTCTTCTAAATCAAGATTTTTTGATGAAATTTCTAGCTCGGAAAGTATAATTTGCATATTCATAATTGATTTTCAACACTTAATGCTTCAGAAAAAAATATGTCCTGATCTAAGAAATTTAATTGAACGTCCCACTTAAAAATTGATATTTCAATGTTTCCCGTCGATTCACCTTGTTACACTTAATCGGTTCCTTCCCTAAAACTGAGTCAGTTTGAAGAATGCGAGCGTTTCTCTAAAATCTGACCGTACAACTGGATGTACCGTTGTGCTTGAAGTTCTAAAGTATACTCTGCCAAAGCGATCGCCCGACAATTTTGACTCATGCGATGGCGTAGCTTTTCGTCTTCTAACAACTCAACAATTCCATGACAGAAATCATCAGCATTTTCTGGTGTAGCTAAGTAGCCCGTGACTCCGGGACGCACTAAATCAGGGACACCTCCAATTTTGAACGAAACCATTGGGGTACCACACGCCATACTCTCTTGTAGGACTAGGGGAAGATTATCGGCACGGGTTGGAAAAATAAACAAATCAGAAGCAGAATAAGCAATGGATTTTAGACGATCGCTACTGACATAACCAAGATTGACACTAGTTATCCCTACTGCCTCAGAAATTGTCTCACCACCATGACCCAAGGTTAACAAAACTGTTTCGGCTTTCAGTGATGGGGGTAATTTTTGTAACCCTTTCAGTAGGATATCTCCACCCTTACGAGAATCTTGTAAGCTATCAGCCCCAAACATGAGAACTTTTTTACCAACAGGAATACCAAGCAAAGAACGGCACTGTTCGGGATCGAGAGGTTGGTATGCCTCCGTATCAATACCATACGGAATATGATGTATGGGTAAAGGACTAAACATACTCAATTGAGCTTGCTCTGTTAACCATTTGCTAGGAGTCACGATCGTGAGATTGGCGCGACTGTAAACCCAGTTCTTTAGCCTCCACTCTAAGCGAGTACTATCTCTCACAATTTTTGGGTAGCTCTCTGGATAAGGACATTGACCACATCCAGTTTTCCAGCGATCGCAGTCATAGCTGTAAGCACAATGCCCCGTAAAACTCCACATATCATGGAGAGTAAAAACAGCTGGCTTATTTTCAGCGAGTGATGGTATGGCTAGATAATTGAAAGTTCCACTATGCAGGTTGTGGAAGTTAAGGATATCTGCCTCCTTATAGAAAGGATGCTTGGGGATATCAAAAGCGCCAATGAAATGGAGATAATTTAAACCCAGAGGATGGCTAAAGCGACGCAGAATTTTAGCTTGAAAAGTTTTTCGAGCTATGGTCGCTACACGATCACTGTTGATTTTCTTTGTTCCTACAAACAACCGCGAGTTAGCCCCTTGAGCAAGCAAACCTTGATGGAGTCGATAGCCTGCGATCGCGGCTCCTCCAGAAACATCAGATTGATTAATGTGTAGGATGTGCATAACCTAGTTACATTATTTATACAGGTTTTCCAGCGAGCGTTGATCTACTGACATCTTGCACCATTCTCAACAATATCTAAAAAACCAGGTTTCTCAACGAAAACTTAAGCTTTTCTAGCGTCGTCATTCTCAAGAAACCCGGTTTTTGGCCCAGCTGCAAGATATGAGTCTATCTGTGTTGGTATCCAAAAACTTTAGAAATGGTATGATAATGAGTAACCCGTTAGTGAGAACTGGGTGGACAACTGGTCTGGGAAAGAATCAGGTTGTTTCTCATAAAAGTATTTTGAGTCACCCAAAAAATACTGTTGCTATACAGTTACAAGTTAATTTACTTCTTATTGTTCTTAAGTTCAGGATTTATCTTACGTATTATAGGTGGTTTTTATCTAATCTTTATGAAAGAGGTCTAGAGTATAAAGATATACTAAACAATTAATGAGCTTCAAGAAAGTTGTATGTAATGCTGATAATATAGAAACAACAAAGGTAACAGCGTGGTCGAAAAGCTAGCGATCGCTAGTCCATTTTAAAGATAGACTTATGCGATCGCTTTAGCGGTAAAATCTAGTTAAGAAATATGGAGGAGCTTCACGACTGAACAAGATATTTGTCAGTATTCTTCTTAAGAAGAAGATGTATCTTATACAGTAGAGGGAAAGTCTTTTTGACTTGATACTTAGTAGAGTCAATTACTTTTCGGGCTAGTAATTTAAGATACTTCCTATCAAGAGTTAACCGCCATAACAGCCATCTCATTTCAAAAGGTGACAGCAGAAGTTCCATTCCCAACTCTCTTGCTGCTATTCTCCGTTGTTCTTCTAGAGAGCAATTAGGAAACTTAAAATACTTGTTGTATTTGGTTTCCCATTTTCGATGATGGTTTGTATAGTCTAGATTTTGGTAGTTTGGATCTTCGGATTTAGTTCTAAATTCAGGACCATAAAAGAACGAGGATAAACCCATGACTGAAGCAAATAATAAAGCAGAAGTCATTTGATTAGAGAAAGCGTACTTTTTGTCATGCGTATTAGCAATGAAATTTGTTAAAAACTGTGTTTCAAACAGGTTATTGCCATTGCTAACAACTTTGAACCCTCTCTTCAAGAAAGGTTTATCTAAACCTTTGTCTCGATCTAAATGATAAATACACACAGTGATAGGCTTGTATTCATCTGGTAATTTGTCAAGTAGATCAGCATATTCTTCAAAGTCGCAATCTACATCAATGAGTTTGCTAGAATGGCAAGGGAAAACGATAGAGCCCTTTCTTTGTGAATCTGGAATTTCAGAGTATTTCATGAGTTTCAAGAGATACAGAAAAGGTGCTCCAATTGACCGAGTATTTATGCTATCAAATTGTTGTCTATACTGGTCTTCTAGCCAGTGAGACCAGTACCAGTTTTCAGGAACGTCACAACGAGCATCGTGTGCAGTGGGAATGATAGACCATCCATGCTGAATGGCTACAGGACAGGGTAGAAAAAGGGGGTATTTTGCATATCTTTTCAAAATTTCCCCGATGCCATAATAGGTTACACTTGGATAAAACTCTTTCATGATTCCTCTTCAAAACTTCTAGCAACTTAAGGGTTTAGCTAATAGCTATCAGCTATCTTTTGGTTTTATATTCACCGAATGATATTGAGTAAGCTACTGAAATACTCAAATATTTGATAGCTGATAGCTGACGGCTGATAGCTTCTCAAACAACTGCCAATAACTTCTCTAGTTTTTCAAGAGCAGTCCAAAATCCTTCTCCTTCATTTTTGTGTCCTTGCCAAATTTCTGGAATAAAAGAAGCTTTTGGGGATGTTTTTTCCAAATTTTCAGCTAAAGCTGGAAAATCAATATTTCCTTCGCCAATTTGAAGACCTTCACCGTCCACACCGTCAGCATCAGCAATATGGAGATGAGCAGTTAATGGTCCTACTTGTTCAATAAAACTTTTGAAAGATTGTTTGTGATGGTTACAAGCAAGTTTAGAATGGGATATGTCTAAACACACTCGATATCCATATTGGCGGCAAAATTCAACAGTATCCTCAGGATCTACGAATAAGTTATGGTAACGCTGACCACCAAAGTGCCAGGGAAATGGAGGCATTGTTTGAGGAATTATTTCTACTCCTTCCGTATCAAGTGCGGTTAAACTGTCACGAAGTAAATTGTAAAAATTGCTACGTTTAGAATGAGGGAGTGGTGCATCAATGGTAAAACCACCAATGTTAGTGACAATACAAGGTCGAGAAGACTGCTTGAAAAAGGGTTTCAAGTCACGGGTTATATTAATCACTCGTTGTAATTCGCGAATAGAATGCTGACGATAGTTTTCATCTAAGGAACATAAATCCAAAATATGGTCACCAGAAAATAACTCTGGGCTGTGAACTACTAAATCTAAGTCATATGGCTGGTCAAAATATTGATAAATATCCTGCTCTAAATCTTTGTAGCTAAGGTGAAACTCGAGCAAGTCAGGATTTGTTTTCGCCAAAATGGTTTTAAAGTCATGATAGCGAACGGGTACACCCCAAGGACGTTGAAATCTATAGTGACGGGCTTGAACGTGCTCTTGTTCTAAGTCGCTGGGAAAGAAAAAGTCACCTGCCTTAAAGTACCTTTTGGCTTTTAGTCCGATAAGTTCAGCTTTACGATTGGGTTGTAAACCGCGTCCAGGGCTTTTGACTTCAATCATTTCTGCTGCAATCACTTGTCCCGGTTGTAAATTGCAGTTAATCATCAGACTTTTGGCGAGAGTTTCGCGGTTCATAAGTTCTCCCTGGCTAAGTCTGCGTTCAGAGGCAGCTCCTAAAGCTTCTTCGACTTGGCGAATACCCCGCACCATTGCTTTAAATTCGTCTGGGAGTAAACTCACTTTATGGTCGTTGCCTTCCATAGACTTATCTAGGGTAAAGTGTTTTTCAATCACCTTTGCGCCTTTAGCAACAGCTGCGATCGCCACATGAATATCTCGCTCGTGTCCTGAATAGCCTACAGGACAATCACCAATTTCCTTGAGTCGATTGAGATAGTTGAGATTGACATCCTTGAAGGGTGCAGGGTAAGTAGAGTTACAGTGCAGCAATATATACATTGCTCCTAAGCGCTGTAAAAGGTTAGCTGTTTCTGCAATTTCTGCTTCGGTTGACATACCTGTAGAGCAAATTATCGGTTTGCCAGTTTGAGCAAGTGCGTTTAGCAAGTCATGATTCGTCAAATCTGCTGACGCCACCTTATAGGCTGGCATCCTGTACTCTTCTAAAAGTTGCAAACTTTCTAAATCCCAAGGAGTACATAGAGGCAGAATATCTTGCTTTTTGCAGTAGTCAAAAGCAGCTAGCATCTCCTCTGGACTGAGTTGGAAGCGAGAGAGCAAGTCTAGGGTGTACTGGGAGCCTAAATCTTCACTGGCATCATTAGCATTACCTGCGTTCCGGTACAGCGATCGTAGACTCCGCATTTGGAACTTAACACAATCAGCTCCTGCTCCTATTGCTTCATCAATCAATTTCTTAGCTAGTTCTAAACTTCCATTGTGATTGTTGCCAATCTCTGCAATCACAAAAGTTGGCGACTCTGCATCAATCTTAAATCTATCAATTTGAACACCATTAGGTCGCTTTCTAGCAATTGCAACCAAATGATGATTGTGGTCTAGCAGAGGTATAAATTCAATTTCATTAGAGAAGTAAGAACGTATTTTTTCAGGTTTATCCTGAAAAAAAGCATACTTAAAGTTTTTATTAGCAATCTTCCAAACAGGCTGGTTTAAATCTATATTGCTCTGATTCACCAACCAACGCCTGAAGTCTCCATCAGTCAAAATACCATCTAAAATTCCAGATTCCGTAACAGAGAAAATAATCCTACTCTTGTTGTCACTAATTTTTTTGAGAGCATTCAGAATATTATCTTCAGAAAAGACAATATATTTTCCTAAATTTCTATCTATTTGCATAGGGAACACATATCTCCTTTCTTTACGCCTTCACTACATAGCAAGGTGTCATACAAAAGGGAAATTTTTTAATTTCCACATTTTGTTTTTTGAAATATTCGTCTACTGCTTGAGTTTCACCCGGAAAAACTCCATAGTCATCTAAAATTAGAATTCCTCCCTTGGTTATTAGTGGGAAAAGATATTCTAGAATTACAACCGCTGGTTCATATATGTCTGTATCCAGATTTAATAACGAAATCTTTAACTCTGGATGCTTATCTACATATTTTGGCACAGTTTCTAATATATTTCCACCTACTAATTCTACATTTTTATCTATTCCTTTAGAATTTAGTACTTTTAGTAATTGTTCTTCTGAAATACTTGTATCTCCTGCATTTTTTAGAAAATTTTCTCTAGGAACTTTATCCTGTATAAAATTAGTTTCAGGAAATTTCCCAAAAGTATCAAATCCAATAATCTTTTTAGAGTATGCATTTCCAAATAAATCACGAAATGTTGCAAATTTGACCAAGGAAGTTCCTTTAAAAACACCGCATTCGACAATTGCACCAGGAACTTCTCTAACCATTTTGTAAAACTCATAATGAGCTAACACTTTACCAATTCTTGTGGAATCACAGGAAAGATAAAAATTATGGTTCTTCAGTACTTGTTATGCTAAATTAACAGATACTGAATCGGGAACA